>JANXTL010000197.1 GCA_025352375.1 Acetobacteraceae bacterium | reverse complement strand
GCCTTCTGCATCAGGCGGCGTCCGCCGGCGGGCAGGTCGATGACCATCTCCGGCCGTTCCAACCCGAGGTTGGCGAAATCGATCACGTTGATGTCGGCCTTCATGCCGGGTGCCAGCACGCCACGGTCGTGAAGACCGGCGAACCGAGCAGGCTCCCGCGTTTGGCGGCGCACCAGATCGTGGAGGGGCATGCGGTCCTCGCCACGGTCGCGGCCCCAGTAACTGAGCAGAAACGTCGGGAACGACGCGTCGGAGATGAACGCCACATGCGCGCCGCCGTCCGACAGGCCGGGGATCACGTGCTCGCTGCCGTACATCGTCTTGACCGCTTCCAGGTCGTAGTTCGCGTAGTTAACGATACAGGCAAAGATAAAGCCCTTACCGTCGTCTTCCAGCAGCATGTCGTAGGCGACTTCCTGCGGGGTTACGCCCTTGCGGGCGGCGATGGCGGTGATCGAGTCTTCGCGCGACGGCGTGTAGTTCAGCGGGTTGGTGAACGCGAACATCCGCTCGTAACCAACGCGCACCAGCAACGACCAGGTGTTGAACTCGGTCGGGTCCTCGGTCACGATTTTTTCCCGAACGGCCGGGTCGCGCATGATCCGAACCCGTTCCTCCACCGGCAAATGCGCGATGGCGTGGTAGGTCCGTGTCCCCGCGAAGGGGTTCTGCGAGCCGGTCAGGCCCAGCAGCGCGCCGATTGGGCGCGGCGGCACGACGCATCGGATTGGCAAGCCGTCACTGGCGGCGGTCGCCGACAACGAGAGAAGATCCTTCCACGCCTCGGTCCGGTCATGGCGTTGGGTCAACGAAAACACCAGCGGCCGACCCGAAGCATCCATGATGCGCCGCACCATCGCGAATTCCGTCGCCGGATCGGGGGTGTTCCAGTCGGACGTCATCTCGATCATGCCCCAGCCCGCGTCTTTCAAGCCCATGGCGATGCCCATCAGCTCGTTCTCATGCGCCCGCAACGTGGGGGTGTTTTCGCCGGCCAGCGTCTTGTGCGCGATCGTGCGGGAGGTGGAGAAACCCCAGGCGCCAGCGCGGACTGCTTCGGCGGTCAGTTCGCGCATACGCTGGATATCCTCCTGGTTGGCATCCTCCAGCGCCATCGCGCGATCGCCCATGACGTAAACCCGAAGCGGCGCGTGCGGCAGCAATGCGCAAAAATCGATGTCGTGCTTACGGCGTTCCAGCGCGGTCAGGTACTCGCCAAAGGTTTCCCATGAGAAATCCAGGCCTTCGTTCAGGCAGGGACCGGGGAGGTCTTCCACACCCTCCATCAGCGCGATCACCGCATCTTGCGTGTCCGCCTTCACCGGCGCGAAGCCGACGCCGCAATTGCCCATGACAACCGTGGTGACGCCGTGCCAGGACGAGGGTGCGAGATGTGAATCCCACATCGCCTGCCCGTCGTAGTGGGTATGGAGGTCGACGAACCCCGGCGTGACCGACAGGCCGGCGGCGTCGATCTCCTCGGTTCCCGAACCGGATACCACGCCGACCGCGGCGATTTTGCCGTCTTTAACGGCGACGTCGCCGATATACGGCGTGCCGCCGTTGCCATCCATGATGGTGCCGCCGCGGATGACGATGTCGTATGCGCTGGACATGGGGCTCTTCCTCTGCTGATTGGTAGCAGTTGTAACCCATGTGGCCCGCTGGTCAAACGCCCAGGTGCACGGGGCTCACGGCGGCCTGAATGAGGCAGCTTTCAAAAATCACGATAATTTACGATAGATCGGCGTATTCACCAATCGTATTCACGCTAACCGGTCTTTGGCGCGCGAACGAAAGCGACCACACTCTCGATCGTTCCCGACGACAGCGCCGATCTTGAGAGGTTTCGATGACTCACCTGAACACGAGGCTATTTACCCAAAATTTTCCGCCGAGCGAAATCGCATCGATCGCGACGGTGCCGTGCCAGGCGGTGGTCCTGGTCATCAGCGACAGCCCGGAGGTGGCGTCGGTTCTCGACAATATCTGCGACTTCCTGGGGTTCGGCATAGAACTATTGTCGACCGAGATGGATCTCGCGCCTTTCCTGGAACGGCACCAGCCGATGGCGGTGGTAGCCGAGCTTGAGGGGGCCGGTCAGGACGGTTGCCACGTCATGATGCGCGTTGCGGATCACGATCCGGGCTTGCCGCTGTTGATGCTAACCGGGCGGGAACCTGGCATTGCCGGGGCGGTCGATGCGATCCAGGAACTGTGGAGCCTGACCGGGGTCACCCAGGCGCCGGAACTGCCGGAGATTGGGCAGCTCGTGACGTTTTTGTTCCAGGCCGGGCGTCGCGGCGATTGCGTGCGGATGATGCCGTCATAACGCAAATGAGTGGTTGCGGATTTCGTGGCCGATCCATTAGCCTCGCGTGCAATCAATGGCACCGGGGAAGACATGACAACAAGAGCAATACAGGGTTTGGTGTTCGTCGCCGTTATCGCGGCGGCTTTCACCGCTCGGGCGGCGGATGGCGATCTGGCGCGGGGCCAGTATCTGATGAACGGCATCGTCGCTTGCGGCAATTGCCATTCCCCCAGGGGGCCGGATGGCAGGATACAAGCCGGTCAGGAACTGTCGGGCGGTCTGGTGATCGAGAAGCCGGAATTCCGAGCGGTGGCGTCCAACATCACGCCGGATAAGGAAACCGGGGTTGGCAATTGGACCGACGCGCAGCTTGTGACCGCGATCCGGGAGGGCAAGCGCCCCGATGGCACCTTGATTGGGCCGCCGATGCCGATCGCGTTTTACCGCAATATGTCGGACAACGATGTGCGCGCCATCGTTGCCGCGCTCCGAGCGACCAAGCCGGTTTCGCACAAGGTGGACAAATCGAAGTACAATATCCCGCTACCGCCGGCCTACGGCCCGCCGGTGGCGCGTGTCGCGGACGTGCCGCGGTCCACCACCGCCGCGTACGGCAAATACCTCGCGGATATCGGGCATTGCCTGGAGTGCCATACGCCGCGGGTGAAAGGGCAGCTGGATTTCACGCGGCTTGGCGGCGGTGGGCAGGAACTGCCGGCACCCGGTGGTGGCATCGTTGTGTCGGCCAATCTGACGCCGGGCAATCCGAACGGCATGGCGCATTGGACCAACATGCAGGCGAAGGCGGCCATTGCGACCGGCGTGCGTCCGGACGGGCGGCAACTGGTGCGACTGATGGCATTCGATTGGTACAAGACCATGAGGGATAACGACATGAACGCGCTTCTGGCGTATCTGAGGACCCTGCAGCCGGTCAAAAACTGACCGATGTCGGGGAGTAAGCCTATGCCGTCCGCCAAAAACCTGATCGTCATCATGTCGGACGAGCACAATCCCAAGGTGGCCGGTTATGCCGGCCACCCCGTCATCTCAACGCCGCATCTGGACCGCATTGCCGCCGCTGGCACACGGTTCGCCTCGGCCTATACCCCGTCGCCCATCTGTGTGCCGGCGCGCGCCAGCTTCATCACCGGCCAGCCGGTGCACGTGCATCGCGCCTGGGATAACGCGATTGCCTATGGCGGGGTGCCGCCGGGTTGGGCGCACCTGCTGCGGGATCGGGGGCATACCGCCGTGTCCATCGGCAAGCTGCACTACAAGGGCCATGAGGGGGACGACTACGGTTTCACGGACTCCCGGCTGGCGATGCACATCGCCAATGGCGTCGGCGACGTCACGCATTTGATCAGGGATCCCGACGACGTGCGCGTGAGCGGGGCCTCGCTGCTGCGCAATGCCAAAGCGGGGGAGAGCGAATACACCTTGTACGACCGCCAGATCGCCGCCGATGCGCAGGTATGGCTGCGCGAAACCGGTGCCAAGCGGCACGACAAGCCATGGGTGCTGTTCGTGTCCATGGTGTCGCCGCATTTCCCGCTGACGGCGCCGCCGGAACATTTTTACCGCTACCGGGGCAGGGACCTGCCCCGCCCGAAGCTGTACGACCCCGACGAGCGCCCCATGCACCCGTATGTCGCGATGTACCGCCGCAAGTCGCACTACGACGCGCCGTTCAACGGCGCCGACGATTTAAATCGAGCGCTGTCGGGCTATTTCGGGCTGGTGTCGTTCCTGGACGAGCAAATTGGAAAAATCATGACGGCGGTGGATGCGGCCGGCCTGCGCGACAGCACCCGCATCGTTTACACCTCGGATCACGGCGACAATCTTGGCAGCCGGGGCCTGTGGGGCAAGGCCACGATGTATGAGGAAAGCGCGGGCATCCCCATGCTGTTGACGGGTGCGGATGTGCCGGCGGGCGCGATGTGCCGGACCCCGGTGACGCTGTGCGATGTGTCCGCCACCATCCTGGATGCTGTCGGGGTGACGGACGCGTTATTGCCCGGCACGTCGCTGCTACGGTTGGCCAACGCCCCGGCCGAAGACCGCGTCGCGTTATCGGAATTCCACACCTACGGACCGGACGCGTTCTACATGCTGCGGACGTTACGGCATAAATACGTGCACTACGTCGGCGCGCCGCCGCAGTTGTTCGATCTGGACGCGGACCCCGAGGAATTGAACGACCTCGGCAGCGCCAACAGTGCGGCCGATGTTCGCGCCGACTTGGAAAACCGCCTGCGCACGCGGGTGGACCCCGAAGCCGCCGACCGCGACGCTAAAGCCGATCAGGCCGCGATGATCGAGGTCCATGGCGGGGCGGCTGTGCTACGCGCCAAGGCTCCGGCTGCCTTCACCCCGCCGCCCGCCATCGGTGGCCACTGAGGCCCCTACCGACCCCAATAATGCGCGGCGCCGATATAAGTCGCGGGTCATCCGTATTTCCCCAATCTCCCGCCAGCCACTATAACACGCCCATCGATCGGCGCCACGCCGTCCAGGGAGGTCGCATGACACTCGTCCGCACAATTCTCGCCGCCGCCGTCCTCTGCACCCTGGCTCAGGCCGCTCGGGCGGAGGATTGCCCGCGCGGCCAGTTGGACGTGCGCTATTGCGACCGCGACGGCGACATGGTCGCGGATGCCCCGGCCGATCCGAAGCAATGGCTCGACCCGTCCACGCTGGTGTTCGCCTACACCCCGGTCGAGGACCCCGAGGTCTACCGCAAGGTCTGGGACGGCTTCCTGCATCACATGGAGAAAATGACCGGCAAGAAGGTGCAGTTCTTCGCGGTGCAATCCAACGCCGCCCAAATCGAGGCGATGCGCGCTGGCCGCCTGCATGTCGCCGGCTTCAACACCGGTAGTAACCCGATCGCGGTGAACTGCGCCGGGTTCGTGCCCTTCGCCATGATGGCATCGAAAGAAAACGCATTCGGCTACGAGATGGAGATCATCGTGCCGGCCGACAGCACGATCAAAACGGTGGCGGATCTGAAGGGTAAGACCTTCGCGTTTACCGACCCGAACTCCAACTCCGGCTACAAGGCGCCGGCGGCGCTGTTGCGGCTGGAATTCGGACTGGAGCCGGACAGGGACTACAAACCCAGCTTTTCCGGCAAGCACGACAACACCGTGCTGGGCGTCGCGAACAAGGATTACGACGCGGGGGCGGTGGCGAACGCGGTGATGTACCGCATGATGGCGCGCGGCGTGGTGGAACGTTCCAAGCTGCGCACCATCTACAAGTCGCAGACGTTCCCGACCACGGGATACGGGACCGTCTACAACCTGAAACCCGAACTCGCGGCGAAAGTGAAGGAAGCGTTTTTCACCTTCGCCTGGGACGGCAGCACTTTGCAGGCGGAATACAAAGGCTCCACCCCCCCGCAGGAGAAATTCATCCCGATTTCGTACAAGGACACCTGGGATGTCGTGCGTAAGATCGATGCCGCGATGAACGTTTCGTACACCTGCAAGTAGCCTCATGCTGCAACTGACGGGGCTGACCAAGCGCTACGACCGGGGCGACGCGGCGCTGGATGGGGTCGACCTGACAATTCCCGATGGCGCGGTCGTTGCCTTGATCGGCCCTTCCGGCGCCGGCAAAAGCACGTTGATCCGCTGTACCAACCGCTTGGTGGAACCGACATCGGGTCGGGTCGTCCTGGATGGGGAGGACATCACCGCCCTGTCCGCATCGGGCCTGCGCGCCGCGCGCCGCAGGATGGGCATGATCTTCCAGGAATTCGCCTTGATCGAGCGCCTGACGGTCATGGAAAACGTGCTGTCCGGCCGTTTGGGGTATGTCGGATTCTGGGCCAGCTGGTTCCGCCGCTTCCCGCCCGAGGACATTCGCCAGGCGTTCCATTTCCTCGATCGGGTCGGGTTGTCGGGGTTCGAGAACAAACGTGCCGACGCCCTGTCCGGTGGCCAGCGCCAGCGGGTCGGCATCGCGCGCGCTTTGATGCAGGCGCCCGCGCTGCTGCTGGTGGACGAACCGACCGCCAGCCTCGACCCAAGAACGTCCCGACAGATCATGCGCCTGATCCTTGAGCTGTGCGATGAACGCGGCCTCGCGGCCATCATCAATATCCACGATGTCGCTTTGGCGCGGCAGTTCGCGCACCGTATCGTCGGGCTGCGGAAGGGCATTTTGGTGTTCGACGGCAAGCCCGATGCGCTGACACGGGATGCGCTGACCACCATCTACGGCGCCGAGGATTGGGCGGAACAGGCCGATGACGCCTGATGTATGGCGCAAGCCCCCGTTCATCGAAGCGGCCTGGCTGCGCTGGTCGATCGGCCTCGCGGTTGCCCTGTATCTCGCCGCTGCCCTCGGTTCGGTCGAGATCAATTGGACCCGCCTCGCCGCGGGCGTGCCACGCGGCTGGCGGTTCGTTTCGTCGTTCTTCGCCCCGGATTTCCTGTCGCGCGGCGACGAAATCGTCGAAGGCCTGACGGAAAGCGTCGCCATGACGGTGACTTCGACCGTCCTGGGCATCGTGCTGGCCATCCCTGTCGGTCTGGGCGCCGCGCGTAACCTGTCGCCCCGGCCGGTTTATCTGGTCTGCCGCACGCTGATCGCCACGTCCCGCACGTTGCAGGAGCTGATCGTTGCCATCTTCTTCGTGAAGATGTTCGGCTTCGGCCCCTTCGCCGGCATGCTGACGCTGACATTCTCCAGCATCGGCTTCATCGCCAAACTGATCGCGGAACGGATCGAGGCGGTGGACACCGGCCCCCTCGACGCCATCCGGTCCACCGGGGCGTCCTGGCTGCAATGGGTGAATTATGCCATCCAGCCGCAGGTGATGCCTCGGCTCGTGGGGCTGTCGCTGTATCGCCTGGATATCAATTTCCGGGAATCCGCCGTGCTGGGCATCGTCGGGGCCGGCGGCATCGGCGCCACCCTGAACACCGCGCTGGGTCGCTACGAATACGACACCGCCGCGGCCATTCTTTTGTCCATTATCCTGATCGTGCTGATCGCGGAATACGCCAGCGGCCTGATCCGGGAGCGCCTGAAGTGACCCCCGTCTGGCGCCGCCGCACCACGAAAGCGCAATGGGCGATCTGGTTCGGCTGGTTGCTCGGTGCCCTCGCGTTCACCCAAAGCTGGCGTTTGATCGCCGAGGCCACCCAGTGGGACTTCGTCTGGGACGCACCCACCCAAGCCGCGGATATGCTGGGACGCATGTGGCCGCCGCGCTGGGGATATGCGGGTGCGATTGTGAAACCCCTGTGGGACACGGTGAATATCGCCACGCTCGGCACGCTGCTTGCCATCCTGCTTGGGACCCCGGTGGCGTTCCTGGCGGCGCGCAACACCAGCCCACATGCGCTTCTGTTGCGCCCGCTCGCGCTGGGAATCATCGCAGTGTCGCGCTCCATCAACACCTTGATCTGGGCGTTGCTATTGGTCACCATCGTCGGACCCGGCGTGCTGGCCGGTATTTTATCCGTCGCGCTGCACTCCATCGGCTTCTTCGGCAAGCTGCTGTACGAGGCGATCGAGGAAATCGACGCCACCCAGGTCGAAGCCATCGAAGCAACCGGTGCCAGCCGCGCGCAAATCCTGGCGTATGGCGTGGTGCCGCAGGTGATGCCCACGTTCGCCGGCGTATCCGTCTACCGCTGGGACATCAACATCCGCGAGTCCGCCGTGCTCGGCATCGTCGGCGCCGGCGGGATCGGGCTGCAATTGAACGCGTCCGTCAGCCAACTGGCCTGGCCGCAGGTGACGTTAATTCTGGTAGCGATCCTCGGGGCGGTGGTGGTGTCGGAATACGTGTCGGCCAAAGTGCGGGCGGCGATTGTTTGAGTGGAATGGCACGCCGAAATGTCGTATGTTGGCAGCATGAAGAGGGACACAATCGACGATCGCGTGCTGACCCGCATCGCCCAGGAAAAGGGCGACGTGTTCCTGCGCGCCGATTTCCGCGATCTGGGCGGCTACGATCAGGTGGGCCGGGCGTTGCTCGGTTTGGTGCGGAAGGGGGGGCTGATCAAAGTAGGGTACGGGCTTTACGGACGCGCGAGGCCATCCACGCTGGACGGGAGGCCGGTCCTCGTGGGCGGATTGAGGACTCTGAAAGACGCATTGAGACGGGTGGGCGTTGAAATCGTGCTGACCCGCATGCAGCAGGCTTACAATGATCGCCGGTCGACCCAGGTGCCGACCGGACAGGTGGTCGGTGTGCGTGGACGGGTCCGCCGGCAGGTCGGCTATGACGGGTTTACTCTGGGATATGAGCGTGCTGGACCCACGGCTCGTTGAGCAAATCGCCGAAGAGCTCCTTACCGAACCGGGACTGATCGAAAAGGACTGGTATCTGGTCCGTGCGATCGGAGCGATGGCTGAAATGGATCACGGCGGCGCGGCACCCGCGTTTTCCGGCGGTACGGCGCTGTCAAAGGGTTGGGGCCTGATCGAGCGGTTTTCGGAGGACATCGACTTCAAGGTCACGATGCCCGAAGTCGCAAGCCGCAATCGCGCCAAAAATGATCGGAGTGCCTATCGAACGCGGGTGCTCGGAGCACTCGAAAATGCTGGGTATACCTTGGCCGGGGAGCCACTAGAGCGTGATCGCCTGAGGTTGACTTCAACCTCGGGCGTGAATCACCCTCTCAAACAAAGGCTTAGACCATGATCCAACGCCGAGATCGCATGCAACCTCAAACGATCATGGTCTAAAGGGTAACGAAAACCGATTCTTTTCGGCCGATTGTCTTTACCCAGGTGTTTTTGATGCGGCTGCTGGCCTGCGTCCCTTCCTGCGCGTCGAAATGACCCTGAGTCCACGCCGATTACCCGTCCCATTCGCTCGCTGATCGCGACCGTCCAAGGCCAACCAGCCGAAGTCGCGGCATTCCCGTGCGTCGACCCGGCGGAGACCGCCGCCGACAAGCTCAGCGCGCTGGTTTGGCGGGTTCTGGCCCGGAAACGGGGGTGCGAGGACGACGACCCCTCGATCATCCGGCATTTGCACGATCTCGCCGCACTCAAAGCAACGGTCGAAGCATCGCGCGCCTTTCGCGGCTTGGCCGCCAAGGCGATGGCCGGCGACGTTGGCCGAGGTGGCATCACAGAAACGGATCCCAACGCGCGGCTCGCGGCTGTGCTCGACCGTTTGGGCACCGACCGCCTTTGGGCTGAGGAATACGAAGACTACGTCCGGCAAGTGTCCTACGCCGACCCCGCCGAACGGATCGGGTTCACCACCGCGCTCGCGGCACTTCAGGCGCTGGCAGCGTCGGTTACCCCCGCTTCGTAAACGCCGGCATCACCTCGTCGCTGACCCATTTGAACTGCTCGATCATCCGAGCCTGCGGCGTGCCCATCGGCGTGCTCAGGTTGATGTGCTCCATGCCGGGATACCGCGCTTCAAGTTCCTTCAGGTAAGCAACGAGACCCTCCGGCGGGCCGGCGTACCAGGCGCCGGTTTCGATGAAGCTTTCCAGCGTCGGCACCCCCGCTTCATACCAGCCGCCGCGCTTGGAAATTGCCTCGATATGCGCCGGGGTCGCGCCGGGCAGGAAACCCAGCGGGGCGAACATCTTGGCGTGTTCCTCGTAGACCGGGCGCAGGGCCTCGATTGCTTTTTCCTTCGTATCGTCCAGATGGAAGAAGATGCCGAGCATCAGGTTTTCGCCGAGTTTCAGGTCTTGGCCGGCACGGGCGGCGGCCTCGCGATAGGCGGTGATCGGGCCCTGTTGCAGCGTGGCGGCACCGCCGCCGACAGCGCCCTTGATGCCGTGCTTGACCATGAAATCCAACCCGCGGGCACCCGCGCTGACCACCGGCTGCCACGTCTCCACCGGCAGGTTCACCGGCCGGGGCACCAACGTCAGTTCTTTGAGTTGGTAGCCGCGGTAGGGCACTTCCGGTGGCAACGTGTAGTATTTGCCCTTGTGGCTGAACGATTCATTGTTGAATGCTTTTAACAGGATTTCCACCTGCTCCTCGAACAGATCGCGGTTGGCGTTCTGGTCCAGCATGGGGGCGCCGAAGGTTTCGACCTCCCGCGTGTGGTAGCCGCGGCCGACGCCGAAGACCGTGCGGCCTTTGGTCAGAATGTCGGCGACCGCGTAATCCTCGGCCAGGCGCAGCGGGTGCCACATCGGGGCGATGTTGAAGCCGCAGCCGGTTTTCAGGTTCTTCGTCAGATGCGCCAGATGCACGGCCAGCATCAGCAGATTGGGGATGACCTCATACCCCTCGAACTGAAAATGGTGCTCGGCCATCCACAGAGTATCCCAGCCGCCCTCGTCCATGACCTTCGCCACCGCTTCCGTCTTGGCGAAGACGCCGGCCAGTTCCTTGTTGGAGAAACGCCGCTCGTTGGCGGGCGTGGCGTTTTGCCCGTGGTCGGGCAGGTCGATGTGGCCGGGGTAGACGGTGGCGAATTTGCTGATCATGGCATTACCCTCCGTAATACACGGTGTCGCCGAGGTCCTTCATCTCCAGGATCGCGGCGTCGGCGCGGCCTTCCGGGGCTTTCATCAGATGCGCCTCGGTCACCTCGGCCACCACCACGCTGTGGTCGCCCATTTCCAGCACCTGCTTGACCACGCATTCGACCGCGGCAATCGCGACATCGAGGATCGCGCAGCCGTTCGCGCCGGCCTTGAATCCGAACCCGTTGATCTTGCCGTTTTCGACTTTCGCGGGTTTAAAGAAGGCGAACGCGGCCCCTTTGCCGTCCTTGCCCAGCATGTTCAGGGTGAATTTTCCGGTGCCCTTCACCACGGTGTGCGCGCCCGAGTCAGCCTTGACCCCCACCACCACCAGCGGCGGCGCGAAGGACGATTGGGTAACCCAGTTGACGGTGGCAGCACCGACGTTGCCTTTTCCGTCATCGGACGTAAGGACGTAAATCCCATAAGGGATCATGCGCAGGGTCGTCTTCTTCGCGGCGTCGTCCATTGGTTCTCTCCCAGGGGTTGGTCGACCTGGGAGAGAACCATACGCCTAGACCGCCTCGGTATCCAGCGCGTAGCCGGCGGTGCGGACGGTACGGACCACATCGAGCTCGCCCTCGCCGTTGATGGATTTGCGTAGGCGGCGGATATGTACGTCGACCGTGCGGGGTTCGACATGGATGTCCGGGCCCCAGACGGCGTCCAACAATTCCTCGCGGGTGAAAACCCGGCGCGGGTGCTGGAGGAAAAACTCCAAAAGGCGGAATTCGGTCGGGCCCAGCGGCACCCGGCGGGCGTTGCGTGTCACGCGGTGGGTGGCCAAATCCATTTCGATGTCGTGGAACGCCAGCTGCCCCTTCACCGGCACCGTCGACGATCGCCGCAGCAGCGCCCGCATACGAGCCATCAGGGCTTCGATACTGAATGGTTTGGTAACGTAATCGTCGGCGCCGGTATTCAGCGCGCGCACCGCGTCCTGATCCTCGACCCGAGCGGTGACCATAATGACAGGAAGATCGCGGGTGTTGGCGCGGCGGCGGAGTTGGCGGCAGACCTCGATCCCCGACATCGTCGGCAGCATCCAGTCCAGCAGCACCAGGTCGGGGCGGGTTTCGGCGATACGTGTGAGCGCCTCCTGTCCGTCAGCCGCTTCCTCGACCCGGAATCCCTGCTTTTCGAGGTTATAGCGCAGCAAGGTGGTCAAAGCAGCTTCGTCTTCAACCACCATGATCAGCGGTTTCGGCAGGCTGGATATGCCCTCTGGCATTGGTGGACTCCTGACTTACTCTTTTGGCCGAACGATGGCATAGGCCGAGGTATCGCCCTTCGGCCGCGCGTCCGGCAGCACTTCGCCGCGTACGGCGTAGTAGACGGTTTCGGCGATGTTGGTGGTGTGATCGCCGATCCGCTCCAGATTTTTGGCGATAAACAGCAGATGGGTGCACGGCGTGATGTTGCGCGGATCTTCCATCATGTAGGTGATCAGTTCGCGGAAAATGCCGTTGTAGACATCGTCCACCGCCTGATCCGACTGCCAGACCTCGATCGCCTTGTCGGGATCGCCGGCGCCGACGGCATCGACAATGGATTTCAGTTGCGCTTGCACCAGGCGGAACATGTTCGACAGGCCGGCGAGCGAGAACGGGAGGCTGAACTGCGCCAGAACGATGCTGCGCTTGGCGGCGTTGGCGGCATAGTCCCCGATGCGTTCCAGATCGCCGGTCATTTTCAGCGATGCGACGATGAAGCGCAGATCTGCGGCCATCGGCTGGCGCAGCGCCAGCATGCGGACCACGAACTGCTCGACTTCGCGTTCCAGGGCATCGACCTTCGGGTCTTCATCGACCGCCGTCTGCGCCGCCGTCTGCGCCGCTGTCGCGTCGTGGTGCAGAATTGCCTGTGCTGCGAGGGCAACCTGGTTTTCCACCATGCCGCCCATTTCGGTTATCATCGCGCGCAGGCGCTTCAGTTCGGCATCGTAGCTTTTGACGAGGTGTTCCGGGGCGTCCGCCATGGCAGAAAATCCTTATACGATCAGCCGAACCGGCCGGTGACATATTCTTGGGTGCGCTTTTCTTTCGGCGCGGTAAATATCTGTTCGGCCGGCCCGACCTCGACCATTTCGCCGAGGTAGAAGAACGCGACCTGATCGGCGCACCGAGCCGCCTGCTGCATGTTGTGGGTCACGATCGCGATGGTGAAATCGGCCTTCAATTCGTCGATCAATTCTTCGATCTTCAGGGTGCTGATGGGGTCGAGTGCGCTGGTTGGCTCGTCCAGCAGGATCACCTCCGGCCGCACCGCGATGGTGCGGGCGATGCACAAACGCTGCTGCTGGCCGCCCGACATGCCCATCGCCGGGGTTTTCAGCCGGTCCTTCACTTCGCCCCACAGCGCTGCGCGGGTCAGTGACCATTCGACACGTTCTTCCATCGCGGCTTTCGACAGTTTCTCGTGCAACTTTACACCGAAAGCAATATTGTCGTAGATCGACATCGGGAACGGCGTCGGTTTCTGGAACACCATGCCGATGCGGGCACGCAGCGAATTCAGGTCGATGCCTGGATCGATGATGTTTTCGCCGTCCATCATGACCTTTCCGGTGGCGCGTTGGCCGGGATACAGGTCGTACATCCGGTTCAACACCCGTAGCAGGGTGGACTTGCCGCAACCGGACGGACCGATCATGCCGGTCACCTGCTTATCGGGCAGCGCCAGGTCGATTTGCTTCAGTGCCTTGTGCTCGCCATAGAAGAAATCGAGTTCGCTAATCGCGATGCGCGGCGCGCCGATCGCCTGGGACGACCGCACCTGCACGCCGCCGTAAGTATTGTCCGCCATCGTTGCCTCATTCATGGTGGTGCTCATGTTCGGGCCCTACTTGCCGCCGCGCAGCACGAAGCGCGCGGCGATATTGATGGCCAGGACCCCGAAGGTGATCAGCAGTGCGCCCACCCAGGCGAGTTGCACCCAATCCTCGAACGCGGACCCGGCATATTGGTAGATGGTCACCGGCAAGCTGGCCATGGGTTTGCCCAGGCTCAGCGACCAGTTCAGATTGCCCAGACTGGTGAACAGCAGCGGCGCGGTTTCCCCGGCCACACGGGCGACGGCCAACAGAATGCCGGTCACGATGCCCTGCCTGGCGGCGGGGTAGCAGACCTGCACGATCGCCTTCCACTTGGGCGCACCCAGCGCCACCGCGGCTTCGCGCAGGGCTACGGGAATCAGCCCCAGCATGTCCTCGGTCGTGCGCACCACGATGGGGATGACGATCACCGCCAAAGCGGCGCAGCCGGCAATGCCGGTGAAGCCGCCGAACGGGGCGACCAACAAAGCGAATATGAACAGACCGATCAGGATCGACGGCGCCGACAGCAGCACGTCCGACACAAACCGAATTGCGTCGCCGAGCTTCGAGTGCTGGGCGTATTCCGACAGATAGGTGCCGACCATCAGCCCGATCGGCGTGCCGATCAGCGTGCCGAGGAACGTCTGGATCACGCTGCCCACGATCGCATTCAGCAGCCCGCCATGCGAGCCGGGGGGTAGGGTGGAGGTGGTTAAAACCACCAGGCTGAGGCCGCCGATGCCGCGATAAATCAGGGTGAACAGGATCGAGGCCAGGAACAGCAGGCCAAGGCCGGTCGCGATGACGCACAAGGTTCTGACGATGGTGTTCAATCGGTGCCTACGGCGGCCCAGAGCCTCCGACGCACTGATATTTTTGGCCGCGCCCGGCACGCCGCCGGACGCTGTCATGGTCGCGCTCATGCCTTGGCTCCCGGTTTAAGCAACATGCGGGAGATCGCCAGCACAATGAACGAGATGACAAACAGCAGAAAGCCCAGCGCCAGCAGCGAGGACAATTTCAGGCTGCCGGTCTCGCTTTCCGGAAACTCCAGCGCCACGAGGGAGGCGATGGTGTTGCCGGGCCCGAAGATCGTGGTGGCGATGCGGTTGGTATTGCCAATCACAAACGTCACCGCCATCGTCTCACCCAGCGCCCGTCCCAGGCCCAGTATGATGCCGCCGACCACGGAAACCCGCGTGTAGGGGATGACGATCGAGCGCATCACCTCCCATGTCGTGCAACCCAGCCCGTAGGCGGATTCTTTGAACACCAGAGGCACGGTGTCGAACACATCGCGCATGGTGGCGGCGATGAAGGGGATAATCATGACCGCCAGCACCATGGCGGCGGTCAAAATGCCGGTCCCGAACGGGGGGCCCTGGAAGAAGGCACCGATCCACGGCAACTCCCCCACGGAGTCGATAACGAAGGGCTGCACGTATTCGGCCATGATCGGGACGATGACGAAAAAGCCCCACATGCCGTAAATGATCGACGGAACGGCGGCCAAAAGCTCGATCGCGGTGCCCACCGGGCGGCGGAACCACAGCGGCGCCAGTTCGGTCAGATAGAATGCGATGCCGAACGCGAGGGGCACGGCCATGATCAGCGCCAGCACGGCGGTCACGATGGTGCCGAACACGGGCACCAAAGCGCCGAAGCTGTTCTGGACCGGATCCCAGTCGTCCGAGATCAGGAAGCCCGCCCCGAATTGCTTGAAGGCAGGAAGTCCGCCGAGGAACAGCACGACAATGATGCCGCCCATCAGCACCAGCACGAGCAGGCCTGAGAGGCGGGCGAGGCCCGCGAAGATCGCGTCGCCCCTATTCGAAGGGCGCTTCGTGATGGCTTGCGACAACGGTTCTGTCCCGGATTGGCGTTGCGGACCGCTCGGCCTGTTACGGCCGAGCGTCGCTGTAGCGTGCCTTAGAGCGTGATCGCCTGAGGTTGCATGCGATCTCGGCGTTGGATCATGGTCTAAGCCTTTGTTTGAGAGGGTGATTCACGCCCGAGGTTGAAGTCAACCTCAGGCGATCACGCTCTAGTAGACCGGTTTGCCGTCCGGTCCCATGATCTGCGCATGCCATGCGGCGCGAACGGCCGTTTGCACGGCTTCCGGCAGCGGGATGTATTCCAGGCTGGTCGCCATCGCGGAGCCGCTCTTGTAGGCCCAGTCGAAGAACTTGATCACGTTCAGGCTGCGGGCGGCGTCCTTGGGATCCTTCGGCAGTTCGATGAACGTGGCCGACACGATGGGCCAGCAGGTGGCACAGTCGCGGTCGATCAGATCGACCGCGAAATTCTGCGCCTTGGCCCAGTCGCCGCTGGCAGCGGCGGCGGAGAACGTCGCCATTTCCGGCTTCACGAAGTGGCCGGCCTTGTTGCGCAGTTCGACGGTGGTCAGCTTGTTCTGCGACGCGAACGCGTATTCGACGTAGCCGATGCCACCCTTGGTGTTGCGCACGGTCGCCGACACGCCGTCGTTGCCCTTGGCGCCCGCGCCGGCGGGCCATTTGACCGAGGTCGCTGCGCCGACTTTGTCTTTCCAATCGTGGCTGACCGCGGAAAGGTAAGACGCGAAGACGAACGTCGTGCCCGATCCGTCGGCGCGATAGACCGGCGCGATCGCCAGGCTCGGCAGGGTCACACCCTTGTTCATCTCGACGATCTTCGGATCGTTCCACTTGGTTATTTTGCCCGCGTAGATCTCCGCCAGTACAGCGCCGGATATTTTCAGCTGGTTCGACTCGACGCCGGGGATGTTCACGATGACCACCACCGCGCCCATCACCGTCGGGAACTGCAACAGCTTGCCGGAGTCCAGCTTGTCGGCCGCCATCGGGGCGTCGGATGCGCCGAAATCGACGGTGCGCTGCAGGATCTGGTTTTGCCCGCCGCCGGAGCCGATCGCCTGATAGTTCAACTCGAGGCCGATGGCCGCTTTCGCCGCTTCGCCCCATTTGGTGTAAACCGGGGCCGGAAAGGTGGCGCCGGCGCCGGTGATCTGCTGCGCCTGGGCGCCTGCCGCGGCCGTCATGGCTAGCACCATGGCGGTCATGGCAACTGTCTTTTTCATGTGTCTTCGAGTCCTTCTAGCGATCCGAGGCTGGTGTTTAAGGCTGGCCTGAGTCGTTTGTGTTGCAGATTTGTGAAGGATTGATGACACCGGCTGCCGAAACCATGGATGATCTATGTCGGTCATCTGGAATAAGCGGCACAGTGCCGCTTCCATCGAAAGGAGCGGCCCCATGCGTAGGTTCGGTTTGGCTTGCCTGCTTGTTTTCGGTTTGCTCATCGCCAACGCGCAAGCCGCCGGGACGCTGCGTATCGGGCTGAATGAGGACCCGGACGCCCTCGATCCCGCCCGCGGCGGCAGTTTCGTCGGCCGGATCGTGTTCGCCGCGGTTTGCGACAAGCTGGTCGATACCGATCCGGCCAACGACATCGTGCCGCAACTCGCGACCGCCTGGCGTTGGTCGGCGGACAATCTGGCGCTGACCCTGACCATCCGCGACGGCGTCGCCTTCCACGATGGGGAGAAGCTGGACGCCGAGGCGGTTAAGACCAACCTGGAACGCTATCGCACCGCCCCCGAAAGCGTCCGCAAAGGCGAGCTAAAAGCCGTCGCCTCGGTGGATGTGCTGGATTCCCATACCGTCGTGCTGCATCTATCCCGGCCTTATGCCCCGCTGCTGCCAGTGCTGGCCGATCGTGCCGGGATGATGCTCTCACCCAAAGCCATGGCGCGGCTCGGCGGCGACAAAATCGCCAACGAGCTGCCCTGCGCCGGACCGTTCAAGCTGACCGAACGGGTGGCGCAGGACCGGATCGTGGTGGACCGGTTTCCCGGCTACTGGGACGCCGCGTCGATCCACCTCGATCGCATCGTCTATCAGCCGATCCCCGATACCTCGATCCGGCTGGTCAATCTGCGCGCCGGGCAACTCGACATCGCCGAACGCCTCGGCGCCACCGACGCCGCCGCGGTAAAGAAGGACCCCAAACTGCGGCTGATCGCGCAGCCGGCGCTGGCCTATGAGACGATGAGCTTCAACCTCGCCGGCAACAGCCCGCTGAAGAACCCCCTGGTGCGGGAAGCGCTGGAGGCGGCGATCGACCGGGACGTTATCAACCAAGTTGCGATGGACGGGCAGTTTATCCCGTCCAACCAGTTCGAGGCCCCCGGCAGCCGCTATTGGAACCCAGACCGTCCCGCCCCCGGCCGTGACCTCGCCCGCGCCAAGGCGCTTCTGGCGCAGGCCGGGATACCGCGCCCGACCTTCACCCTTACGGTGGGCAATGAGCCGATTGTGCAACAAGTGGGGCAGGTCATGCAGTCGATGGCGGCCGAGGCCGGTTTCGACATCAAGCTGCGGGCGCTGGAGGCAAACGCGATGATCGCCGCCGCCAAAGCCGGCGATTACGACGCGGTGATGGCGATCTGGAGCGGCCGGGCCGACCCCGACGGCAATGTGCAAATATGGCTGGCGAGCGACGGGTTTCTCAATTGGGGCAAATACAGCAATTCCCAGTTCGACGACCTTCTGGCCCAAGCCCGCTCCATCACCGACATCCCCGCTCGGCAAGCTTTGTACCGCCAGGTGTCCCAGGTCTATCTGAACGACCGGCCGCATCTCGTGCTGTACCACATGAAATGGCTCTGGGGCCTGAGCGACCGCGTCACCGGCTTCGTGCCGACGCCGGATGGTTTGATCCGGGTGCGGGGCGTGGCATTGCGGTAGGTGCATGCCATGCCCAGGAGAAGAAGATTCCCAGGAGAAGAAAAATTCAAGGAGATAGCGCCGGAGATGGTCGCGACATCCCACGCGAAAGCCTCGCGGAGCGACGATCAAGCAAGCACTATGGGCGGAAACCGGCGTCGAACCCAAATTGCGCCAGGAAACCCGCGTGCCCAGCCGGGGTGATCGCCACGGCGCGCGTGTCCCTTTGACGCACGACTCAGCCGAGGTCGAAGCAACGGCACGCCAGCGCCGCGCCGACCCGGCCGGCCAAATGGGATCGCCGTTCGCTCCAATCCAGGCACGGGCGGCAGAACACCCGCTTCCCCGGTCCGGGTTCGGCGCCGAATGTCTGGAGGAAAGTCATGCCGGAGGCTGTGATCTCCCCGCCGTCGGGGGACAGCGCCAGGTGGCCGGCATTGAGCAGCGAGTCCGCTAAAGCGACGCCAAGCCGGCCGGCGAGGTGGTCGTAACAAGTGCGGGCGGTTCGCAGCGCCTCGCCGCCGCGCCAAGTGTTCCGCGGTGTGGGGCCGCTGACCGCCATGATGCTCTCCAGCATTTGCGCGACCTCCGCGGTGGCCAGCCGGAAATACTTGTGACGCCCCTGCTTTGCCATCGACAACAGGCCAGCTTCGGACAATTTGCTCAGGTGGCCGCTGGTGGTTTGCGGGGTGACGTGGGCGGCGAAAGCGAGTTCCTTGGCCGTCAGCGCCCGCCCATCGAACAGTGCGAGCAGGATATTGGCGCGCGCCGGATCGCCCAGCAGGGCGGCGACGGAGGCGAGATGGTTGGTTTCGCTCATGCCGCGACAATACCTCGAATGCATGGGGGGCGTGAGTACGGAACACTTCGGCGGCCAACGAACGATTGAGGCTTGCCGGCGAGGCGCGGCCGAACGCACTGTGCGCCCCATGTGGGCCGTTCTGTTCGAAGTTACCCCGAAACCCGACCGTTGGGACGAGTACCTCGCCCACGCGGCTTCGCTACGGCCGGAATTGTTGCAGATCGACGGCTTCCTCGACAACCGCCGCTTCGCCAGCCGCAGCCGGCCGGGGACGCTGTTGTCGTTGTCCTACTGGCGGGATGAAACGGCGCTGATCGCGTGGCGGTCGCACGGGTTGCACCACGCGGTGCAGGCTGCCGGGCGCAACGAGGTGTTCCGTGACTATCGCTTACGCGTCGGGGCGGTCGTGAACGGCGCCTCCACCGCGACCCGGTTTGCCTCGGTTGTCGAAATGCCCTCGTCGGTGAGTCCACCGGACGGCGCCGACGGGGAGATGTTCGACGGTGTCACGATGCCAGGCGCAACGCTGATGCTGCTGACTTGGCGGCATGCGCTGGGCCTGTCGGGCGCTGGCGACGATCGCCGCACCGACGTGGCGATCATGCGGGATTACGGCATGCGGGAACGAACCGAGGCCCCTCAGACATTCCCGCCGGTGCCGTAATTCAATAGCGCGGCTCGTAATAATCCGTCCGCGGCGCGTAATAGACGCGTGGCGGTGCGTAGTAGACGCGTGGCGGTGCGTAATACTCCTGACGCCAGCGATGATGGTGGTGATGCTCCCGCCATTCATGTTCGCGCCACTCGCGGTTGCGCCAGTCGTCGTAGTCCGCGAATGCGGGGGTGGCGGCGCCGAGGACGAACACGGCGCCCAACGCAGCCAAAACAACAGAACGTGTCTTCATGGTAGCCTCCGTCCGGCACCCATCTGGGGCCGGCAGAAGGAATCTGACAAATAATTGTGTCCGGAGTCCGGCAAAATCGCGGCAGACTCTTCCCTTTCTCCGCGTCGCTGGTCTATGCCTACGAATCGGGGACTACGACTCGGGCGGAAGGGCGCGGACATGAATTTCTGGGTAAGTGTCAAGCGGCGGGTGAAGGCGGTGCTCGCACCGTTGTTTTTCCTCGGCGTTACTGCCTTTTTTGGGTGGAACGTCACCCAAGGCAACCATGGTCTGGTGGCGAACACGGAACGCCAGGCGCTGTTGCGTCAGGTTCAGGTCGATAACGCCTCTGCCAAAGCCGAGCGGGATGGTTGGGTGCGGCGGGTCAATGGCCTGCAGGCGTCGCATCTCGACCCCGACACCTTGGATGAACGCGCTCGGGCCATGTTGAACCTTGCCGATCCCCGCGATGTCGTGGTCCAGTACGCCCCCAAGGACAAACTGTTTTAATTCTAGAATGGGGCGCCAGCCATGAACGTTGCCACGATGCCGGCCGATCTGCATGGGGTGTCGGAAACCGAGTGGGCCATCCGCTGCGACCTCGCCGCGTTGTACCGGCTGGTTGCGTACCACCGCTGGACGGACTTTATCTATACCCACCTGAGCGCCCGCATTCCGGGACCGGAACACCATTTCCTGATCAACAGGTTCGGGGTGAATTTTCACCAGATGCGGGCGTCGGATCTGGTGAAGATCGATACCGAGGGCAACGTGGTAGAGGAGGGCGATATATCCACCCGCAAGGTGAACGCCGCCGGTTTCACCATTCACTCCGCCATCCACATGGCGCGGCCCGACCTGATGTGCGTGATCCACACCCACACCGCCGCCGGCATGGCCGTTGCCGCCATGAAGGAAGGCCTGTTGCCGCTGTCCCAGCATGCACAAAAATTCTACGGCCGCATCGGCTACCACGGCTACGAAGGCATCGCGCTCGATTTGAACGAGCGGGAACGGCTGGTGCGCGACCTCGGCCCGCACAAAGCCATGATCCTGCGCAATCATGGCCTGCTGGTTGGCGGCACCTCGATCGCCGAGGCATTCCACATGATCTACATGCTGGAACGCGCCTGCGCCGCCCAGGTCGCGGCGCTGTCCCAAGGGCGGGAGATCGTGCTGCCGCCGCACGAGGTGTGCCAGCACACATCCGACCAGTTCCACAGCTTCGAAGCCGATGCCGCCCACTACGAAATGGTTTGGGGCGCGGCGTTGCAACTGATCGACAACGGAGCCTCCGACTATCGCAGCTGACGTGCCGGATCTTCTGCGGATCGAGGGGCTGCGGACGGTCTTCCGCACCCCGAATGGCGATGTCGCGGCGGTGGATGGCGTCGATCTATCGGTTTCGCGCGGCAAGACCTTGGGCATCGTCGGGGAGTCCGGCTGCGGCAAGTCCGTGCTGTCGTTATCCACGATGCGTCTGGTCCCGCCGCCCGGCCGTATCGCCGCCGGCCGCATCCTGTTCGAGGACCGCGACCTCCTGACCCTGCCGCTGCCCGACATGCGCGCCATTCGCGGCCGTCGTATCGGCATGATTTTCCAGGAACCCATGACGTCGCTGAATCCCGTCTACACCGCAGGGGAGCAAATCGTGGAGGCGATGCGGGCGCACGATCCCAAGGCCTCGGCGGCCGATCTGCGCAAGCGGGCCGTGGCGGCGCTGGACCGCGTGCGCATCCCCGCACCCGATCGTCGCTTCGGCGAATACCCGCACCAGATGTCGGGCGGCATGCGCCAGCGGGTCATGATCGCCATGGCGCTGGCATGCGGGCCTGATTTGCTCATCGCCGACGAGCCCACCACGGCATTGGATGTCACTGTTCAGGCGCAGATCCTGGACCTGCTGCGGGGGTTGCAGCGCGAGACCGGCATGGCCATCGTTCTGATCACCCACGATCTGGGCGTGGTCGCCGAGATGGCCGACGAGATCGCGGTCATGTATGCGGGCAAGGTCGTCGAGCGCGCCCCCACCGCCGCCATCTTCGACGACCCCCAGCACCCCTACACGCTCGGCCTGCTTGGCTCGATCCCCCGCATCGAGACCACAGCCGAGCGGCTGCTGGCGATCGAGGGCACCGTGCCGCCGCCCTTCGACCCGCCGCCCGGTTGCCGGTTCAACCCGCGCTGTGTGTTCGCGGACGCCGGCTGCACCTTGGCAGTCCCGCCCTTGCGATCGTTGGGTCTTGACCACACGGTCGCCTGCTTTCGCGCCCCGGTGGAGGCGCTATGACCGCGCCGCTTCTCGCGGTCGATGGCCTGACCCGGCACTTCGCCGTCAAGCGCGGCCTGGTGTTCAGCCGCGCAGCGGGGGTGGTGCGGGCGGTGGATGGGGTGTCGTTCAGCCTGGATCGAGGCGAAACCCTGGCGTTGGTGGGCGAGTCCGGCTGCGGCAAATCCACCACCGCGCGGCTGGTGCTCCGCCTGATCGAGCCCACGTCGGGGTCGGTGCGGTTCGAGGGCACGGACATCACCGCCATGACCGGCGAGCCGCTGCGCGCCATGCGCAAGCGGATGCAGATTGTGTTCCAGGACCCGTTCGCGTCCTTGAACCCCCGCATGACCGTCGGCGACATTCTCGAGGAGCCGCTGGTTGTCCACAACATCGGCGATGGCGCGTCCAGGCGCGCGCGGGTGGCCGAGCTTCTGGGGTTGGTGGGTCTGGCCGATTACCACGCGCAACGGTATCCGCACGAATTCTCCGGTGGTCAGCGCCAGCGGATCGGTATTGCCAGGGCTTTGGCTGTCGAGCCGTCGTTGATCGTCTGCGATGAGCCGGTTTCGGCGTTGGATGTTTCGGTTCAGGCGCAGGTGATCAATTTGCTCAAGGACCTACAGCGGCGGTTGGGGTTGTCATACCTTTTCATCGCCCACGATCTGGCGGTGGTGAAGCACGTGGCGGACCGGGTGGCGGTGATGTACCTCGGCCAGATCGTGGAAATTGGGCCGGCAGCGGTTGTGTTCGTCAACCCCCGCCATCCTTATACCCGCACCCTGCTGGCAGCGATCCCGCGCCCGGACCCGCGGCGGGAGCGGATCCAGGCAGTTGCGGCCGGGGATGTGCCGAGCCCGATGAACCCACCGGATGGCTGCCGGTTCCACACCCGTTGCCCGTTCGTCGTGGATCGCTGCCGGGTGGAAATGCCGGTGCTGACGCATTCGGGGGATGGGCACCTGACGGCGTGTCATCGAGCAGCGGAACTGCCGGTGGTGCGAGCCGAGGCCGCAGGTGCGGTCAGCGCGAAGGCGGCGAAGCGGATGGCGCTTTATGCGGAGCGGCGGGCTTGATAGGGCAGCCTGGGCGGGTCAGTCGTCGCTGAGACGCCGTCGTGACGACGGTTTGGAAGGACCCCGGCTTCGTTCTTCGAGGACGCCAACCCGTCGGGCGAGATCGGCTGTATGGTGCCCGGCCATGACAGAGGCCGCCAAGGCAGCAGCGGTCTTGCGTTGTGGCGACCCGCGAGATTGGCGATAAAATCGAGACCGAGACGCGCTTTTATATCACCTGTCTGGTGTGGCTGGCATGCTTGCTCGGTCCCATGGTATGCGACTACTGGGCGAGCGAGAACAGCCTGCACTGGGTTTTGGACATGGTATTCCGTGACGACGAGTGCCGGGTGCGGTTCTCGGCGGAGCGCTTGGACCAGGCGGCGCCGATTTCGGCGCCACCGACGAAGATGCGGTGGCTCGGGGCGTTGTCGCTGGCGCGGGTGGCCTCGGGGACGATGCGGACGTTCTTGGTCTGAACGCTGAGGGTGACGATTTCGCCCAGATACTCGGTGCCGGACTTCTTGAAGGTGCCGATGTTCGCCATGGTGGTTCTCCTCGTTCGCTGTTCTCGGGCCTGCGACCATCGCGGCCTCGATGGCGATCGACAGACCGGAGGCGACCGACGCCGCACCCGCCCGGGGTCCCCGTCGCGCTTGCGCGATGGGGTGGATATTGCGGGCCGCAGCGCAGCGGAGGATGTCAGCCCGGAGAGTTTCTTGCCTCGCGAGGAATGGGCGGGCCGGGGTCCCTGCGCGATCTTTCGCGTGGGGTGGCCGCCCAGGGGGAGAAAGTCGCCGGGCGACATTGCGGCATAGGCGGTCGAGGCGCAGCCGACCTTCGGTCAGATCAAGCCATTGAAGAGGCCGCGCGGGAGCGGGTGATCTCACAGCCGCCAATCAAGAAGGTCAT
>JANXTL010000173.1 GCA_025352375.1 Acetobacteraceae bacterium | reverse complement strand
CCTAAAACAATCATGCTCTAGCCGCCGGCACCGGCTTGGTGCTTTACGGCGGCGCGATGCGAGTGCTCGCCCCTGAGACATTGGCCGCCGCCATCGCGCCGTTCCTGCGGCGGCGTCGTACCTGAAGCCGCCGCACCAGCGCGATCCGGCTACTGGGTTCGATACCCAGTAGCCGACTGCATCACATGGCCATCGCCGTTTGCGCGCGCGCCACCTGTGGCGGTGTCGAATCGCCCAGATACAGCTGCATCCGGGGTGTATCGCATTGGGTCAGCACCACACCGAGGAACAGCGCATCCACATCGGCGGTGCGCGACAGAGCCTCGGCCAGCAAAGGTTGCGGTGTGCTGCCCCACTTCGCGACCAGGACAAAACCATCGACCACTTCGCTCAGCAGCACCGCGGCGCCACCGGCCCGCAAAGGCGGCAGGTCGAGCACCACCACGTCGCAGCGATCGCGGAGTTCGGTTAGCATAGAGCGGACCTGCGCCAGCCCCGGCCGCATATGCGGCGAACCGCCGATCGATTGTCCAATGAAGCGCAACCCGGTCTCCGGATCCTCCATCGCGATCTCGGTCAAGGTCGCCTCACGGGTCGCCAGATGTTGTATGCCGACCCGCGGCCCCGGCGCCAGAACCGACGTCAGCCATGGCTCATTGGTGTTCCAATCGACAAGAGCGGTGCGCTGCCCGTCGGCTGCCAGACCGAACGCAAGGTTCGCGGCGAACGTGCTGGTGCCCTCACCTTGCAGCATCGAGACGCAGCCGATTACCCGCACCTCGCGGCCGCGTGCCGATTGCCGCGCCGCGGCAACCCGCACGCCATGCACCGCGCCCGCGACACCGGAGTTCGGATCGATGGCGGCCTGACGAAACGCCGCTGGCACCTGGATTTGGCCGCGTGACGCGCTGATCCGGTTCGCTCGGCGCCACCGCGCATTGATGCGGTGCGCCAGGCTTGCCAGACGCGGAACGGTCCCAAGGTGTGCGAGGCCCGTCGCCTGGCGGAGCTGAGCGACGGTACGAACGGTGACGTCCAACGCCTCCCGCACCACCGCGATCATCACGCCAAGCGCCAACCCGAGTGTGAGCGTCGCCGCGAGCGTAATCCATGCTCGCGGAGAACTGCGGTCTATGGGTGGCAACGCGGCGGCCGCCACGCGGGCGTCGGAGATCGGGTAAGACTGGTCCTGCATGGCCTGCGTGAAACGTTGCAGGAAATTCTCGTAGATCTTGCGATATGTATCGGCGGAGCTTTGCAGCGACCGCAACTCGCTGCGTTCGATGTTGGTTTGCGCCGACGCCGCCACCTGCTCGGTCAAGCGCGCATCGATGGCCTTCAAGTCGGCCTGCGCCACGGCGAGATCGGCGCGATAGGTTTCAGTTTGGCGCGTCAGCTCGGTTTGAATGCTGTGCTGCAACTCCACCACCACTTTGTGTTGGAGGATGACGGCGCCATGGGTCGGACCCATGCGGGCGGAGAAATCGGCCTCCCGGCGGGTGGCGTCCAGATATTGCTGCTGCAACGCGCCCATCACCGGATTCGGCTGCATGTCGGTGACCATGCCTTGGGTTATGCCGTCGACCGTGCTCGCTCGCGCTTGCTCGAAGCGGGCTTGACGTGCGGCCAGACGAGACCGGGCGGCGGCAACCTGCACATTGAGCTCGCCGAGCTGCTGTTCGTTCATCAAACCGGTGCCGGCACCGGTTGCAACCTCGACGATGTTGTTCTTGGCTTTGTATTCCTGGACCGCGCGGTCGGCCGACACGGCTTGGCCGCGCAGTTCGCCGATACGGCTTTCAAGCCAGCCGCCGGCGCGATGTGTCGTTTCCGAAATCGCAACAAGCTGTTGCGCCATGTAGGCTTCGGTCACGGCGTTCGCCAATTGCGCGGACAACGCGCGATCCGGCGAGCGGACGCGCACTTCGACCACCGATGTGGTGCCGGTGCGCCAAACCTCAAGCATTTTGCCAAGCGTGGCACCGGCCATCGCCTGCGCCCGAGCGTCAGGGTCCAGACCTCCAACATTCTCGGCGAGCCCTGGGAGGAATTGCTTCACTGACGCAATGGCTTGCCCCATCGCAGTCGTGCCGGTGGGCGCGAACATCGGGTTGTGGTCCAGATGCAGTTGCTTCACGACGCCGCGTAGCGTGGCTGGCGACTGGATCAGCACAACCTGGCTCTCGACGTACGCACTTTCCGACTGCCAGTCCGACGGTCCTTGCTGCCCGCCGACCGGATGCGCTCGGCTCGGGTCTATGCTGAGGGTCGCGATCGCCGTGTATTGCGGCGTTGCGGTTGCCAAATAAGCGACGCCCAGGACCAAGCCCAGCGCGGTACATCCGATAATGGGCCGCAGTTGACGGCGGGCGAAGGCTACACCAGATGGCAGCCACTGAAACGGCGCACCGGTCAGTCCCGGGAATTGCGGCGGATCCTGCATGGGACGGCCGGTATTGAGGGAATTCAGCATCGCCAGGGTGCTCCTTCGTTTTCTCGCGCGCGGCCATGCGCGAGCCCGATGTTATTCAACGCCGGTCAGCCGATGCCGTTGCATCGACGTCCCAGTCCAATCGTCGTTGGTTCCGATTTTCAGTCGCGAGCGGACTTGCCCGCGCCAAGCCGGTCAGAAAACCGAGCGCCCAGGACAAGTGCATGGTCATCAGGGCCAAGCCGCCCGCGATAAGCCGTGGATCGCGTTCCCGGATTGCCCGAGCGACGCCCCAGCTTAGGCAACACGCAGGGTAAATAAATGCGAGCGACGCCGCGACCGGCACAAAGGGTGCGGCGACCAGACCAGCGGCGCAACCGGCGAGCGCAACCACTGGGGCTAACTGGCGCGGCCGTGGCTTGATACGATGTTTTCGCAACGTTTTCGCACGACCCGCGCCATGCCGGAAATATTGCTGCGCCAATGGGCCCAAGCGGTCGCGCGGGTAGTAGATCGGGGCTGCCTGCGTGCACATCCAAATGCGACCCCCGGCGGCGATGGCGCGGACGTCCAGTTCGGCATCCTCGTTGTGGGTAAATTCCTCGTCGTAGCCGCCGATCGCGCGAAAAAATTCCCGATCGAACGCGGCGTGATGACCATGTTCGACGAATCCCGAGGCGCCACCGTTGCGATGTGCCGCGCCGCCATTGCCCAGGCGGCTGGTTTGCGCGGCGGCGATCGCATGTTGCAATCCGGCACCCGGCAACGCCTGGGTGCGCATCGGCACCACGACCGACGTCGCTTCATTCTGCAACAGCGCCGATACGCAGCACTGCACGAAATCGGGGGCGTAATGTGCATGCGCATCGGCTCGCACCAACACGGCGGCCCCTGGCGCCGCCAGTCTCGCCGCGAGATTCATCGCGGCGGACTGGAGGCGCCGAGGATTATGCTGCAACACCACGGCGGAGTGCCTGGCGCTGAAGGCGGCTACGAGTGCCAGCGTCCGATCCGTGCTGCCGCCGTCC
The DNA here is from genome assembly GCA_025352375.1 of Acetobacteraceae bacterium. Lineage (GTDB taxonomy): Bacteria > Pseudomonadota > Alphaproteobacteria > Acetobacterales > Acetobacteraceae > Rhodopila. The sequence continues at coordinate 45,943 of JANXTL010000173.1, read as the reverse complement.
ATAACGCCAACGGTCTACCGCGCGGACTTCACCAATGCCTCGACCTTGTTCCTGGCACACCAATTTCCGATGCAGCACGAAGACATTATCTTCGTATTGAATGCGCCGCTGAGCGATTACCAGAAGTTCCTTTCGATCATTCTGCCATTCGCGCAGGCCGGGGCCAACTTCCGAGCGTTCAGTCCGTAAGCGGGGCATTCCAGAGGTGGCGTTTCTGCTCATCGCCCTGGTCATGCTGATAAGCTTCGGGGCTGCGGCACAGGATACCGGCGCACGCCTCGATCGCAGCGTGCTGCGGCCGACCTTCACGGAGAATTTCCAGCATTTCGCCGCCTCCGCCAGCGGTGTCGTGCTGGGCCGGCCGGCCTGGAGGACCACCTACACCGGGGGCGACCGCACGCTGCCCAACAACCATGAAGCAGAGTATTATCAGGACAACGGTACCATGCGTGTGGTTGGCGATGTGCTGGAAATTACGGCCTCGCCGGCGCCTGATTTGCCGCTGGGCCTGACGCATTGATCAGGGATGATCATGAGCCAGTCCCTTTTCAACCAGCAGTATGGGTATTTCGAAATCAAAGCGCAGTTACCCAAAGGACGCGGGCTATGGCCGGCTTTCTGGCTTCTGCCTACCGGCGGCGGTTGGCCACCGGAAATAGATGTCATGGAAATGTTGGGCCACGCGCCGGGCACCTATTACGTCGCACTGCATGCCCGCCCCGGCGGTCAGGTGCTGGATGACGTTACGGCGGTGGCGGCGCCCGACCTTTCGGCGGGATTCCACGTATTTGGGGTTTCCTGGCGGCCGGACAAAATCCGTTTCTACCTGGACGATACTTTGATGCATGAAAGCGCGACGCCGGCCGACATGAATGGCCCCATGTATTTGCTGGCCAATCTGGCAGTGGGCGGCGAAGGCTCCTGGCCAGGTTTGGCAGCACCGACTCAGTCGGGTGTTTACCGCATCGCGTGGATCCGAGCCTGGCAATTCGCGGACATTGCAGTGGCTCATCCCTGAACCTCGGGGTCTATTGGGTAATTTCCGACGCTCCCTCGACAGGCCCTCCACCGGCTAGTGTCGGGAAATCGGGCGGCACGCCTGACGGAGGTTCCGATGGACGTCAGCATAGCAGGCACCGTGCACAATTTCATGATCGACAAGTCGTCCGGGTAGGGAGCCTGTGCCGCCATGTCACGCGGCCGTTTTGTTGTCGATATTGATCGCCGCAAACGGGAGGAAGCACCGAGTTGCCGAACTGGTCGGACCGGTTGTTTAGCAGCCGGGTCGATCAATATTAACCAGCCCGGATGCCAATGCATCCAGGCCGGAGACCTCGGACCATAAAGGAAGCCCACTTCATGACCCGACAAGAGCATGTCAGCAAAATCGATGAACTCGAAGCACTATTGAACGATCCCGACGTGCCCCTTCTGCCGGATAGGGTGTGGGCGTTGCTCGCCGAGGTCGCAGGCAACCCAGCCAATGCTGGAGAAACGAACGAATCTGCGACCGTATATCTGCCAAGGTTCCGATGAAAAATATATGCTGAAGTCATTTCCTTAGCGTCGTTAGCGGCGGATCAGTGCTTTGGTCGATGTGTTGTGTGCACGCTTCGGCGCCGCGCCGGTGGACAAATCGATGGCGATATCCATTGAGTGGTTTTCTCCCGAAGCCGGCAGTCAGTATCGACACCCAACCTACAACGCCCCATGCGGCTCGGCCGCCCCGGAATCTAGGCGGGAATGCCCAGTCTTCAAGTAAGTAGTTTCCGGGTCTGCCGCAGTTCTCGATACGGTCTTACGTTACCCTGGCCGCAGAGGAACCTCAGGCCATGTTTTCGGAAACAATCGGACAGACACCCCGCACCAAGCTCGCGTTTCTCGGCTCCGAATTCGATGCCTTTTTGTTCGCGCCGATCGGCGACGACCCTAATGGAATACCGCTCACCCTTGCGTCGGCCCTCGCACGACAGGACATAGACCCCTGGCAGGAGGCCGCCTGCCTCGCGAAATTGCCTCTGGCGATCGCGACGACGCGACTGGAAGCACTCATCGCCGCTGTTCCGAACCGGTCGTCCGAAGGGCTTGGCCCGGGTGCGATCGCGGCCCGTCAGATGACCTTATTGCCGCGTGGCGCTGGCGCATTCCCGGCACGCCTCCGGGCGCTGGAAGCCAATGGAGCGCCGACCGGACAGCAGGCGATTTTATGTATCGTTGTCCTCTTCATGATTGTGGGTCTGACGTTCGCAGCACTCAGCGGCGCACACCTGAAGTTAGCCGCCGCCGATGCGCAAGTGACCTCTGGACCCGCAACGAGCCACATCGGTCGATGATACGAACCGCATTGCGGATTTTCATTGACATGCCAGCGCCTTGAGACCGAACCACCGCAATTACCAGGTCCTTCGGCTGTGGTCATCCCCGCAAGCGCCTATAGCGCCCGATCAAAGCGTTGGTCGACGTGTCGTGCGACAGCTTCGGCTCTGCATCGCGGTCCAGTTCGGGGATGATATGAATGGCCAGTACCTTCCCCAACTCGACGCCCCATTGGTCGAAGCTGTCGATGCTCCAGATCGTGCCCTGGGTGAAGACGCTGTGTTCATACAAAGCCACCAAGCTGCCGAGCGTGGCGGGGTCGAGCTTTTGGGCCAGGATTGTGTTGGTCGGCCGGTTGCCCTCGGCAACGCGGAACGGCGTCTGGAAGTCCGGCGAGCCTTCCGCTTTCAACGCCTCGGCGGTCTTGCCGAAGGCAAGAGCCTCTGACTGCGCAAACAAATTGGCCATCAGCAGGTCATGCTGCTCGGTCAACGGACTGAGAGGGCTGCAGAAACCAATCAAATCGCACGGGACCAGCTTCGTGCCCTGGTGCAGAAGTTGGTAAAACGAATGCTGTCCGTCCGTACCAGACTCACCCCAAATAATCGGACCGGTTTGGTAGTCCACGACTTGCCCGTCCAGGTCGACATGCTTGCCGTTGCTCTCCATTTGCAATTGTTGGAGGTAAGCGGGAAAACGCGCGAGATGCGCGGCGTAGGGCATGATACCGATCGTCTGGGCACTGAAGAAATTGTTGTACCAGACGGACAGAAGGCCAAGCAGTAGCGGCAGATTTCGGGACGGGGGCGCGGTACGGAAATGCTCATCCATGGCATGGAAACCAGCCAGCATTGCGCTGAAATTATCTGGACCGACCGCGATCATTGTGGATAAACCGATCGCGCTATCCATCGAGTAGCGGCCGCCGACCCAATCCCAGAAACCGAATGTGTTGGCAACATCGATGCCGAAATTCGTCACCCCGCCGATATTGGTGGATATCGCGGCGAAGTGCTTCCCCACCGCCGCGTCCGTTCCCAGTTTTTCCACGATCCAGGCCCGCGCCGTCGCCGCGTTGGTCATCGTTTCCAGGGTGGTGAACGTCTTGGAGGAGACGATGAACAGCGTCTCCGCCGCGTCCAGGTCCAGCGTGGCCTCATGAAAGTCAGTGCCGTCGACATTAGCAACGAACCGAAAAATCATCGATCGATCGCTGAACGCGCGCAGTGCGAAGTAGGCCATCTCGGGGCCCAGGTAGGACCCACCGATACCGATATTTACCACGTTGCGGATGCGTTTGCCGGTATGCCCGGTAATCTCGCCATTCCGTATGCCCGTGGCGAACCGCGCCATCGCGTCCAGCACCTTGTGAACATCGGGGACGACGTCGACTCCATCGACCGTCATTCGAGTGCCGCGCGGTGCGCGCAATGCCATGTGAAGCACGGCACGGCGTTCCGTGGTGTTGATCTTCGCACCGGAGAACATAGCGGCACGCCGTTCCGCGACGCCGCAGTTTTCTGCGAGCAGGAACAGCAATCGGAGCGTTTCATCCGTGATCCGGTTCTTCGAATAGTCGAGAAACAGGCCCGCCCCCTCGGCCGAGAAGCGTATGGCGCGACCAGGATCGTCCGCGAACAGCGTCCGCAAATGCAAGTCCTCGATCGCCGCATGATGCGCCTTCAGTGCTCGCCAGATCGCCGTTTGGGTCAGCGCCGTCATCGAAGTCCTCCTAAAGCCGGCAAAATGGCGGCATGACGACTTTCATCGTCATGCCAGCACTTTGCTCTTGGACGCGATTGCTCCGAGCAGTTCGTTCCAGGATTTCACGAAAGCTTTGGCTCCGTCCGATTGCAGCTGCCGCGCGAGGTCCGTCAGATCGATGCCCGCCTTGGCGTGCGCCGTTAGCACCGCCTCGGCGTCGCCACCGTCGCGCGGCAGTGCGGTCGCCGCCGTGCCGTGATTGGCGAACGCCAACAATGTGTCTTCCGGCATCGTGTTCACGGTGTTGGGCGCCGCGAGCCCGTCGATGTACAGCGTGTCCGACGCGGCCTTGTCCTTGGTGCCAGTGCTTGCGAACAGCAACCGCTGGGCGCGCGCGCCGATATTCGCCAGGCGCTGAAACCGATCGGTCTCCAGAGCGTCTCGATACGCCTTATAGGCCTGCATGCCGACGGCCATGCCGAGCGTGTTGCGCAGATCCGCCGGAACCTTGTCGCTGATAGCGACGTCCCAACGGCTGACGAACAGCGAGGCAACCGAACGCACATCGGCTGACAAGCCGGCCTCTATCCGCCGCTCCAGCCCGGTCATATACGCATCGGCCGCCGCCTTGCACTGTTCGGAGGAGAATAGCAGCGTGACGTTCACCGGCACGCCGGCAAAGATCGCATCGGCAATCGCGGGCAATCCTTCCGCCGTACCGGGTATTTTGATGAACAGGTTTGGCTTATTCGCCTGGGCATGCAATGCCTTGGCTTGTTTCACCGTTGCCGATGTGTCGTAGGCAAGCAGCGGCGATACCTCCAGCGAAACGAAACCGTCCACCGTTCCTGTGCGCGCATATACGGGCAGGAAGAGATCCGCAGCTCGGCTCAGATCCTGAATGGCGAGATTGAAGAACAACCCCTCTCCCGACGCACCCGCAGTAAGCTGCTTTCGGATTTCCTGGTCGTACCAGGCACTGCGCGAGATCGCTTTGTCGAAGATTGTCGGATTGGACGTCAGGCCTGTGACCGAATACTCATCGATATACCGCTTCAACGTGCCGCTATCGAGCAGGTCGCGTGTGATATTATCCAGCCATAGGCTCTGGCCAAGCCGGTTCAGCGTCCGTGGTGCGTCCGAGGTCATGGTTCCGATCCTTTATCGTCTGGCCAGAGTCGCGAGATCGAGCTCCAGCAGGTCGCCTATGCGGTCGATCGAGATATCGGCGGGCGGGTACGCCGCCAGTTGTTTCGGATCGGTCGCGTAGTGGCCTTGCCGCGGAAATACGGTGGTGACGCGGTCGCCCCAGCTGCGCTTGATTGCATCCAGAATACGCAGCTTGTCATCGATCATGACGTAGTGCCGCGCTGGAAAATGGTTCTCCACATCCGCCAGTTCGAGTTCCTTATGGATGTAGATCAGAACGTTGTCGCCGAACACACTCCACAGGCCTGACCGCTCCACCTTGCGTGGCTGAAACACCGCGTCGCCGTCGGACAGGATTGCCACGGTGCCCGCGCGCTGCGCCAGCCTTACCACGGGAATCGCGTTTAAATAGAGGCGATCCTGGAAGGGATAATCCACCAACCAGTTTGCCAAACGCAATATTCTGGGCTCGTGCATCGCCTCGAGTCTGTAGCGTTCCAGGGCGCCCAGATAGTCGGCGTACCCGAGTTCCACGCGCAGTTGTTCGAATATCTCCCAAAAGCGGTCGCGCACGCCCTTGCCGTAATACCGGGCGAGATGCGCGCCCATATCGGCCTGTATGCGATCATTGTCCAACAACGTGTTGTCCACGTCGAACAGGAAAACGGTATCGGATGTTTTCATGCTGCCCCCTCCTTGGTCACGACCGGATCGCGCCACGGTCCGTCGCTGCCGATCAATCGAGTCGCCTCGTCCGGCCCCCAACTTCCCGCCTCGTAGGTGTAAAGCGGCGTCACATTGCCGAGGATGGGCTCCACGATGCGCCATTGCGCGTCGACGATATCCTCGCGGCCGAACAGATCGCCGTTGCCGTGCATCGCGTCACCGAGCAGCCGCTGATACGGAGGGCGATAATTGGCCGCCTGGGCGGTGAGCATCAGTTCGGTGTCGTCGCCCACCATCCGATCGCCGGGCTGTTTCACCCGCAGGCCCATACCAATCGCCATGTCGGGGCCCAGCCGGAAGCGCATGTGCGCCGAGCCGCCGGGTACCAGCTCACCGAAGGTTTCACGCGGCGGACGGCGGAATTCCACCGACACTTCGGTCACGGTGACCGGCAGGTTCTTGCCCGAACGGATATAAATCGGCACGCCTTCCCAGCGCCAGCTTTCGATGAACAGGCGCACCGCGATGTAGGTCTCCACGGTCGAGCCTGGGTGAACCCCGGGGACGTCGCGGTAGCCGTTGTATTGCCCGCGCACGACATCTTCCGGCCGGATTGGGCGAACGGCCTTCAGAAGGCTGGATTTCTGATCGCGCAGCGCCTCGCTCTCCTCGCCCGTGGGTGGGTCCATCGCCAGATGCGCCAGGAGCTGTAACAAATGATTCTGTAACACATCGCGATTGGCACCGGTCGCGTCGTAGAAAGCGGCCCGGTCGGTCACGCCGAAGTCCTCGGCCATGGTGATTTGGATGCCGCGCACATGATCGCGGTTCCAGATCGGCTCGAACATGGGATTGGCGAACCTGGTGTAAAGAAGATTCTGCACCGGCTCCTTGCCCAGAAAATGATCGATACGGAATATATTTTCCTCTGGGAAATGCTTGCGCAGCATCGCATTGAGGTCCTTGGACGACGCTCGGTCATGACCGAACGGCTTCTCAATCACCAGCCGCGCATCCTGCGAGACGCCTGACTTTGCGATGCCTTCGGCCACCGTTCCGAACAGGCTGGGGGGAACCGCCAGATAAGCCAGCGGTCGTTTCGCTTCACCGAGTTCACGATATAGGTTCGCAAACGTTGTTGGATCCTCATAATCGCCGCTGACATAGTGCAGCAGCGACAGCAGCTTCTCAAGCGCCTTTTGGTCCACCGTCCCATGCTGCGCGAGGCTGTCTTTGGCACGGCGCTTCAATTGGTCGAGGCTCCAGCCGGCCCTGGCAACCGCGATAATCGGCACGTCCAGACCCTCATCTCGCACCAAGCCAAGCAGCGACGGGAAAATCTGCTTATAGGCGAGGTCGCCGGTCGCACCGAAAAAGACCAACGCGTCCGAATGTTCGGGCATCAATGGCCGCCCTTCGGCTCGGTGCCTTTCGCGACCGGGGCATCGACTGCTTTTTGGTCGCGGTCATAGACCAAGCATTGATGACCGGCCTTCATGAGCCGGACCACCATGCTGCCGCCCATCCGGCCCAGGCCGATCATTCCGAGGTGCATTGTTTTTCTGCCCGATCTATCGCTTGTTTGGCTGTGTCAACCACATGGCCGACCGTGAAGCCGAAATGTTCCGCGACCACGGCAATCGGCGCCGACATACCGAAGCCGCGCATGGCAAGCACGATGCCCGCAGGTCCGGCGTAACGATCCCAGCCTATGGGGGAACCTGCCTCAACAGTCACCCGCGCACCAATCGATGGCGGCAGCACGCTGTCGCGCCAAGCCTGGTCCTGCTCCTCGAATAATTCCCAGGATGGCATGGACACGACGCGCGCGCCGATGCCCGTCTGCGCCAGCGCCGCATGTGCGGCCAGGCACAGCGATACCTCGCTGCCAGTGCCGATCAGAATGACTGCTGGCTTGCCGTCAGGGGCGTCGACCAGGACGTAGGCGCCCCTCGCCAGTAAGGCCGCGGAAGCGAACCGAGTGCGATCGATTGTCGGCAGCGCCTGGCGGGAGCAGATAATCGCCGCCGGACGCCGCTGGAGTTGCATTGCCACCCGGTAGGCCTCGACCGTCTCGTTCGCGTCCGCAGGCCGAATAACCACCATGCCGGGGATGGCACGCAGCGACAGCATTTGCTCGATGGGCTGGTGCGTCGGGCCATCCTCTCCGACGGCGATGGAATCGTGTGTCCACACATGGATAACGGGCAGCTCCATAAGGGCCGACAGGCGGATGGCGCCTCGCGCGTAGTCGGTGAAAACCAGGAAGCTGGCGCCAAAGGCGCGCAGGCCGCACAGCGTCATGCCGCTGACCGCCGCGACCATCGCGTGCTCGCGAATGCCGAAATGGAAATTGCGGCCGCGATCGTTGCCGATGGAGCCGGGGGCCTCGAAGGTGCCGGCGCCTTCGAACGTTAGATTGGTCTTGGTGCTGGGTGCGAGGTCCGCGGCACCGCCGAGCAGCCAGGGGATACGCTGGGCCAGCGCGTTCAGGGCCTTGCCGGAGGCGTCGCGGGTGGCGATCCCTTTTGCATCGGGCGGGAACGCGGTTAGGCCGGAATCCCAGCCCGTGGGCAACGTGCCGTTCTCGATGGCGTCCACCTGTCCGGCGAGGTCGGGGTAGGCCCGGCTGTAGCCGACGCGAAGCTTGGCCCAGGCGCCATGAGCCTCGGCGCCGCGGGCTCCGATCCCGGCCGCGAAGTGCTTCGGCACGGCGTCGGGGACGACAAAGCTCCGGTCGGGAGAAAAGCCGAAGAATTCCTTTGTCAGCCGCAGTTCGGCCTCGCCGAGAGGCTCCCCATGCGCCTTGGGGCTATCCTGCAGCTGCGGCGCGCCGTAGGCGATATGGCTGTGCGTCACGATCAGCGTCGGCCTGTCGGTGGTCGTCAGGAACTCCTGATAAGCGCGGTCGAGCGCGGTGAGGTCATTCGCATCGGCGACGGTCGTGACGTTCCAGCCGTAGGCCCGGAATCGCGCCGCGACATCTTCGGAGAATGCGATATCGGTGTGACCCTCGATGGTCACGCGATTGCTGTCGTAAATCCAGCACAAGTTCGACAGCCGCAGATGGCCGGCGAGCGACGCTGCCTCGCTGCCGATGCCCTCCATCGTGTCACCATCGCCGCACAGCGAATAGACGTTGAAATCGAACAGGGTGAATTCCGGGCGATTATAGGTGGCCGCCAGCCACTTGCTGGCGATCGCCATGCCGACGCTGTTCGCGAGACCCTGGCCCAGCGGCCCCGTGGTCGCTTCGACGCCGGACGTCGTGCGGTATTCCGGGTGACCTGGGCAGCGGCTGCCGGCCTGGCGGAAATGCTGGATGTCATCCAGCGTCACCCCCGGGCGGTCCGCGCTTTCGCGGACGCCGGCGAGGTGCAACAGGGCGTACAGCAGCATCGACGCGTGGCCCACCGACAGCACAAAGCGGTCGCGATTCATCCATTCCGGGCTGGCCGGGTCGTACCGCAGATGCCGCTGCCATAGCATGTAGGCCGTTGGCGCCGCGCCCATCGGGGTGCCTGGGTGACCGGACTTCGCCTTCTGCACCGCGTCGGCGGCGAGTAGGCGGATGGTGTTGATCGAGAGTCGATCGATATCAATCGCATCGGACATTCTGGTTATGTTGCCTCGTGACTGAGCGTCCGAGGTTCGATGCCGCGCTGCTCGCACGCCAGACTCGGAAATTACTCAGCCGGAAACCGCTGGATCGGCGTGGGTAGTTTCCGTCTCGCCATCTGGGGCATGTCTCCGCTCATGGCGGTCCCGCGATCATGGGGAATGTGTATCTTGAAGGCACGTGGGTCGAGGTTTATCCGAACGGCACACAGGATGCGGCCGGGCTGAAAAAATTAGTTAAGCAGTTTTCCTTTCCCGGTGGCATTTCCAGCCATCACGCCGGGCTCGATCCACGGGGGTCGTGGACCGCCTCCCGCATCTTGGAAGCAGGGGCGCGTACCTGAGGCAGATGGTACGAGACAAACTCGTCGAGCACAAGCTCTTCATCGATTGTTACTGCCAAAATTTAACACGAACCCAGAACTGGATGTGGGGAGCACGACACCTTGGATCCTTCAAGCAATGAAAGTCCACCGATGATGAGTAGTTTCCGAGTCTGTCGGTCGGGCCGAAATCTGCTAGGACGGAAGTCGGTGAGACCGGCGACCGCTGTTCTCCGCGCATTCCAGGAAAGGGAACCCCATGATACCCGATCGAACCCCTACGAAGGTACTCGCGGACAAGAACGCGCCGGAATCGACGCAATCCCGCCAGCCTCCGGAACCTCGCCGGTCTGTTTCGCCAGAAAGTCAGGTGCGACAATCCCAATCCAGCGCCTCGGACCGGTGCGCCGATCCCGGCCGGAGGCCGCTATTTCGCCGCTAAGCGCGGGCCATCATCGCGAGTTTCGGCTTCACATGAAGCGAACCCCGTAGAACAAATGTTATAATCGCGCCGAGGAGCCCCGATTTGACCTTTTCGTACTTTGGGCTCCTTTCGCGGCGTGCTGCGGTCTCACCGGAGCCCCCTATTCGCGCCGAGCTGTTCAGTGTCGAACGTCTTGAGCAGCACGCGGGCAGCTTGGCGGTCGAACAGCGTGTGTCGCTCGATCCGACGCGCGGCCGTCCGGTCGCCAAACGGCTTCATGACAATGCCAGGATCCTGACGGTAGCCTATCGCGCCATCGCGCAGGCGAATGCCGCGCGGCGGACAATCACTCCGGCTTCGGAATGGCTTCTGGACAATTTCCATGTCGTCGAGGAACAGGTTCGGGAGATCGAAAACGATCTTCCGCCCGGCTTCTACCGGCGGCTGCCGAAATTGGCGGATGGCCCCCTGCAAGGCTACCCTCGCATTTTCGGGGTCGCCTGGGCCCTTGTGGCACACACCGACAGCGCCTTCGACCTTCAAAAACTGACACGCTTCGTCGAGGCCTATCAGCGCATACAGCCATTGACGATCGGAGAGTTGTGGGCGCTCGCGATCACATTGCGCATCACGTTAGTCGAGAATCTGCGCCGCCTGGCAGAATCGATCCAGGCGCGGCAAATGGCGAGCCAATTGGCCGATACGGTCATGGACGCCATACTTGGCACGGCGAATACCGATCCCGACCCGAGCGCGGCCTTACTCCGCACGCTCGACCAGGCGCCATGGTCGCCGGCCTTTGCCGTCGAACTCGCACAGCGCCTGCGCGACTGCGATCCAAACACGACGCCGGCGTCGCACTGGCTGAACGATAAATTGGAGGCAGAGGGCACCACCACGGACCAGATCGTCCGGGACGAGTTTCAACAAAAAAGCGCGACCGACGTGACGGTTCGCAACGTGATTGTCAGCATGCGGCTGGTGTCGACGATAAACTGGCCTGAGTTCTTCGAAAGCGTAAGCCCGGTCGACGCGGTCTTGCGCTCCGGCAGCAACTTTGGTGCGATGGACTTCCAGACGCGAGATCTCTACCGCCGTGCGATCGAGGAACTCGCGTATCAATCCGGGCATGACGAGGTATCCGTAGCCGCCAAGGCCATAACAAACGCCCAAAACGCGGCCGGCCGGATGCCTGGTATCGATCCGATCGCGCTTCGCGAACGCGATCCCGGATATTATCTCATCGCCCGGGGCCGCCGCGACTTTGAAAAAGAACTCACCTGTCGCATACCTGTCAAAACCTGGTGTTTCCGGTTTAGTTCCGATATTGGTGTAACAAGCTATATCGGTATCATTGGGATCGTCTCCGCGATCGCACTGGCGCTGGCACTGCTCGCGATGGCATACACCGGAACCGGTGCCTGGCGACTTCTGTTTTTGGCAATCATCGGTCTTGTTCCTGCTTCCGATATTGCCGTTGCGCTCGTAAATCGCGTCATTACCGGTCAGGTTAACGGAGTATTGTTGCCTGGACTGGAATTGCGCGACGGGATAGCACCCGACCTCCGCACGATCGTCGTCGTTCCCATGCTGCTCGGCAGCACAACCGGCATCGCTGAACAGATCGAGCGCCTGGAGGTCCATCATCTTTCCAATCCGGACGACGGTTTTTTATTCGCGTTGATATCCGATTGGCGCGATGCCACCACTGAACATGACGCAAACGACCAGATTCTTCTGGACGAGGCGACCAGGGGCATCGCCCTGCTCAACGAACGCTACGGACCCACGAGCGACGGCGCCCGCTTCTTCCTGCTCCATCGCCGACGCGTTTGGAACGAATCCGAGGGAATGTGGATCGGCTGGGAACGCAAGCGCGGCAAATTACACGAGCTCAACTGCCTCCTTCGCGGCGCCACCAATACGACGTTCGTGCCATTCGGTGGCCACGCTGCCGCACTACCCGCCGATGTCCGATATGTCATTACACTCGATGCCGATACCCGCCTGCCGATCGGCGCCGCGAGGCGGTTGGTGGGGAAGATGGCACATCCCCTGAACCGTCCTTGTTTCGATCGGCGTGCGGGGTTGGTCGTGGCTGGTCACGGCATGCTGCAACCCAGGGTGACGCCGTCGCTGCCGGTCGGCAGCGAAGGATCTCTTTTCCAGCGCAGCTTTTCCGGGCCGAACGGGCTCGATCCCTACGCACTCGCGGTTTCCGATGTCTACCAGGACATGTTCGAAGAGGGGTCCTGGTGCGGCAAGGGAATTTATGACGTCGACAGTTTCGCGGCCGCGCTGGAAGGCGAGATTCCGGAAAACTCGGTCCTCAGTCACGATCTGCTGGAGGGCATCTTCGCGCGCGCGGGATTGGTATCGGATATCGAGGTTGTGGAGGAATTCCCCACACGCTATGCGGTCTCGGCGGCGCGTCAACATCGCTGGGTCCGCGGTGACTGGCAGCTACTGCCCTGGATATTCGACCTGGGCCGCAAGCAGAGCGATCGTACGCGGCGGACGCCAATTCCGTTGATCGGGCGCTGGAAGCTCCTGGATAATCTCCGGCGGTCGCTTTCCGCGCCAGCCGCCCTGCTTTGCATCCTGATCGGCTGGCTGCAACCGATGCCGGCAGGGGCTATTTGGACGGCATTCATCCTTCTGACGATCGCGCTGCCCCCATTGCTACCCGCGATCGCGGGCATTGCTTCGCGCGGCGCCAGTGTTTCGATCGGAAACCACCTGCGCAGACTGCGCGGGGATTTTGCCCTCGGCCTTGTCCAGAGCGCCTTCCTCGTGACATTCCTGGCGCATCAAGCCTGGATCATGACCGATGCGGTATTCCGTACCTTGTTCCGCTTATTTATTCGTCGGCGCTATATGCTGGAATGGGTAACGGCAGCACAGTCCGAGAACGATTCTCAGTTCGACCAACGAAAACTACCCGTGCAAATATTAGCCAGCCTAGCGAGCGCCGGCGTTGTCGCCATCGTGCTGTTTTTCTTGGATCGACAAAGTTGGCCTTTGGCCGCGCCCATCGTGGCTTTATGGGTAATGTCTCCCGTGGTCGCGCTCTGGGCAAGTCAGCCGCCGCCATCCGCCGGGCGCCTGCCGATCGCATCCAACGACGCGTTGGCGCTCCGGCTTGTCGCTCGCCGCACCTGGCGCTTCTTCGAACAATTCGTCGCAGCGGAAGACAACATGCTGCCGCCGGACAACTTCCAGGAAGATCCTTGGCCGGTCGTCGCTCACCGCACCTCGCCGACTAATTTCGGGCTTTATTTGCTTTCGGTCATCGCGGCACGCGACTTCGGATGGATCGGGACCCTGGATGCTTTGGAGCGGCTTGAGACAACGCTTGCCTCGATGACCAAGTTGGAGCGGTTTAGGGGCCATTTCTATAATTGGTACGATACGACAGATTTACGCGCATTGGAACCGAGGTATATCTCCTCGGTCGATAGCGGCAACCTTGCCGGGCATCTTATCGCAGTGACCAACGCCTGCCGGGAGATCGCCCAAGGCCCGATCTGCAGTCCTCATTGGACATCGGGGATCGAAGACGCCCTGGCGCTGGTGCGCGAGGCGGCGGAGCAACTGACCGGCCCCGCGATTGTGGAGCTGAACGAGGCCGTCGGCCATTTCGCGGCGACGCTCCAAAACGTGCCGTCCGATCCCCATGGCATTGCGTTACGCTTGGCCGATATGACGCGGGCCGCCGACGGGGTCATGGTTCAGGCAAAGGCATGCGCGGCGTCACCCGGTGGTTCGGCCGAAAGTGACCTCGTCATATGGGCAACGGCTTTGTGTCGAGCCGTCGGATCCCACCGGCGGGATGTCGGCGAGTTCATGCCTTGGACCCGCGCGATGTCGTCGGCGACCGCTGCTAATAACGAAATGCCCACGTTCGCCAGTTTGCCGGAACGCACTGCCGATTGTTCGATCGCGCGTCGGCTCATGATGCTGGCCGAGCGGTCGAAGGCGATGTTCGATGCGATGGAATTTGGGTTTCTGTTCGATTTTGGTCGTCAATTGTTATCGATCGGCTATCAATGTGACCATGGCAGCCTCGATCCAAACTACTACGATCTGCTGGCCTCCGAAGCTCGGCTTGCTAGTTTCATCGCGATCGCCAAAGGCGATATACCGGCTAAACATTGGTTCAGAATGGGGCGCACCTTGACCCCGATCGACGGGGGATCCGGGTTAATTTCCTGGTCGGGGTCGATGTTCGAATATTTGATGCCATCGTTGGTCATGCGTTCGCCCTCGGGCAGTCTGCTGGAACAAACGGATCGCTTGGCTGTGTGGCGCCAAATCGAATACGGCACGCAGCTTGGCGTACCCTGGGGCCTTTCAGAATCGCTGTACAACGCGCGCGACATTGAACAGACCTATCAATATTCTAGTTTCGGGGTGCCCGATTTAGGCTATAAGCGCGGACTCGGCGATAGCACCGTGATCGCACCCTATGCAACGGGGCTGGCAGCTATGGTCGATCCCACCGCAGCCGCGCATAATTTCAGACGCATGGCCGGTATCGGCGCACGCGGCGCGTTCGGTTGGTATGAGGCGCTCGATTATACGCGCGCTAACCTGCCAAATGGCGCCAAAGTCGCTATCGTACGGGCCTATATGGCTCATCATCAGGCCATGGCTATCGTCGGGATCGGCAACGCGCTTCACAACGGCCGGATGCGGGACCGCTTTCATGCCGAACCGATCATGCGTGCGACGGAACTTCTGCTACAAGAACGTATGCCGCGCGATGTTGCCGTCGCGCGCCCCCCCGCGGAACCGGCAAGCGCCGTGGTGGAAAACAACGTCCCGATGCCCGACACCCAGCGCCATTATTCGTCGGCGCACTCGCGGTTGCCGCTAACGCATATTCTGTCGAATGGACGCTATTCGACCATGGTCACGGCGGTGGGATCCGGATATAGCCGGTGGAACGATATCGCGATCACACGCTGGCGCGAAGACGTTACGCGTGACGGTTGGGGAGCGTACATTTTTTTGCGCGACGTTCATGGCGGTGAGCCCTGGTCCGCCGGCTATCAGCCCGCCATGACGGAACCCCACCAATATGACGTAACGTTCTCGGAAGATCGTATCGAAATTGCCCGCACCGACGCCGCCCTGACGACGACCCTCGAGATCATCGTATCGATGGAGGATGACGCAGAGGTTCGCCGTGTGGCGGTCACCAATCACGGCTCTGAACCCCGGGACATCGAACTCACCTCTTATGCCGAGGTCGTTCTGGCCCGACAAGCCGACGACGTCGCGCATCCTGCTTTCGGTGCCCTGTTCGTTGAAACGGAATTCGTGCCGCATCTCGGCGCCATCCTCGCAACACGACGGCGCCGATCCGGGGGCGATCCGCTCGTCTGGGCCGCGCATCTCGCGGTGGTGGATGAGGAAGATGCTTGTGACTGCCAATACGAAACCGATCGGAGGCGCTTTCTGGGGCGCGGGCATACTATTCGTGCGCCCGTCGCTATCGCCGACGGTTGGCCTCTTTCGAATACGACGGGCCCTGTGCTCGATCCGATATTCAGCCTTCGCCGGAACGTGCGGGTTCCTGCCGGCGGAACGGTGCGCGTCGACTTCTGGACGCTGGTTGCCGCATCGCGCGACGGTGTCCTCGATCTGGCGGACAAGCATCGCGATTCAGTCGCGTTCGAACGGGCTAAGACCCTCGCGTGGACGCAGGCGCAGATGCAGCTTCGGCATCTCGGCATCCTGCCGGAGGAGGCGCTTTTGTACCAGCGTCTTGCCAGTCGTTTCCTTTATTTTGACGCAACGTTGCGTCCGCCAGCGGACATTCTGGCCCACGGGGCGGCCAAAGCTTCGACGCTATGGGCGCACGGCATTTCCGGCGACTTGCCGATCATGCTGGTGACGGTTGACGACGACGATCAACTAGAGCTCGTTCGCCAGCTTTTGCGCGCCCGGGAATATTGGCGAATGAAGCAACTCGCCGTCGATCTGGTGATTCTCAATACACGCGCCACGTCGTATGTGCAGGACGTACAGCTGTCGCTCGACGCGCTGGTGCGTATCAATCAGTCGCTACCCGGCGTGCCTAACGGCGATAAACGCGGGGCGGTGTTCGTTCTGCGTAGCGACCTCGTGTCCGCCGAAGTCCGGGCGCTGCTTCAAGCTTGCGCTCGCGCGGTCCTGCATGGGAATCGCGGCTCGTTGGCCGACCAGGTCGATCGCGCTGAGGATCTGGAACCGGCCGGCGCGCGTCCTGCATGGCATTCGCCGACAGCCGAGCGGGCGGAAACGCCATGGCCGCGCCCGGAGATGGAGTTCTCCAACGGCCTCGGCGGGTTCATTAACAACGGTCGTGAATATCTTACCGTGCTCGAGGGCAAGGAGCACACACCGGCGCCCTGGCTGAATGTCATTGCCAATCCAACATTCGGCTTTCAGGTCTCGACCGACGGTAGCGGTTACACTTGGGCGTTGAATAGTCAGCAGAACCAGTTGACACCCTGGTCTAACGATCCTATCTGTGATGGTTCCGGGGAAGCAATATATGTGCGCGATGACGATACCGGCGAGGTGTGGGGACCTACCGCGCTGCCGATACGCGAGGCCAGCGCATACACGGTGCGGCACGGACAGGGTTTCAGCCAATTTAACCATGACTCGCACGGCATTTCGCTCGAACTTCTGCAATACGTGGCGGTCGACGATCCAATTAAAATCTCGCGGCTGAAGATCTCCAATCATTCGGGCCGCGCGAGGCGTCTCTCGGTAACCGCCTATGTCGAGTGGGTGCTGGGCGCGAACCGTTCGGCGACGGCGCCGTTTGTTGTTACGGAGATCGATGGCGATACCGGCGCGATCTTCGCCCGAAATCCCTGGAACAATCAGTTTGGGGATCGCGTAGCGTTTGCCGATCTCAATGGCCAGCAAACATCTTGGACTTGCGACCGTACAGAATTTCTGGGACGGAATGGGGCGATGGACCGACCTCAAGGTCTTGCGCTCGGAATTACACTGTCTACCCGGGTGGGCGCAGGCGTCGACCCGTGCGGCGCGCTGCAGACGCAGGTCGTGCTCGACGCTGCCGGCATGGCCGAGATCGTGGTCTTTCTGGGTCAATCCGAAACGACGGCGCAGGCGCGCGGTCTGCTGACGAAGTATCGTACAACGGATCTTAGCACAGTTTTCGCCAGCGTCACCCGCCTATGGGACGAAACGCTCGGTGTCGTAACGGTCAAAACACCCGACAGGGCATTGGACATTCTGCTTAACCGCTGGCTTCCGTACCAGACGCTGGCCTGTCGCGTATGGGCACGCACCGCGTTCTATCAGGCCAGTGGCGCCTATGGCTTCCGCGACCAGTTGCAGGACGTGATGGCCCTTTGCGTGTCGCGACCCGATCTGGCGCGCGCGCACGTGCTAAGAGCGGCAGGCCGGCAATTCGCCGAAGGGGACGTTCAGCATTGGTGGTTACCAGAGTCCGGGAGCGGCATCCGCACACGCGTGTCCGACGATCGTTGCTGGCTTGCCTACGTCGTAGCCCATTTCGTACAAGTCACGGGCGACATCGGGGTGCTCGACGAAGTAATTCCGTTCCTCGAAGGACCGGTGTTGAAGGAGGGCGAACACGATGCCTTCTTCCAGCCGTCGGTTTCAGCTAAAACCGCGACTTTATTCGAGCATTGCGCGCTGGCGCTGGACAAGAGTCTTGAATCCGGTGTGCATGGCCTGCCGCTCATGGGCACGGGTGACTGGAACGACGGATTAGACGGCGTTGGCCGCGGCGGGAAGGGTGAGAGCGTGTGGCTTGGTTGGCTACTGTATTCGGTACTCGTTCAATTTTCGGATTTGGCCGAGCGTCGCGATCATCTCCAACGAGCGGTCGAGTGGCGGGGCTATGCGGTCACGCTGCAACAATCGCTCGAGCGTGAAGCCTGGGACGGCGACTGGTACAGGCGGGCCTATTTCGACGATGAATCCCCCCTCGGCTCCGTCGCCAATAATGAATGTCGAATCGATGCGATCGCTCAATCCTGGGCCGTTATCTCAGGTGCCGCCGACCCGGCACGCACCGCGCGCGCCATGGCGGCGCTGGACAAATTTCTGGTACGCCGAGACGACAAATTGGTGCTCCTGTTCACGCCGCCCTTCAACCATCCCACGCGTGACCCGGGTTATATAAAGGGCTATCCGCCCGGCATCCGCGAGAATGGCGGACAATACACGCACGGTGCGGTCTGGGCCGCTTTGGCATACGCGATGCAAGGCAACGGCGACAGGGCGGGTGAGCTTATCTCGATGCTTAACCCAATCCATCATGCCGATTCCCCAACGGCGATACATCGATACCGGGTCGAACCTTATGTGATTTGCGCAGACGTCTACTCCGAACCACCCCATGTCGGGCGCGGCGGATGGACGTGGTATACGGGTTCGGCTGCATGGATATACCGCGTAGCGTTGGAATGGCTGCTGGGATTTCGTGTGCAAGGCACGAATCTGGTGCTCGATCCATGCATCCCGCACGATTGGCCGGGGTTCGAAATCGCGTTCCACTACCATTCGGCGCGGTACGAGATCGTGGTGACGAATCCAGGCAGTGTTTGCCGCGGCGTGATTTCAATCGGGCTCGATGATGAAATGCTGCCGCGAGGGAGCCCGTTTCTTGTTCCGTTGGTGGATGACGGCACGACCCACCACGTTACTGTCGTCCTTGGGTCATAAGGAGGTCAATATGCCGGAACACGTAAGCCCTTTGGCCGGCAAGCCGGTCCCGCGTAGCCTATTGGTTAATATTCCACGGTTGCTCACAGCGTATTTCACACAGACGCCAGACATGGCCATCTCGTCCCAGCGCGTCGCCTTCGGCACGTCGGGGCACCGCGGTTCTGCGTTTAAGTCGGCGTTCAATGAAGCGCATATCTTAGCGATTGCTCAGGCGGTTTGCCTCTACCGGCGCAAAGCCGGCATCGACGGACCGCTGTTTCTGGGCATGGACACGCATGCATTATCGGAAGCGGCATTCGCCACCGCCGTTGAGGTGCTGGCTGCCAATGGCGTGGAAACGATGATCGACGAGCATGGCGGATATACGCCCACGCCCGTTATTTCGCATGCGATCCTGACGTATAATCGTGGGCGCCAAACCGGCCTGGCAGACGGTATTGTGATCAGTCCCTCCCACAATCCACCGGACGAGGGCGGCTTTAAGTACAATCCCGCCAATGGTGGGCCCGCGGATCAGGATGTTACTCGCTGGATTGAGAAAGCCGCGAACGATTTCCTTACAGCGAAGCTCAGCGGTATCTTGCGCATGCCCTATGAGCGTGCGCGCCATGCAGCCTGCCTTCATGCCCACGACTACATCGCGCCCTATGTCGCCGACCTCGGCAATATCGTCGATCTGGAAGCGGTCAGTGCCGCGGGGGTGCGTATTGGGATCGATCCGTTGGGGGGTGCGGCGGTGCAATATTGGCAACCGATCATCGAGCGTTACAAGATCGCCGCGACCGTCGTAAATGAGGCGATCGACCCGACGTTTGGGTTCATGACCGCCGACTGGGATGGCAAGATCCGAATGGATTGTTCGTCGCCCTACGCGATGACGCCACTGATCGCGCTTCAGCATAAATTCGATATCGCGTTCGCCAATGACACCGACGCGGATCGGCACGGCATCGTCTGTCCGTCGGACGGCCTGATGAACCCGAACTACTTTCTCGCGTCGGCGATATCTTACTTATGCGGGAATCGACCGGCATGGCCGGGTGGCGGCGCAATCGGCAAAACCGTGGTTTCTAGTGGGATAATCGATCGAGTCGTTGCGAAATACAAGCGAAATTTAGTCGAGGTGCCGGTTGGCTTCAAATGGTTTAGCGCCGGCCTGATCGGCGGTTCTCTGCAGTTCGGCGGCGAAGAGAGTGCCGGGGCATCGTTCCTGAGACGGGACGGTTCGGTGTGGACGACCGACAAGGATGGGTTGATCATGGGACTCCTCGCGGCAGAGATGACCGCGCGAACTGGCCACGATCCCAGCCAGTTCTTCGCGCTTTCGACAGAGGAACTGGGTCGCTCGTATTATGAAAGGATCGATGCCCCGGCGTCGCCCGAACAGAAGGCGGTTCTCGCAAAATTGGATCCCGCAAGGATCGATACGAAGGAACTGGCCGGCGAGCCAATTGAACAGAAACTAAACCGAGCACCGGGGAACAACGAACCAATTGGGGGGATTAAGGTGGTCGCAAAGAATGGCTGGTTCGCCGCGAGGCCGTCGGGCACCGAGGACGTTTATAAAATCTACGCGGAGAGTTTTAAGAGCAAAGGCCACATGAAGGAAATTCAAGATGACGCGCAAGCACTTGTTGGCCGCCTGTTTACGAACCTGTGAGATGCCACAATGAAGGACGATCCGGGGGTTCCTTGCCTTCGAGGGGGTTCGATAAGGCTACAAGGATGTCAGCCTGCCACAACCGCCCATGCCGGGCGATGGCAATCTTAAGCCTGTGCGGCGATTAAGGCAGGGTCAACCCGGTTGTTCGCGCGGCACGATAGGTGTAAGCCCCCCCGCATCAACCTTCGTCAGCCAGATGGGGTGCCATTGTTCAACCGTCGTAAGCGTGACGAGACGCCTTCAACCCAGCCGAGCAGCACGTTGCCGGCCGGGGTTGCAGAAACCTCGCATGAGGCTGCTACCCAGACCGCCCCGAGCCCTCAGGACGGGCCTCGGGATAGCGGCTTCGGTGTGCCTCCGTTCCGCCCCGCCCCTCCCAAGGAAGCGCCTGCCATGTCCCGACCGCCTTTTCCTCAGCCTGCCGTCAATCCCCCGCCGGCTTCCGGGGCACCGGCCCCTCGTCCCGCGGCGATGCCGCCGGCTCGGCCCGCTGCGCGTGACCCGGCTGAGCGCCGCACGCTGGTCGTAGGACGCGGCATCAGCGTCCAGGGCACCATTCAGGACGCCGAGCGCCTGGAAGTTGTGGGCTTGGTCGAAGCAACCCTGCTGCAAGCGACCGAAGTGTCCATCGCCCCAGGAGGCATGTTCAAAGGGGCGGTCGAGGTAGAGGATGCCGAGATCGCCGGCACCATCGACGGCACCGTGACGGCTCGTGGTAGCTTGATCGTGCGCTCCACCGGCAAGGTAATCGGCACCGCCCGTTGCCGCCGCCTTCAGGTGGAAGACGGCGGCCAGATTACTGGCACGATCGAGATGATCTCGGAAAGCCCGAAGCCGGAAGCCTCGCGGCCCCCGGCTGAAGCCCCTGTCTAACGACCGACGGCTTGGTGTGCCGCGAGGCATGCCATGTCGACGATCTGACTGACCGACGCATCCATCGGCACGATCTGCACCGGGCGCTCCAGCCCGATCAGCAGCGGGCCGATGATGGTGCCGCCGCCGAGGTGATGCGCCAGGCGGGTGGCGATATGGGTCGAATGCAGGCCCGGCATCACCAGCACATTTGCATCCCCGGTCAATCGGCAAAACGGGTATAGCGCCCGGATTGACGGCAGCAGCGCGACATCGGGGCTCATTTCGCCATCGTATTCGAAATCCACATTACGGGCGTCCAGGATCGCCACGGCGTCGCGCATCGGAAAGCTGCGGTCGTTCGGCGGGTCCCCGAACGTGGAGTGCGACAGCAGCGCGACCCGCGGCTCATGCCCGAGGCTGCGGGCGGCGGCGGCGGCGCCGGTTGCGATGTCGGCCACTTCCTCGGCATTGGGGCGGAAGCTCACCTGCGAGTCGGCGATGAAGATCGTGCGTCCGCGCATGCCCAGCAGCAGCGTCAGACCGAACGCCCGCTTGCCCGGGGCGTTGCCGATGGCATGGCCCACGCCTTCCAGGCACACGGCGGCGGAGCGCGTCAGGCCAGTGACCATCGCATCCGCGTCACCCAGCGCTACCATGCAGGCGGCGAAGACATTGCGGTCCTGGTTGACCAGCCGCTGGCAGTCGCGGCGCAGGAAGCCCTTCCGCTGTAGCCGCTCATACAGGAAATCGGTGTATTTTTCGTTCGTCGCGGACAGGCGGGCGTTGTGGATGTCGACGCCCTCGATGCCGCCCACCCCCAACGCGGCGATGGTGGCGTGCACGCGGTCTTCGCGCCCGATCAGGATCGGCCGGCCGTAACCGGCGTTGCGGTAGGCGATGGCGGCGCGGACGGCTTTCTGTTCCTCGCCTTCCGCGAACACGACCCGGCGGGGGTTGGCACGCACGCTCTCCATGATCGCGTCGAGCGCCCCGGCCGTCGGGTCCAGGCGGCCCGACAGGTCGCGGGTGTAGCGGCGCAGGTCGGCCAGCGGCTTGCGGGCGACGCCCGAGTCCATGGCGGCTTTGGCCACGGCCGGCGGGACGCGGGAGATCAGGCGCGGGTCGAAGGCATTGGGAATGATGTAGTCCGGTCCGAAATTCAGCCGGCGGCCGGCCGATGACGCATGCACCTCATCGGGCACGTCTTCACGGGCGAGCTGGGCCAGCGCCTGGGCGGCGGCGATCTTCATGGGTTCGTTGATGGTAGAGGCACGAACGTCCAACGCGCCCCGGAAGATGTAGGGGAAGCCGAGGACGTTGTTCACCTGGTTGGGATAGTCGCTGCGGCCGGTGGCGATGATCACATCGGCGCGGACGGCGTGCGCGTCCTCCGGCGTGATTTCCGGGTCGGGATTGGCCATGGCGAAGATGATGGGGTTGGCCGCCATGGACCTTACCATGTCCTGCGTCAGCGCGCCTTTGACCGACAGGCCGAAGAACACGTCCGCACCCTCCACCGCCTGCGCCAGGGTGCGGAGCGAGGTGTCCACCGCGTGCGCGGACTTCCACTGGTTCATGCCTTCGGTGCGGCCCTGGTAAAGCACGCCCTTGGTGTCGCAGAGGATGACGTTGTTGTGCCGCATGCCCATGGCCTTGAGCAGCTCGACGCAGGCAATGCCCGCGGAGCCGGCGCCGTTGACCACCATTTTGGTGTCCTTCAGCGCGCGCCCGGTCAGATGGCAGGCATTGATCAGGCCGGCGGCGGCGACGATGGCGGTGCCGTGCTGGTCGTCGTGGAACACCGGAATATCCATCAGCTCGCGCAGCCGCTGCTCGATAACGAAGCACTCTGGGGCTTTGATGTCTTCGAGGTTGATGCCGCCGAAACCCACCTGATAGCGCACCGCGTTGATGAACTGGTCCACGTCCTCGGTGGCGAGTTCCAGGTCGATCCCGTCGATGTCGGCGAAGCGTTTGAACAGGGCGATCTTGCCCTCCATCACCGGCTTGCCGGCGAGTGCGCCGATATTGCCCAGGCCCAGCACGGCAGTGCCATTGGAGATGACCGCGACCATGTTGCCCTTGGCTGTGTAGTCGTATGCTTTCGACAGGTCTTTCTCGATTTCGAGGCAGGGAATGGCGACACCGGGGGAGTAAGCGAGTGAAAGATCCCGCGCGGTGACGATGGGCTTGCTGACGAGCGTCTCAAGCTTGCCGGGCCGGCCGCTGGAATGCAGCAGCAGCGCGTCCTCGTCGGTGAACGACGCAGTGCGAGTGTCGGCGATGTTGTCGGCCATGAACGGCCTCCCTCGGGCGTTTCTGGGTTGATAGCGCTCCCATCATGGCCGGGATTGGGGCGTTCGGGAAGCCGAGTCCAGGGGACTGCCGAATCTGTAAGCATGGGTGAGCAACAACGTCACGGGAACGGCGTCCGTGGCACTGCCGGCGGAGCGAAATGAATCGGTCAGCCCAATCTGCCAGCTCAGAAACAGTAGCAGAAACAAATCCCGCTCTGCGCCCGATATCCCCAAGGCCTGCGCGAGCGGATCGGCGAAGATCGCCAACTCTCCGGGGATGCCGGGAATGGCGTAGCCCAGCACGAAGATCAGCGGCAGGCATGTCAGAAGTGCGACCACCGACAGCGGGTGGCCGATGGCCATACACACGGCGGGCAAAAGAACCAGGCAGCAAATCAATGTGCCGTTCAGGTTCAGTGTCGCGGCCAAACCGGCGGACAGATCGCGCAGGGCGTCGGGCACGCCACCGCCGTAACGCCGCAGGATCGCGAGGTTGGCGGGAATGGCCAGTGACTCCGCGCTCGTGCTCCAGATCAGCGGATAGACGCGGAGCAGATAACCCGACAGGTAACCCCGGATGGAAAATGCGGGCAGCGTCAATCGCGCCCATGCCACCAGACCGGCGTGCAGCCCCAAACACAGCAGCGCGGTGACGGCCGTGACCGCCAGATAGACCGTCATCGGGCCGCCTTCGCCGATCGAGAACCAGCGGAACGTGACCGCATGCAATGCGGCGTTCGGGATCCGGTCGACGGCCGAGGCCAGCATATCCGGCAAGGAAACGATGTAGATGCCGACCAGAAAACCGAACAACGGCGTCAGCCGGGTTAGCAGATTGCCCGCCGCTTCGATGGAATCCGGTACCCGCATGAACAAACCGATGGCCCAGCCTGAGCGGTTGCGCAGAAACCATGCCGTCAGGCAGGCCGCTGCCAGGGTCAGAAAATAGCGGTTGCCCGCGAAAGAGGGGATGTTCCACGCCATGCCCACCGGTTCGGTCAGCGGCAGCCGGTACAACAAGGCGACGGCAAGCGTGGCAACCACGATGACCGCCAGCCGCAGCGCCGAGAACCATGCGATGGCATGGATCGTGAACCGCCGCAAATCTCCCCGGTCGTGCCGCAGAAGCTTGAGCATCGAGGGTGCGAGAATGGCGAAGATCAGGACTGGCGCGCCGACCTCATAGACGCCAATAAGCCTCTGCGCGACCGCGCCCATCGCCGGGCCCAGTCCCAACTTGGCGCCGACCAGCAGCCCGGCCGCGAGACCACAGAGTGCCTGAAGCGATGACCATCCCATGCGCGATGCTACATCGACATGTGCTCCAGCACAGCCCGCGCCGGATCGATCTGTCGTTGACGCGCTAAAATGTCCGTTTTCTTGATTTTGGATGTGCCGGTGGAGTGGTATGTAACGCGCTTGCGTTATGCACGAATCCACGGGTAAATAAGGATACAATTCTATCTACAGAATTTATCGGAATGATCGAGCTTTATTCCAGGCCACCTGCCGCTGCACGATGCATCGGCGGCGCCCCCGATTTATACGATATAATAATAACTTGGACTGGTACAAATTTGGTTATATGCAAACGAGTATCTTCGACCATCGGCGTCATCCGCGGACAAAATCTGTTGAAAGAAGGTTTGTCCGCAGATGACGCCGATGGTCGCAGATGGAATCCCTACGGTATCACGAAGCGCGACATCGTCGGGTGGGTCCCCACTCTCTGCCATAGGATCGAGCTAACGCCCTCCCCCCTCACTCCTCGTACGTCATCTTCAAACACGCCGGAGCCGTCTTGTCCCCTGGATACGTGGCAATAACCTCGGGTACTGGCAGCGCGACCCCCTCATGCTTGGTCACCCTCACGATGAAACCGGGCTGGATCACCTGGTGATCGCAGGCGCGCATCGCGACTTTGCCCTTGATGTCGTCGATCGCCACTGTCTCCAACGCCGCGCGCAATGGCCCGACGTCGGTCGTGCCGGCTTTGGTAATCCCGGCGGTCAGGATCTGGCAGCACTGCCACTGCTCGCCCTCGTTATTGTCGGGGACCTGGCCATACTCCTTCTGCCAGTCGGCGACGAAGGCTTTATTCTTTGGGTTATCGAGCGTGTATGCATACCGCGTCGACCCGATCAGGCCGACCGCCGCATCCCCCACCGCGCGAATGCTGGTGAGGTCCACCACCTCGGTCAGCAGCTTCACCTTCTCATCCAGCCGGTATTGTTTCGCCTGGGACAGAAACGCGTTGTAGTCGTCGCCGGCCAACACCAGATAAACCGCGTCCGCCCCGGATTGGCGGATCTTGGTGATATACGTGGAAAAATCCTTCGTCCCTGTCGGGGAGAACACTGTGCCCAGCATCGTTTTTCCGGCGCGCTGCACCTCCCTCTCGAACACGCCGACGCTGCCACGGCCCCAGGCGTAGTCCATGCCCATGCCGTAGAATTTCGTCATCGGCGAGTCCCGCAAATAGAGAGAAACCGCCCGCGTTCCCATCGGTCCCGAAATATTCGACCGGAAGAAATTCGGCACGAACGATTCGGCCGTCAATCGCCCGTCGCCATTATCGGACGAGATAAAGATCGAGTTCCACTCGGCCAATTTTGGCACCACAGCCAGCGCCTCGGACGACAGCGTCATGCCCATGAGCAAATGGCAGTTTTCCCGCTCCACCATTTCCTGGGCCTTGCGCACGCAGGATGCGGGATCGCCGCCGGTGTCGGTGGTCAGGACCTCGACCGGGCGCCCCATAATGCCGCCGGCCGCGTTGACGCGTTTGGCCCAGAACTCGGCGCCGTGCTTCTGCTCGTTACCGACCGAGCCCAATGGCCCGGTGAGCGCGAGCGGCATGCCGATCTTGATGGGGTTGGCGGCGTAGGTGCGCGTGCCCATGACGGCGAAGGATGCGCCGGCCAGCAGGCCACGGCGAGCGATTTTGTTCATGGCATTTCCTCCTTGTAAAGAATCGATCAGCGAACGACGGCGATCTGCTCCCGCCGGATCTGCACTGTCAGCGTATCCAGCGACTTGCCGACGCGATCCAGCATTTCGTCGATTTCCGCCTCGGAAATAATCAGCGGCGGGCTGAAGCACAGCGTATCGTTCATCGACGCTCGGCCGATCACGCCGTTCTCCTCCATGATCTTGGTCAGGCGAGGGCCGATTTTCGCCTTGGGGTCGAAGTTCACCCGGCCGGCTTTGTCGGCGACCAGCTCCATGGCGGCGATCAGGCCGGTGCCGCGCACCTCGCCGACCAATTCATGGTCCGCGAAACGGCGGCGCAACTCCGATTGTAGATGCGGCCCAACCCGGCCGACATGCCCGCCCATATCGGTTTCGTCATAGATTTTCAGCGTCTCGATCGCGACGGCGGCGGGCACCGGGTGGCCGGAGTAGGTGAAGCCATGGCCGAACGTGCCGATGGCGTTGCTCTCATCCGCCAAAGCATCGAACACGCGTTGGTTCACCATCACCGCGCTGATCGGCATGTAGGAGGCGGACAGGGCCTTGGCGCACGTGAGAATATCCGGCCGGATGTCCAGCGTCTGGCTGCCCCAGTAGTGGCCGGTACGCCAGAAGCCGCAAATGACCTCATCGACAACGAGCAAAATATCGTATTTGCGCAGCACGGCCTGGATTTTTGGGAAATACCCTGAAGGCGGCACGATCACGCCGCCGGCGCCCATAATGGGTTCGGCCCACATGGCGGCCACGGTGTCGGGGCCTTCCGCCAAGATCAACGCCTCCAGCTCATTGGCGCAGCGCGAGGAAAAGGCGTCCTCGGTCTCCCCCGGCAGGGCGCCGTGGTAGAAATGCGGCGTGATGGTGTGCACGAACCCCGGCAGGGGCACGTCGAAGCTGCGGTGGTTGGCGGGCAGTCCGGTGAGAGACGCGGCGGCGATGGTGATGCCGTGGTAGCCCTTCAACCGGCCGATGAGTTTCTTCTTCTTCGGGCGGCCCAGCGCATTGTTCAGATACCAGACCATTTTGATGGCGGAGTCGTTCGCCTCGGAGCCGGAGTTGGCAAAGAACACTTTGCTCATGGGGACGGGCGAACGTTCCAGCAGCATCTCCGCCAGGTCGATCATCGGCTCGTGCGATTTGGCGGTGAAGGCGTGGTAGAAGGGCAGCTTGCGCATTTGCGTCATCGCCGCCTGCACCAGGCGTTCATTGTCGAAGCCTAGCGAGGCGCACCACAACCCCGCCACGCTCTCGATATAATCCTTGCCGGCGTCGTCCCATACCCGCACACCCTTGCCGCGGCTGATCACCACCGGCCCGGCCGTCAGGTGCGTTTTCAGGTCGGTATAGGGATGCAACACCGAGGCGATGTCGCGGGCAGCGGGGGAATTCGCACCGAACGGCGGGGGCGGGGCCATGGGGACACTCCTGTGTTTATGGCGCCACCATAGCAGGACTGGTAGCCTGCCGCCATTCCATCGGGAAACACCGTCCATGACCTTCGCCCTCGGCCCCAACGTCAAGCTGGACCGGCCCGCTTTCGTCGATCCTACTGCCCGCATCTTCGGCCTCGTCATCGCCGGGGAGGGCAGCAGTTTTTGGCCGTACTCCGTCATCCGGTCGGAGGGCACCGCCGGCGTGAGCATCGGGAGATGCACGAACGTGCAGGACGGCGCGGTCATCCACCTCGGCGGCGGCAAGGGGACGACGATCGGGGATTACTGCTCCATCGCGCACCGTGCCGTGGTGCATGGGGCGGAGATTGGGGACGATTGCCTGATCGGCATCGGGTCGGTGGTGATGGACGGTGCTAAAATCGGCCGCCGGAGCATTATCGGCTCGATGGCTCTGGTGCCGCCCGGTGCCGTCATTCCCGAGGGTTCGGTGGTCATGGGCGTGCCCGGCAAAGTGGTCGCCACCCGCGATAATTTCGCCGCCAACCGCCGCAACGCGTTGGTCTACTACCGCAACGCCCGCGCCTACGCGATCGGCAAACACGACGCCTGGAGCGGCGAGGAATTCGCAGCCTGGCGCGCCGACATAGCCGCGAGGATGGCGGCCGGACAAGAGGTGGAAATGTCATGACCCTGGAACAACGCATCCAGCGCCTGGAAGATATCGAAGACATCCGCCGCCTGCGGAACCGCTACCACGCCAGCCTGAACGAAAGCCATTACGAACAATGCCGCGCCCTGTTCACCGACGACGCGGTGGTCGAGCTGGGTTACCTCGCTCGGCATGAGGGCATCGACGCCATCGACCGCGGTTTCCGCGCCATGGGCGAGCGCGACCGCTTCTTCATCAAGCAATTCATCCATAGCCACGATGTTGAGGTCGCCGGCGATACCGGCACCGGTACATCGTATCTGGAAGCCCGCTACGGCCGCTTCGGCGTCAGCTACGTCGTGGCCGGCCGTTACGACGATGTTTATGCGCGCGTGAACGGCGTGTGGAAATTCAAGGCGATGATCGCCGAGTTGTTCTACACCGTGCCGAACGCGGTGGGTTGGACGGGGGATGAGATGCATTATTTGCGGCAGAAGACATAAGGGACATCGCATGTATTCGTAATCCCTCCGGCCGGTGCCAGGACGCGCGCTGCTGCGCGAACATCCTGAGATCCGTCGATGAGGCCTCGGTGACCCTTGCCAGTGCCGCTTTTGCCTCTTCGGCAGGACCGAGCTGACCCGAGAAGGCAATCGGTAAGCGGCGGGATCGGGTGTGTCCCGGCGACGCGGGCGCATCGGAATCCGGCGCCAAGCTACGCCCGGCCTTGCCGGCGCTCCGGACTGCGGGCGCCTCGCCTGGCCCCAAAAAGGGTGGCGGTACATTTTTCACGTCCCACAATACAGGCGATACACGAAACCCCGCCGGCGACATCGTGGCGATACGAAGCTTCTGTATGGTCTGGGTATCGAACGAGGGCACAAGGTCCTTGTGAAAAACAGGAGATACCAACATGATCAAGACCTTTGCATTCGCCAGCCTCACCGTCGCTCTGCTGTTCGGCGCCATGCCGGCCCATGCCGGCGTCTCCATCAACGGCATGTCCATCAACGGCATGTCCATCAACGGCTTCTACTTCAATGGCCGCAGCATCCAGGGTCTGTCCCAGCAAGGCGCCACCAAGGACGCCACCCCCGGCTTCCGCGTCGTCGCGATCGAACTGCCGGCGGCTCGATAACATGCTCGAGGCGTGCATTCTGCTGCTCGCCGCCCTGATCGCCTAGCTCCCGGCCGGTGCCCAATCCCTGGCACCGGCCGCTGTCGTATCGGTGGCGACGGGGGAATTGGGCCCCTACAACGCCCGCACCCGCATGGTGCGTGCCGCTTTCGGTGGAAACGGCCTCGGCACCACCCCCAACGGCATTTCGCGCGACATGTTCGGCGACCGGGGACCCAGAACCCAGACAACGACCGCAAGGAGGATTTCGCGGCTGGGCGGACCCCGGACGGCGCGGTGTACGCCCGGCTGTTCAACCGTTCCGAGCCTTAAGCCTCACCCTACGCCGAGGGCGCCCCGCAATCCCCGCACGACCTCGGAGGCCGATTTCTTCCGCCATCGCACACGCTGGCCGATTGGCGTATTCTCGACCTCCGGATACACCTTGCACGACACGAACACCGGCCCTGGCGCGTCCAGAATTCCCGGCAACGCATGGGTGAACGCGTCGATTTCGTAAAAATTCATCGCCCGCGGATAGCCCGAGGAACGCGCGATCCCCGCGTAATCGACAATTTTCGAACCCGGCACGGGCTGCCCGCCGGTTGTCGCATAAACCTCATTATCTAACACGAAATGATAAAAATTCGCCGGCGCCTGTTCGGCGATGGTCGGCAACTGCCCCATGCTCATGAGGATGTCGCCCTCGGAATCGAACAGAACCACCCGTTTCCCAGGCTGCGCCAATGCTAATCCCAGCGCGAACCCGGCATGCCCACCCATCGCGGGATCGCCCAGAGGAATGTCCAATGCAGTGTCGGAATGTTGTATCCAATGCCGCCCGCCGCGGCCGGAGATGACGATCGCGTCGCCGCGATGCCTGGCGAAGGCTTCGATCAGATCGGCTGTGTGCATCATGGCTGAAACCCCTTACCGATTGAAACCGTGGAACTCGTCGCCGATCAGAACGACAACGGGCTTTTTCGTCTTCTCCGCTAACGCGAACGCGGTCGAAATGCGATCCGCATCGCTATCGTTCTCAACGAGGTAAAAAGGAATATCGAAGGCCATCAAAAACCGCTCGGTGTAATGCGCGACCGTATCCGTAATGACCCCATGACGGGTGTAGCCGCGATAGCCCACCAGCATCACCACGGGCACGTCCAGCCCCATCAGCCAGCCGCGGATGGAATCGCCAGATTCCAGCATCCCCGTGTTCTGGATCAGGATCATCGGCTTGCGCCCGCCAGCATACAGCCCGGCGGCGATCGAACACGCATGCCCCTCCCGCGTCACGCCAATCAGCCGCAAATCGGGATCGGAGCTCATGAGCAAATACAGAAAATTTGTCTCGCTGTCCGGCAACCAGACGATGTCGGTGACACCGTTCGCCTTCATCTGCGCGATCATCGTCTCGGGACTGAGCGAATTCGCCTCGGCCATTGAACATCCCCCCAGGGCCGCCCGGTTTGTCGGCGGCGTCCCGGGCAGCTAACATCGGTTCGACGAAAACGACCAGAGGGGAGCCAACACCATGAGCCTGACATTCAAAGCCGGTGGTGCGACCATTCACCGCATCATCGAGATGGAGTGCGGCTTCACCCCCGCGCTGGAATTCCTGCCCGGCCTGAGCAAGGGCGTGCTGGACGAGAACCGGCACTGGCTGCAACCCGCCGCCATGGATGCCGACGACAACCTCGTGCTGTGCTTCCAGGCCTATGTCGTGCAGATTGGCGGCCACAACATCCTGGTCGACAGCTGCATCGGCAACGATAAGGACCGCGCCGCCCGCCCGCTGTGGCACCACAAGAAGGACACCGCGTTCATGGACGGCCTGAAGCGGGCCGGCCTGACGCCGAACGACATCGACTTTGTGATGTGTACCCACCTGCATGTCGACCATGTCGGGTGGAACACACGGTTGGAGAACGGCCGCTGGGTCCCGACCTTCCCCAAGGCTCGGTATTTATTCTCCAAGACCGAGCTGGACTTCTGGCTGGCGGAGAATGCCAAGACCGCCCTGCCGGCAATCGTCGACAGCGTCATTCCCATCGTGGAGGCCAAGGCCTGCGATGTGATCACCAGCGACTACCAGTTGAACGACCTGGTGACCCTGTTGCCGACGCCCGGCCATACAATCGATCATTACGCGGTCGCGGTCGGTAAGGGCCGGCACGACGCGGTGTTCACCGGCGATCTGATCCACTCGCCCTTGCAGGCGTTGTACACCGACCTTGCGATGCGGGTTGACTACGACGGCAAGCAGGGTGCGGCTACCCGCCGAGCGTTCCTGGAGAAATACTGCGACACCGACACCCAGTGCTGCTTCGCGCATTTCCCTTCCCCCTCGCGCGGCTACGTGAAGCGCTGGGGCAACGGGTTCAAGTGCGAGTATATCGTGGCGTAACGACCATGCCGTTGTCGGTTCGGGAACTGCACCCAGGGTTCGCGACGGAGGTCATGGGCCTGGATCTTGCCCACCCCTTGCCCGACGCCACGGTGGCGGACCTTCAGGACGCGATGGACCGGCACGGCGTGCTGGTCTTTCGCGGCCAGCATCTGACCGATAACTCGCAAATCGCCTTCGCTCGGCTGTTCGGCCCACCCGAGCGCTACGTGTTGTCTTATCGCCCCGGCATCAAGCTGCGGCTGGCCCAGCCGGAGATGGTGGATGTGTCCAACCTGGACGCGGCGACCGGCGAACCGCAGGACCGCAACGCCCGCCACCGGATGGTGAACCTGGGCAACCGGCTGTGGCACACGGATAGCTCCTTCAAACAAATCCGCGGCGCGCTATCGATGCTCTACGCCCATTCGGTGCCGCCGGAAGGCGGGGAGACGGAGTTCGGCGATGGCCGCGCCGCCTATGACCGGCTGCCGGAATCGATGAAGCAGCAGATCGCGGGGCTGCGGGCGCAGCACTCCCTCATGCATTCCCGCGCGCAGCTGGGTTTCACCGACTTCACGCCGGAGGAACACGCCGCCCTGCCGCCGTCCCAGCACCCACTGGTGTCGGTCAACCCGCGCACGGGACGGAAATCGGTCTACGTCGCGTCGCACGCGTCGCATGTCTTGGACATGCCGATCCCCGAGGGCCGCCTGCTGATCGCCGATCTGATCGAGGCGGCAACCCGCCCCGACCTCGTCTATCGCCACACCTGGCGGGTGGGCGATCTGGTCGTGTGGGACAACCGCTGCACCTTGCATCGTGGGATGCCGTTCGACGAATCTTACCCTCGGGACTTGCGGCGGGTAACGACGTCCGATGTGGTCACTTCAGCGAGGTGATTGCGTTCCGGTTCTGCGACCAGGCCTGCTCGCCCCCGGCCGGATCGATCGGACGGGCCTTGCCGTAACTGATCGTTTCCATGCGGGTGGCGGCCACACCGTGTGCCATCAGATACGCTTTGTCGGCGTTGGCACGGCGTTGCCCGAGCGCCAGGTTGTATTCCTCGGTGCCGCGTTCGTCGCAATTGCCGGCGATCCAAACCTGAACGTTCGGGTTTTGCTGGAGCCAGGCGGATTGCTTATCCAAGGTCGCGCGGGCCTGATCGGTCAGGGTGCTTTTGTCGGCGTCGAAGAAGATTTTATCGCCGGCGGTCTGCACCAGATCTTCCTGCGAGCCCGGGGGCGCGCGTCCCGGTCCAGCGCCCGGGCCAGGACCGGTGGCAGGGGGCGGCCCATTAAGGCCGTTGCCGTTGCGTCCGTTGGTGTCATCGCTACAGGCCGCCAGCAGCGCCACGCCGGCCAAACACGCCATGGTCCACGACTTCATGATGATCTCCTGACCCCGAATCGGGGCGTTCGTCACGACGGGCCGCTTGGTAGCCCGGCGGAGTCGTGCCGCACAAATGTGTTTCTCGAATGGCGCCTAGACCATGATCTTTTGAGGTTGCACGCGATCTCGGCGTTGGATCATGGTCTAAGCCTTTGTTTGAGAGGGTGATTCACGCCCGAGGTTGAAGTCAACCTCAGGCGATCGCGCTCTAGCTGCTGCCGATGAGCACGCCGGTCGCGAACACCAAGGCCCCTCCAAAGGCGACCTGCATGGCGGCTGATAACGGCGGGGTGTCCATGTATTTCCAGCGGATCCAGGAGATGATCGCCAGTTCGAGCACCACCACGGCGGCGGCGACGGCGGTCGCGGTGTAGAAGGCGGGGATCAGGAACGGCAGCGTGTGGCCGATACCGCCCGCCGTGGTCATCAGCCCGCAAATCAGCCCCCGAATCCACGGCGCGCCCCGGCCGGTGAGGCTGCCGTTGTCGGACAGCGCCTCGGCAAATCCCATGGAGATGCCGGCGCCGATGGAGGCCGCGAGGCCGATCAGGAACGCATCCCAGGACCGGCCGGTGGCGAATGCCGCCGCGAACACCGGGGCCAGCGTCGACACCGAACCGTCCATTAACCCCGCCAGACCCGGCTGGATGACCCTTAGGATGAAGGACCGCTTGGCGTGGTCGTCCTCATACGCCTTGACATCGTCGGGCAGGTTCTTTTCCCGAATGCCCTCCGCCATGTGCTCGTGGCGCACCTCTGCTTCCGCGAGATCGCCCAGCAGTTTCCGGACGGACACATCTTCACTGCGGGCGGCGGCTTTTCGGTAAAAAAGCTGGGTCTCGACCTCCATGCTTTCCGCCATGTCGCGAACGGCGTTGAGCTGTAGCGGCTGGATCTGCCAGATCGGCTTATGGTGGATGAACCCGCGGATGTCCTGGCGGCGGATCAGTGGGATGTGTTCGCCGAATTTCTCGCGATAGAGGTCCAGCAGCATGCGGCGGTGCTCGCCTTCCTCGGCAGCCATTTCAGTGAACATCGACGCACTGCCGGGGTATTCGGCGCGCAAGCCTTCGGCGATGTCGACGTAGATGCGGCCGTCTTCCTCCTCATTGGCGATGGCGAGGGCGAGGACTTCGCGTTCGGTCAGGTCAGAGAAGTTGAGCATGTCACCCTATTTGGCGGTTTGCTGCGCTGCGTCAAGGGCGGGGATGGCAAGATCAGGACGAGCGCGATATTCCCCGCCGCCTACCCAAACGGCAATCATTATGCAGGAAAAATCCGATTTTCGTCCAGAATTGACAAATATAGAGCTTTTATGGTGGGATCGGTGTCGACGAGGTGCCCATGCTACTCCGATTTGGGGTTACGAACCATCTTTCCCTGCGCGACAGGCAGGAATTGTCCTTGGTCGCGTCGTCGCTTGACGATGCGTCGGCCGGGTTGATAGCTTGTACGCATGTGCCGGGTCACCGCCTCCTGCCTGCAATCGTCATTTACGGCACCAACGCATCCGGCAAGAGCAATCTGATCGACGCGATGCGTTGGACCCGGCTTGCCATCCGAAGCTCACACAGCGGGGGCGAGCCGAATGCTCCCATACCGCGCTTGCCTTTCATGCTTGAAGCGGCATGCAAGCTTGCCCCAACGCAGATCGAGATCGATTTCGTCGTCAACAATGTGCGATATCATTATGGATTCGAATCAACTGACGAAGCGTTCGTCGCAGAATGGCTCTACTCGTTCCCCCACGATAAGCGTCAGGTCCTGTTCGAACGGGAGCAAATGAAATTTCGGTTTGGACGGAATCTAAAGGGACGCAATCAGGTAATTTCCGAGTTGACGAGACCAAACAGCCTGTTTTTATCAGCGGCAGCTCAAAATCGGCACGAAGAACTATCAATAGTTCAGAAATTCTTCCAATCGATTCAGACCGATGCCGAGCAATCCAGCGGTTCGTTTGGTCTCGCTGATCGGCTTGCGGGAAAAGATCAAGATGACCGAATCATCCAATTCTTATCGGCCGCTGGCACGGGTATTGTTGGATACCAGGTTAACGAGCAAGAATTCGATGAACGTTCACAAAAATTGCAGGAAGGGATCAGATCCCTCATTGAAACACAATTTGGCATGCCTTTGAAGGAAGCGGCGATCCCTCAGAAAAAGCGATCGATCAAATTGGCGCATAAAAACAAATCCGATGAAAACGTATATCTCGAATTTAAGAGGGAGAGCATGGGAACCCAACGCCTCATGGTGCTGCTCGTCTCGGTATTTCGGGCGTTGGATGACGGAACCCCGCTCATCGTAGACGAACTGGACGCCAGCCTCCATACCCACGCTTGCGAACTGCTGTTCGAATTGTTTGCATCGAAAAAAACGAATCCCAATGGTGCCCAGCTGATCGCCACTACCCACGACACAAACCTGTTGTTCTCTAAACACCTGCGTCGCGATCAAGTCTGGTTCACTGAAAAAGACCGGGAAGGGGCAACTCATCTTTATCCCCTCACTGAATTCCGAACGCGCAAGTCGGACGATCTTGCGCGTGGTTACCTCCAAGGTCGTTATGGAGCCATCCCCTTTGCCGGGCGGGCCACCGATCTGACGGTAGGCATCTGATCAGTGGCAGGACGCGTGGTCTCCTCGCTCGCACGCCGTGTGGGCAAGCGTGTGCCGAACCGTCGCTTCACTTTGTTTTGCGAAGGACGGAACACAGAACCCGCCTATTTCTACGCCCTCGCTACCCAATTCCAGGGAACCATCGTCAAAATCGCCATCGTTCCCGCCGCCGGCGTCCCCATGACCATCGCAAAGAAAGCCGCAGACGCTAAAACCCCGCCCCGCCGCAAAAAAGACTCTTACGAGGAAAACGACGAAGTCTGGGCGGTTTTCGACCGTGATGAGCACCTGAATTACGACCAGGCCGTGCGCTTATGTAAAGACAAGAGGATCGGCGTCGCGCGTTCCGATCCCTGTTTTGAAG
Organism: Acetobacteraceae bacterium; assembly: GCA_025352375.1. Taxonomy (GTDB): domain Bacteria; phylum Pseudomonadota; class Alphaproteobacteria; order Acetobacterales; family Acetobacteraceae; genus Rhodopila. Next base: position 9,310 of record JANXTL010000173.1, on the reverse strand, counting down.
TTTGGCTTCTGCTGCATTTTCAGGACTACGATCGTCCAGACCATCGTCGGGACGTGCAGAAGATGTTGCAGGACCGCTGCCCCGAATATGATGCAAATGGGGGCAAGGTTCCCAATTGCCATCGCCTGTTGGCGCAGCTGGCCGAGGCCGAACAACGCGCGGAACGGCAACTCGCGGCGCGCGCCAATGAGGGCAATGCGTTCGGCCCACCCTCCACCACGGTCTTCCACCTCACCCGCGCGATCGCCGAGGCAGCCGCCCAATCCCGTCGCATTTGACACCAACCCACTTCCCCCGGACGCTCGCACGCAATGAACGTCCAAACCCGCCACTCCCTCCTGTCCCCGTTCCGGGTGCGGGCATTCCTGATGCAATGGCCAGCGGATTTGCTGACCAACGTTGGGATCGAGATGGAGGTCCTGATCCTTGGATGGTACGTCCTGGTCGAGACCCAATCCGTCCTTTTGCTGACGGTTTTTGGGGCGTTGCGCTACCTCGGCACCCTGATCGCGCCGCTGTTTGGCATGGCGGGGGATCGGCTCGGGCACCGCAATGTGCTGTGCGTCATGCGCGGCACCTACGCAGTCCTCGCTACCGGCATGACAATCCTCGGCTTCGCCGGGTTTCTTGGTCCCATTCCCATTTTTATCGCCGCCACGCTGGCGGGGTTGGTGCGGCCCTCCGATCTGGCCATGCGCAATGCGTTGGTCGCAGTCATCATGCCGGGAGGCCAGCTGATGGGCGCCATGGGCGTCGCGAGAACCACCGCCGACTTCTCCCGCATCTTCGGTCCGCTGATGGGGGCCGCGCTCATCGCCGTGGCCGGCATCGGCACGGCCTATCTGGTCATCGCGGCCTGCTACGGCGCCGGTACGATCCTCACCGGAATGGGCGGCGGCGGTCTGGCGCACCGCCGGGCGGCGGGGGTGGGGAATGCGTCGTTCGTGCAGGAGGTCGTCGAGGGCGTTGGCTTCGTCTGGCGGACCCCCTGCGCGCATGCCGGCATGTGGCTTGCGGTGCTGGTCAACGCGACGGTACTTCCGCTGACCGGCGGGCTCATGCCGTACATCGCTCGGGACGTGTACCATCTGGATCGCATCGGGTTGGGGGTTCTGGCCGCCTGTTTCTCGGTCGGCTCCCTGATCGGGTCCGTCTCCGTCAGCCTGGTGGGGCAAGCGATGCCGGCGGCTCGCGTTATGCTCGTGTCGACGCTGATCTGGCACGTCGCCGTGCTGCTGTTCGTGCTGATGCCCAATCCCACCAGCGGCGCCGTCATGCTGGTGGCCTCCGGCATCTGCCAAAGCTTCTGCATGGTACCGCTGGCGGTCATGCTGCTGCGCGTCTCGGGCGAGCAATACCGCGGCCGGGTCATGGGCGTGCGCATGTTCGCCATCTACGGGTTGCCGATGGGCCTGCTGCTGGCCGGCGTGCTGATCGAGCATGTCGGCTTCACCGTGATGGCGGTTGGTTACTGCGTGGCCGGTTTCGTCGCCGCCGCCGCGATCCTGGGATGGTGGTGGCGCGCGGTCTGGCCGCTCGGCGCGCAAGGGAACGCGGCCCGGTGATCCTGTCGCCGTTCCGGGTGCGCGGCTTCCTGTTTCAATGGCCCGCCGACCTCCTCACCAACTGCGCCATCGAGATGGAAGTCCTGATGCTCGGCTGGTTCATCCTGACCGAGACGAAATCGGTCCTGCTGCTGACCGTGTTCGCGGCACTGCGCTACCTCGGAAGCCCGATCGCGCCGCTGTTCGGGATGGCTGGGGACAAGTTCGGGCATCGGCGGCTGTTGTGCGCGATGCGCGCCAGCTACGCGCTGACCGCCGCCGTCATGACAGGGCTGACGTTCGCGGGGTTCCTCGGCCCGATCCCCATCTTCATCGCCGCCACCTTTGCCGGGGTGGTCAAGCCATCCGATCTCGTGATGCGCAATGCCCTCATCGCCATGATCGTGCCGCCGGAGCGGCTGATGACCGCGATGGGTGCCGCGGGCACGACGTCCGATTGCTCCCGCATATTCGGACCGCTGGCCGGCTCCGCGATCATCGCCGCGACCGGCTTGGGTCCCGCCTACCTGATCATCTCCGTTTGTTACGCTGCGGCCTGCGTCCTGACGGCGATGGGCGGCAGGGGCCTCGCGCACCGCCGGGCGGAGGGCGTCGGCCACGCATCCTTCGCGCAGGAGGTCGTGGACGGCATGCGCTACGTCTGGCGGACCCCCTGTCTGCACGCGGGGATGTGGCTGGCGGTGCTGGTCAACGCAACCGTGATCCCGCTGACCGGCGGATTGATGCCCTATATTGCCCGCGATGTTTACCAACTGGATCAATTTGGGCTGGGGTGCCTGTTGGCATGCTTCTCGGTCGGAGCCTTCTGCGGTTCGATCGGCGTCAGCATCCTGGGTTCGTCGTTGCCCGCGGCACGTACCTTCATCGGCGCGGTGCTGGTCTGGTGCACGATGGTACCGATATACGTTTTCATGCCCAACCCAATCGGCGCAGGCGTTTTCCTGATCTTGGCCGGCATCGCCCAGAATTTCTGCCAAATTCCGCTGTTCGCCATGCTGTTGCGCGTGTCCGGGGAGCGTTATCGCGGCCGGGTCATGGGCGTGCGCATGATGGCGGTCTACGGGCTACCGGTGGGTTTGCTGGCGGCAGGCTGGCTGATCGAGCGTGTCGGCTTCACCGCCATGGCCGTGGGGTACTGCGTCACCGGCTTCGTCGCGACGTTGGCGATAGCGTTTTGGTGGCGGGCGGCGCTGTGGCCGTTGACTGCCATTGGTAACGCGCGGCGCTAGACCATGATCGTTTGAGGTTGCACGCGATCTCGGCGTTGGATCATGGTCTAAGCCTTTGTTTGAGAGGGTGATTCACGCCTGAGGTTGAAGTCAACCTCAGGCGATCACGCTCTAGACCGCCGCGTCCACGGCATCGCCGAGCCGCTGGACGATGGCGTCGATCTCGGCGGCGGTGGCGATGTAGGGGGGCGCGACGATGTAGTGATCGCCGCGCTTGCCGTCGATCGTGCCGCCCATTGGATAGCCGGACAGGCCGCGTTCGAACGCCTTCTGCTTCACCCGTTCGTTCATTTTCATCGCCGGATCGAACGGTTCCTTGGTGGCGCGGTCGGCGACCAGCTCGATGGCCCAGAACAGGCCGCGGCCCCTTATGTCCCCGACGTGGCGGTGATTGCCGAAGCGGTCGACCAGCGCGGCTTCCAGGTGTTTGCCCATGGCTTGGACATTGGCCAGCAGATTGTCCTCGCGGATGATGCGCTGCACCTCCAGCGCGGCGGCACAGGCGACGGGGTGGGCCTGGTAGGTCTGGCCGTGCAGGAAACCGCCGGAACCATTGGCCAGCGCCTGAACGATGCGGGCGTGGATCAGAATACCGCCGATCGGCTGATAACCGCCGCCGAGGCCTTTTGCGATCACCTGGATGTCCGGCGTCACCCCCTCCTGTTCCCAGGCGTGCATGGTGCCGGTGCGGCCCATGCCGCACATCACTTCATCCAGGATCAGCAGGGCGCCGTGGCGGTCGCAGATTTTTCGCACGCGCTGGAAATAGCCGGGCAGGGCCGCGACGCAGCCGGTGGTGGCGCCGACGACGGGTTCGGCGAGGAATGCCATGACCGTGGCGGGGCCGAGGCGCTGGAATTCAGCCTCCAGCTCCTCGGTCAGCCGGTCCAAATATTGCCCGTCGGTTTCGGCGTCGTTTTGGAAGCGGTAGGGGAAGCAGGGGGACACCAGGCTGTGCGTTTGGCTCAGGATCGGCAGGAATTTTTCGCGGCGCATCAGGTTGCCGCCCGCCGACAATACCCCCAGCGTTGTGCCGTGGTAGGATTGCAGCCGGGCAATGGTGCGGACGCGCTGGGGTTGGCCGATTTCGAGGAAATATTGCCGGGCCAGCTTGATCGCGGCCTCGTTCCCCTCCGACCCGGAGGAGCAGAACCACGCCCGCGTCAGGCCGCCGGGCTCGTCCTGTAGGAGTATCTCGGCGAGGTCTTCGGCCGGCTGGTTAGAAAATGCGCCGGTATGGGAATAGGCCATGGTCGCCGCTTGGCGCCCGATGGCCTCGGCGATCCGCCGGTTGCCATGCCCGAGTGCGGCGACGGCCGCACCGCCGGAGGCGTCGATGATGGCATGGCCGTCGGCAGTGTGGAGATAAATTCCCTCACCGCGAACCGCGATGGGGGGAACGGCGCCGGATCGGTGCAGGACGCGGGACATGGCTGTGCTCGGTTGGTTGGGGGTGCCCAGTTTGAACGAATGGGCGCATTCGGCAAGCGCGCGACCATGCCTGCCTCGACCGTAAATGCAGAGCCGTCGGCGCATGGACGAACCCCTATAAACGGCCAATCGAACCGGTCTACATTCGCCACTTGGTCGGCTTCGTCGAGGCCGTGAGGACACACAGACGATGCACGTGACATACCCCGTCGCGATCGAACCTCTGCCCAATGAGCAGGGCGGCGGCTTTCTGGCGCGCGTTCCGGATCTGGCTGGCTGCATGAGCGACGGCGCCTCCCCGGAGGAAGCGGTTTGCAACGTCCAGGACGCGATCGGCATCTGGATCGAGGCGGCGCGGGACATGAGGCATCCGATACCTCTGCCGTCGCGCCAACGGGTCGTCGCGGCGGCGTAGCTGTCCGCACGGTGTGCCTTGGCGCACCGAATCCGAGACTGCTTCGATCGTCGGTTCACCTATGGCCGCCCATGGTTGCACGGCCCTGCCGTCCTGTTCTAGAGCGTGATCGCTTGAGGTTGACTTCAACCTCGGGCGTGAATCACCCTCTCAAACAAAGGCTTAGACCATGAACCAACGCCGAGATCGCGTGCGACCTCAAACGATCATGGTCTAATGTTGTACTTGCTGAAACCAAGGAGATGGCCGTGCTCGACGAACCACGCCTCCTGACTGCTTATCCGTGGGTAACGCGCCGCCCCATCACGGTGGCCGAATATTACCGGATGGCCGAGGCTGGCATATTGAGCGAGCGCGACCGAGTCGCGCTCATTGACGGAGAGCTTGTCGCCATGTCGCCGATCGGCAGTTATCACCACGACACTGTCATCGGGCTCAGCCATGCGCTGTGGCGTGCGGTCGGCGAGCGCGCCATGGTCTCGGTCCAAGGGCCGGTGCGGCTCGACGATCTCAGCGAGCCCGAGCCGGACTTCGCGCTCTTGAAGCCTCGGCCGGACTTCTACCGGGACGCTCACGCTCAACCGGCCGACGTCTTGTGGTTGATCGAAGTGGCCGATACCAGTCTGAACTACGACCGCACCGTCAAGCCCATGCTCTATGCCCGTCACGCCATTCCGGAATTTTGGATCGTCGATCTGACCGCCGGCGAAGTCGAGGTTTGCCGGGCACCGACGGCCGATGGCTACGCTTCGGTCGAACGTGTCGGCCGAGATGGCATATTGGAGCCGTCGCTGCTGCCCGGTGTTCGCATTCAGGCTGCTTCTCTGTTCCGTTGAGAGCTGGCCGGCCGATCGACGGCAGCGCGACTGACACCGGTTGCGTAGATAGAGGCGCCACGGGATACGTCGGCCCACCCACGGATGCATCGCTCCCCTGGCCAAACGCCCACAGACCCCCCATCTTCCCCCCAACGCCCCCCTCGGGAAGGACCCACTGCATGACCGCCCTCGCCGCCACCGACGCGCTGTTTTTCGACCGGCCCGATGCCGCGCTGGACCAGGACACGGCCCAAAAACTCGTCGCCAACGCCCTGCATGGCAGCGACGACGGCGAACTCTTCCTGGAATACCGGGAAAGCGAGAGTATCGCCCTCGACGATGGCGTCATCCGCAGCGCCGGTTTCGACACCACCTACGGCTTCGGCCTGCGCGCCGTCGCAGGGGAGGCAACCGGCTATGCCCACGCAGGGGAGGTGTCCGAGGCCGCCCTCCGCCGTGCCGCCACCAGTGTCGCGGCCGTAGCGATGGGCAAATCCGGGACGATCGCCGAGCCGCCGCGCGCTACCAACAGCCGGCTTTATTCCGATGCCAACCCCCTGAAGGAAATGGACTTCTCGGCGCGTACCGGCTTGCTGGGCGAAATCGACGCCTACGCGCGCGGGAGAGATAGCCGGATCGTGCAGGTGATGGCCTCGATAAGCGGCGAATGGCAGGCGGTCCAGATCATGCGCGCCGACGGCAACCGCCTGGCGGACATAAGGCCCCTCGTGCGTCTGAACGTTTCGGTCGTCGTCGAAAAAGATGGCCGCCGCGAAACCGGCAGTTACGGCACCGGCGGCCGCTTCGCCTACGATGCCGTCACGGGTGAGAAAACCTGGCGCTACGCCGTCGACGAAGCGCTGCGTCAAGCCCTGGTCAACCTCGAATCCAAGCCCGCCCCCGCCGGCGAGATGGAGGTCGTGCTCGGCTCCGGCTGGCCCGGCATCCTGCTGCACGAAGCCATCGGCCATGGACTGGAGGGCGACTTCAACCGCAAGAAAACCTCGGCCTTCTCCGGCCTGATGGGGCAGCAGGTCGCGAGCCGCGGCGTCACCGTGATCGACGACGGTACCATGCCAGACCGGCGCGGCAGCCTGACCATCGACGATGAGGGTACCCCCACCAACCGCACTGTCTTGATCGAGGACGGTATCCTGGTCGGATATTTGCATGATCGCCTGAACGCCCGGCTGATGAACATGAAACCGACCGGCAACGGGCGACGCGAGTCCTATGCGTGCTCCCCCATGCCGCGCATGACCAACACCATCATGCTGGGCGGCAAGAACACCAAGGACGAAATGATCCGGTCGGTGAAGCGCGGGCTTTACGCGGTGAATTTCGGCGGCGGTCAGGTGGATATCACGTCGGGGAAATTCGTTTTCTCTGCCAGCGAGGCGTACATGATCGAGGACGGCAAGATCGGCGCCCCGGTAAAAGGCGCGACGCTGATCGGCAACGGGCCGGATGCGCTGACCAAAGTAGAAATGATCGGCGACGACCTGGCACTCGACCCCGGTATCGGCACCTGCGGCAAAGCGGGGCAGGGCGTGCCGGTGGGCGTGGGTCAGCCCACGATCAAGCTGTCCGGTCTGACGGTGGGGGGGACGGCCTGACCTCCCACAGCAGCAATCCGGCGAAGCAGACCAGGAAGTAAAGCGTCGCGATCCGCGGTGCCTCCAGGACGTTGTCGAACAGCCCGGAGAGCAGGAACGACACGACCGAACCCGCGATGGCGCCGCCGATGGTATCGCCCTGTAAAGCGGCTCGAACACCGCCCGCGATCGCCAGGCCCGCGATCGCGAGGTAAGCGGCCAATCCCACGACCCCGGTCTCGAACAGCAGCATCAGATACTCGTTGAGAATACGCCACGACACATGGCTGTCGTCGGTGAACAGCCAGCGATCCATGCCGTGGCGGAAGTCCCCATTGGCCAGGATCGGGTGGCCGTCCGAATCGGTCAGGCTGACGTCGCTGATCGCGATGGTGGTGCCGGTCGTGGTCCCGAACAGGGCCAGCTCCACGGGTCGATGGATCAGATCGCCGAGCGCCCCGGCGCCCAGGCCGTCGACCGGTATAACCGCCGACACGGTTTTCCAGGCATTTGCCGCGCTCGGAGAAAATCGCCCCTCCTGGCAATGATCCGAGTACAGCAGGACCTTGTCGCACAAGGCCCACACCAGACCGGCGGTTTCGGTATCGCCCCGGAACTGTAGCGTCAGGTGTACCGAGCCGGTGCGGGGAAGGGCGACCTTTTGACCGAGGTAGAACGGGCTTTCCAAGCGTATACGGACGAAGCGGCCGGTGTCGTCCCCCTCCAGCGCAAAATCGCTCGGCCGGTTCACCGTGGAGCGAGACAGCATCGTGCGTTGGTAGGTGCCAAGGCCCATGCCGAATATTTGAGTCGCAAGGTCGCGATCCCGCACCGCCCAGCCGGCCCGCCAGTTGCTTTCACGCGTGAGCAGGTCGGTCGCGGCGGACGCGACCCGCGACCGCATCACGGTGGAGGAGGCCGCGAACGCGCCGGCGGCGGCCACCAGGATGCCGGGGACGACGGCCAGCACCACTCTTGCCAGGCCACCGCGTCGCCAGCTCGCCGGCAGCAACGCCAGGCCCGTTATCGCACAACCCATCATCCCGGCGGCATAGCCGGTGCGGGCAAAGGTGACGATCAAGGTGTAGCTGCCGGCGATCCCGCCAACGGCTAACACCGGCAGCCACCGGATCGACAGCAGCCCCAGCGCGAGGGCAAAGGGCAAGGCCAGCGCTGTGTAGGCGCCGATATGCCCGCCGCCGACATGCATGCTGGAGAATGGCCCGGCCACCCGGTAATCCGTCGTAAAATCTAATATGCCGGCGAATAAGGCCCGCTCGCACAGCACGATGACGGTCACCACGACGAGCCCGATGGCGATACCGCAACTGAGGAGGCGCAACGTGTTAGCACTAGTGCGGTAGCGATGGCACAGAAAGGGTAGCAGCACCAGCGCCTCGGCCAAGCCCTTGCCGAGCCGCAACGCGTTGTCCGGACGGAGATAGGGGTTGCTGGATTGCCCCGTGTATCCGAGCGGGGCGGCGAGCCCGATGATGAGACCGATCGCGTAGGAAGCCAGGAACAGCAGAAGGATGACACTTGGCCAGCGACGCGGCGTCAGGTCCGTCAGCGCGGGCGGGTCGCGCACGACCAGAACCGCCAGCGTCGCCAGCAGGAACAAATCCGCTTCGTCGATCATGGCCCACCCGGTCCAGAGCCCGAGGTCGAGCGCCGGCAGGACGGCGGGGAGGACAACGAGATAGAGCGCCGGCCAGCGCCACAGAGCAACGGAGTACGCTGCCAGCATCGCGACCAGCGGCCAAATGGGGAGCGGGTATCGCGCGAAGATCGCCGCGATCGGGGCAGCGCATACGACGGCGGCCGCGGACCTGGTAAAACGACGCCAGAATGTCGCGGCGAAGACGGCGCTGACGGGCATGGATGGGTACCTTTGAGACTCATTAACGTGTACAAGGGTGCGAGTGCTTTGTCGCGAACCGAGCCCAGGCCGTCGAAATCGTCTTTCGGGGGAGGACCAAACGACCCTGATTGGAACAAACTTCGGGTTGACTTCGCCCATTTTTTGCGATAAACGACACATTAATGTGCTTCTCTGCTCGCGGGAAGTCTCATTTCTTAAATTTTGGCTCGCCCGTGAGTGCGAGACACGGGTGGAGGGTTGACACAATGGCGTATCATCGGATGAAAATTCCATGTTCGGTCGTACGAGGCTGTATTGACTATCCGCTGAGCCTGACGGTCCTTTCATTGGGTGTTATGGCGGCGCTTGGGACCACCGCGGCGCTCGCGGTCTGCG
>JANXTL010000047.1 GCA_025352375.1 Acetobacteraceae bacterium | reverse complement strand
AAACGCCCGCCGCCCGCACACCGACTCCAGCGAGGCAATGGGGCAAGGCGCGCGCGAACGAATGAGCGCCAGAGCCTGCGGGTCCCAGTTGTCGATTTCCAGCCACGTCAGGTCGTAGGGTTCGACGGCTTTGGCGACCTGGAGGTTCCCCTCGGTCTTGAAATGGTAGTTGATGTCCAGATGCAGGCCCATGTCCGGCCCCGCCCCGTCGCGGAATGCGCCGAGCGTGTCCCGCACGGCCTGCAACGTGCGTCGGTCCACATTCAGCTCGGGATGCCCCGGAGACCGCCCAAACCCCGGTCCGAAGCCGACCAGCTTCTCCCCGTCGAACGGTAAAATATTCGTCTTCAACGCCTTGAAGCCGCGCCGCTTCACCTCGGCACCCAGCGCCGCCACGTCGTCGTAGTTCCGCAGCGGCGGCACGCCCACCGCCTCCGCGTTGCGCACGCGGTAGGTGCCGCAATGCGACCAATAGACCGGGATGCGGTCGCGCACCGGGCCGCCGAACAACTCGTACACCGGCACGCCCAGCGCTTTGCCTTTGATGTCCAGTAGCGCGTTTTCGATGGCGGCAATGGCACGCTGGTTCACCCCGTTGGGGGCCTGGACCTGGCGCACATACAGCAACGAATCGATCTGCTGGATGGGGCGGGGGTCCATCCCGATCAGCCCCTCCGCCATGCCGTGGATGACGGAGGAAAGGCCGCGGCTGCCGTCGGCCTCGGTGTATTCCGACCAGCCGACCAGCCCGTCGTCGGTGGTGACCTTCAGAAACGAAAACGTGCGCCAGCCGGCGTCGCAATGCAGGTCCTCGAACTTCGCGATTTTCATGGCAGGTTTCCTCATGAGTTGCGGACAGGGTAGCGTCGTTCCGAACAGGAGGCCACATGGATAAAGTTGCCGTCATAGTCGGCGCCGGGGATGCCATCGGGTCCGCGGTCGGGCGCCGCTTCGCCAAGGACGGCTACGCCGTGTGTCTGGTGCGGCGGTCGGCGGAAAAAGCCGCGCCCCACATCGCCGCCATCGAAGCGGCCGGCGGCAAAGCCCTCGCCTTCGCCTGCGATGCAAGGGACGAAGCTGCGATGATCGCCCTGTTCGAAACCATCGAGCACGACATCGGCCCGATCGAAATCTGCCTGTTCAACGCCGGCGCCAACACCCACAAGCCCGCGCTGCAAACATCCGGAAAACTGTTCCAGCAGGTCTGGCAACTCGCCTGCTTCGCCGGCTTCGTCACCGGCCGGGAGGCCGCGCGCCACATGCTGACCCGAGGCAAGGGCACCATCCTGTTCACCGGTGCCACCGCCAGCCTGCGCGGCGGCGCCGGCTTCGCCGCTTTCGCCTCCGCCAAAGCCGGGCTGCGCGCGGTCGCGCAATCCTTGGCGCGGGAGTTCGGCCCGCAAGGCCTTCACGTCGCGCATCTGGTTATCGACGGCGGTGTGGACAGCCCCGCCATCCACGCGCGCCGCCGCGCACGCTTCGGCCCCAATGCGCCTCCCCCCGAAGCAGGGAGCCTGATGGCGCTGGACACTATCGCTGAAGCTTATTGGACCCTGCACACCCAACCTCGAGACGGATGGACCTTCGAAATGGATATTCGGCCATCCGTGGAGCCCTGGTAATGACCGATCTTGTCCTCTGGGGCGCCACCACGACGCGCACGATCCGCGCGCACTGGGCGCTGCACGAACTCGGATTGGCATACCGGTGCGAACCCATTCTCCCGCGTTCCGGTCAGACAAAGACCGAACGTTACACGGCCGTTAATCCCAGGCAGAAAGTCCCCACGCTGGTGGACGGCGATTTCACCATCACCGAAAGTGCCGCGATCATTACGTATCTATCCACTACCTACGGCACCCCGGACAACATCCTGGTCCCGGCCGCCCCGCGCGAACGTGCCCGTTACGACGAATGGGCGTATTTCATCATGGCGGAGCTGGACGCGACCAGCCTGTACGTGGTGCGCCGGCACCTGGGTCTGCCCGGCATCTACGGTGAAGCGCCCCTCGCCGTTACCGCCGCCTTGGCGTATTTCCAGCGCCAGATTGGCAGTGTTGCCCGAACGCTGGACGACGGCCGCCCATGGCTGATGGGGGATCGTTTCACCGGCGCCGATATGCTGTTGACGACCTGCCTGACCTGGGCCACGCGGTTAGAACAGCCCTTGGCGGAAAGTCTACTTCTTTTCCGCGACCGAGCCACCGCGCGGCCGGCCTACATCGCGGCTTCGGCCGCGAACGAGCCGGGGTTCTGGGCATGACCGGACCATTGCGGGGCGTCAAAGTCCTCGACCTCACATCCGTCGTCTCCGGCCCGCACGCGGCGATGATCCTGTGCGACCAGGGCGCGGACGTGATCAAGGTCGAAGCGCCGGAGGGCGATATCATGCGCCGCGGCTCCATGACCCCCGCGTTCGTGTCGTCCAACCGCGGCAAGCGGTCCATCGTGCTGGACCTGAAGCAGAAGGACGCGCTGGCGGTGCTGCACAAGCTGATCGCGGTCAGCGATGTGCTGGTGCAGAATTTCCGGCCCGGCGTGGCGGAGCGGCTGGGCTTCGGCGAACCCGCGGCGCGCGCGATCAACCCCGGTCTGATTTACGTGTCCATCAGCGGCGTCGGCGAAACCGGCCCGTATGTTCGCAAACGTGTCTACGATCCCGTGATCCAGGCGCTGTCCGGTTTGGCCGACATCCAGCGCGACACCGAAACGGGCCGCCCGCGCATGGTGCGCACCCTGATCGCCGACAAAACGACCGCATTGGCCGCCGCACAGGCGATCTGCGCCGCGCTGTACAACAAAGCCGTGCGGGGCGAGGGCCAGCATGTCCGCCTGTCCATGCTGGACACCGTGGTCGCCTACCTCTGGCCCGAGGGAATGCAGGACCTCACGCTGGTTGACCAGCCCGATCCCGGCGCCCGCCCGGGCTCCGCCCCCGATTTGGTTTTCAAAACCCTGGACGGATACATCACCGCCGGCGCGCTGTCGGATGCGGAGTGGCGGGGTATGTGCACCGTCCTGAACCGCCCCGAACTGATCGACGATTCTAGGTTTCGCACCGGTGCGCTGCGATCCGCCAACGCCGGCGAACGCATCACCTTGGTAGGGGAGGTGTTCGCCACCGGTCATTCCGCCGACTGGCTTCTAAGCCTGGACGCCGCTCAGGTTCCCTGCGCCCCCGTCCTAACGCGCCGGGAGCTGCTGTCCGACCCGCAGGTGGTGTCGAACGGGCTGATCGTCGAATTCGATCAGCCCGGCCTCGGGCGCGTCCGCCAGCCCCGTCCGGCCGCTCGGTTCGCCGGCACCCCATCCCGCGCGCCCGGCCCGGCGCCGGGGCTGGGGGAACATACCGGGGAAATCCTGGCCGAGCTGGGGCTGTCGTGAACGCGGTGTTTACCCCGTTGGCCCGCGCGTTGGGGCAGCTCGACGACCGGGTGTTCATCTTCGTCTTGGTGCAGAGCCTGGCGCTGTCCGCCCTCGTGTTCTTCGGGCTGCATGTCCTGACCATCGGCGTCGTGCATTGGATGCTGGAATTGCACGGGTGGTGGGCCTGGGTGGCGGACATCCTGGGGTCGGTGGCGGCGTGGGCCCTGGCGCTGTGGCTGTTCCTGCCGCTGGCCGCGATGATCGGCACCCTGTTCATCGAACCCATCGCCCGAGCGGTGGAGCGGCGGTGGTACCCTGGTTTAGCCCCGGCCGTTGGGGCGTCCATCATGTCCCAAATCTGGCTCGGCCTGGGACTGGGGCTGCGCATTCTGCTGCTCAACGTGCTGGCGCTGCTGTGCGTGCTGCTGGTGCCGGGCGTCGGGCTGCTGCTGGGCTGGGCAATCGCGGCGTATGGGATGGGGCGTGGGCTGTTCATGGCCGTGGCGATGCGCCGCATGGACCGGACCGGGGCGGAGCAGGTCTACCGCGCCGCTCGGTGGACGGTGTTGGCGCAGGGCGCGGCGATGGCGATGGCCGGGACGGTGCCGCTGCTGAATTTGCTGATCCCGGTGATCGGGACGGCCGCGATGGTGCATGTGCTGGATCGGGCGATTGGGGGGATGCAACCTTGCGCCCCGCGCCTACAGGTCTAACCTCCCCGCATAATCAGGGGAGTAAAAGCCATGATCGATGTGCATGCCCATTGGAGACCCGCAGAAGTCGCCGACGCCCTGCGCGCCCGGGAGCGGGAGCCTCGGATTCTGCGCAACGACGACGGGACCGAAGTGCTGAAAGCCCCGCGTATGGCCCCTGCGCCGCTGTCGGAGGCCTTCGACGATGTGGACTTCCATCTCAACCGCATGGACCGCCAAGGCGTCGAAACCAGCGTGCTGTCGATCGTCGGCGGATTCTGCTGGATTGAATCCCAACCGCCGGAAGTCTCCGGCCCCCTGTGCCGGCGCGTCAACGACCGGTTTTCCGAAATATGCCAGGACCATCCCGGCCGTTTCGCCGCCTTCGCCGCTTTGCCGCTGACGGACATGAACGCCGCGGCGACGGAACTGGAACGCGCTTTGTCGTTGCCGGGCATGATCGGGGTGCAGGTTCCCGGCAACCTGTTCTTGACGCGCAAGGATGCCGAGGCAGCGCGGCCGCTGTTGGACGTGCTGAATCGCCACCAGGCGGTCCTGTTCATCCACCACGGACCGCGCCCCGGCGACGCGTTCCCCAAGGTGGCCGCCGAGACGGATAATTCCCGCCGCCGCAACGGCACGCTGGATATGCAGGCGTCGCTATCGTCGGTGATGGTGACGCTGTGCCTGACGGATTTCCTGGCGGATTATCCGAACGTGACCCCGGTGGTCCACAACCTTGGCGGCAATCTTCCTTACGAAGTCGAGCGGATGGATCACCGATCGTTGCTCGATACGCCGAAGGAAGAACTGCCCTCGTCCCGCATCCGTAAGGCGAAGGTCTATGTCGATTGCAATTCGTTCGGGCCCCGCGCGATCGAAGCAGCCGTGGCGCTTTACGGTGCCGATAGGATCGTGTGCGGCACGGACGGATCGGAGTTCGGCGTCGATTGGACCCGCAAGGCGCTGACGGAAGCACGGATTTCCGAGGACGAACGCCAGCAGATCCTCACCCGCAACGCTGCTGAGATGATGGCTCGTTTTACCAGTGCGGCGCCGAGGGCGATGGCGGCGGAGTAGCGCTACGGGGCGCGGTATTTTTCGACCGCGCTCCAATCGACCCCCAGCCCGAAGCCGGGCGCGGCGGACCGATGAAAGCAAAGGCGACGGCGCCATTGCGCAGCGATCTCGGAGCCATCAAGTCGCATAGCCGGCCGCAGACGTCCAACGACAACCCTTGCTCGGACGCTCACTTCAAAACGCTGAAATACCAGCCCAGGTTGCCCAAGAGCTTCGGGTGCATTGAGGATGCCAGAGCCTTCTGCCGCCGCTTCCGCGGCATCTTCTCGCGCCCTCACCAGTACGTCGGGAACGCTGGACGCTACTCACCCCGCCCAGAAAACGCGAGCATACGCGCCTGCCGCCCGTCAAGGCGAAGATTCCGCATCCGCTCGGCTGAATTGCGGCGCTCGGCGGCCCGTTGCGCCGAATGTCGTAACAAACGCAGCAGCAGCGGAGAAAGCCATTTATTGAAGGCAGTCAGCCGTTGCGCCACGTCGGTCAAAAATGGCACGTTCACCCGGAATATATCATCTTGGAAGGAAACGATTGCCTGACATCCACCGGGATCGCCCTGCCGAGCACAACGGCCAAATAATTGCCGGTCGATCCTACGGGAGTCATGATATTCCGACAAAATTACAAACAACCCACCTCGCTCGGCTACCCCCGCCCCCAATCTGATATCGGTGCCGCGACCAGCCATGTTCGTGGCGACCGTTACTTGTGCTGGTTGGCCCGCTCGCGCCACGATTTGTGCTTCCTCGTTGTCCTGCCGCGCGTTTAGCAGCGTATGCGCGACGCCATGCGTCGTCAAAACCGCACTCAGTTCCTCCGACGCGCGCACGGATCGCGTGCCGATAAGCACCGGCCGGCCCTCTCTACCGGCCAACCGGATAACGGTCGCGGCGATATCGTTCCACTTAGCGGCGTTCGATGGCCAAACGCGCACGGGGGCGTAGCGTCGCCGAGAAGGCCGGTGCAAGGGCACGCGGATGACATCCAGCTCGTAAACCGACCGGATTTCCCGCGCTACCTCGCTGGCGGTCCCCGTCATCCCGGACAACCGCACATAACGGCGAAATAACCGCTGATAAGTAATCTTCGCGAGCGTTTCTCGCCGCTCGGTCGGTTCGCAACCTTCTTTCACCTCGATCAATTGGTGCAGTCCGCGCTCCCACGAACGGTCCGGCATAACCCGCCCGGTCGATTCGTCAACGATCTGGATCTTATCCTCGGCCACGACATAGTGCTCATCTCTCCGGAACAGAATCAGAGCCGTCAGTGCCTGTGTGACCAATTCCTCTCGTGTTCGCACCGAGGTCCAAACGCCGGCCAGGGTGAGCGTTCGTTCCGTCAGCGCTGCGCGGCCATCGTCGGTCAACATGACGTCGCGCAGAGCCAGATTGACAACATAGTCTTGGATGGCTGTCAGGGCACCGGCCAGCGTCAATGCCTGTTCGCATACCGCCTTGTCGTCCCCCGGCCCGACCGACGCGGACAAAATCAGCGGTGTCCGGGCTTCATCGATGAAAACGCTGTCGGCTTCGTCGACGATGACGAAATAAAGCCCGCGCAGCACCAGCCTGTCGCCACGCACTGCCAGGCCGCGCAACCGTTCCAGCGAAAGGTGCAGTCGGCTCGCCCGATCGGACAAAGCGACACCATCGCGCAGGTAATCGAAGGCAAGCTCCTTATTGGTACAATATGAGATCGATCGCCCGTAGATGTCCCGTCGTTCCGCTGGCGGCATACCCTGAACCACGGCCCCCACCGTCAGCCCGAGAAACCGGTATAGCGGCTCCATTTCGGCGGCGCCTCTCCGCGCTAGGTAGTCGTTCACCGTGACGACATGCACGGGCAAACCGGCCAGTGCGACTGTGCAAGCGGGCAGCGTCGCGGCAAATGTTTTACCTTCGCCGGTCGCCATCTCGATCAACCGCCCCCGTAGCAGCCCCCAGCCGGCCATCAACTGGCTGTCGTAATGACGATGCCCGAGGGTCCGAGCGGCGGCTTCGCCAATCAGGGCGAAGCACGCCCCGGCGAGCGGCAGGGTGAAACCTTGCTGGCGCAACCGCGCCCGGAATCCTGCCGCGCGCACCGCCAGCGCCGCATCGGACTCTTGACGCAACGTCGCTTCGTGGCGCCGGGTGGCTGTCACGATGGGACGCAGTTCACGGGCCGGATCCCAAAGTACGCGCCGTATCGGGCGAACGATATTCGCCAACAAGAATTCGGCGGCGATATCGTGCGGACCCGGGGACTTTTCCGCTCGTTCCGCGTACGGGCGGCCGGGTGCCAGATCGCCTAGCCCGGTCAGGATCAGCGTTCTAGACATTGAAACGTGACAGAAACAGTATTCTTATGGTGCGATACCATTGCACCGACAGCGGCTCCCCCTCGTGTTCGAAGCGGATGAATACGCGCTGCCCGAACTGATGCGGCGAAGCACCGCCATCGATACCGATATCAAACTGGAACATCCGCCGCAGCGCCTTGGCGCCCTTGGTTTCCCTCGGATCGGTCGCTATTTCGCCGCCGCCCTCGGCGGCAAGCGCCCGGCTTGGCAGAAGCTCATCCCCGGCCGGCACCTCGCGCAGGAAGTGACCGGTCGCAACCCGATCCAACCGTTCCACCAGCCGTAAACGAATGCGGGCCGTCGCGAGGCGCACCCGGTCGATCGCATCTTGCGGGACGACGACGCGAACCAACGGGCTGGTCTCGCCCACGACATATCCCAACATATCGCCCTTGCGATAATACCGCCCCGGAACATCCAGGCTTTGTGGCACGATGAACGTCCCGTTGGTCTTCGCATGCACCGTCAATTCGGCGATTTTCCCTTCGATCGTCGCGAGGTTGTTGCGTTCGTGATCGAGCTTTTCACGCGCCAGCTGACCGCGTATCCGATCAGCGGCGCGTTCCTGCGCATAGGACGCCTCCATCTCAAAGACCCGAGCGCGCGCCACCGCCTGATCGGCTTCCAGGGTTGGATTCGAACATTTGATCAGCGCCATCCCCTCAGTCACCACCGTACCAGGCGCCGCTAAGAACTCGGCCACGAAGCTGTTGGCACCCGCGCGCAATAGCGATTGCTCCGACAGCCAGACCACACCTTCGGCCGAGGAATGGGAAGGAATCGGCACGACCAGGAGGAAGGCAACCACCGCGATCGCCAAACCGGCTGCCGCGCCGATCGCGCGGGATCGGTGTCGGTGCAGGCGCGGACTATGGATAACATGCCGTGAAGCACGCACCAGCGGCACGACCATCATCGCTGCCACCGCCCACAACGCCAGCAATACGCCGATGAAGAAGAAGCGGCCGGCGATGAACAATGCGATAACGACGGTCACGAAAATGCGGTACAGCGTCGAGGCACCGCCATAAATGACAAACCATGCTTTCTCGGTACGAGTCGCGTGCGGTGGTTCGCTTTCCCTGACACCCAAAAGATACCGTTCGAGCAAATAAGACCAATATCGTCCAGCCCGCGCCGCCAGGTTGGGCATCTCGATCAGGTCGGTGAGGATATAATAAGCGTCGTAGCGCAGCAGTGGATTTCCGTTGAAGACCAGAGTCGAAACGCCAGCAATGACCATCACATTGTAAAGCACCGCCCGCAGGGTCCCGGGTTCGACCAGAAGCCACAAATAGAACGCCAGCGCAGCGATGAAGATTTCCACCGCCATGCCGGCCGCACCAACCATCGCCCGGCGATATTTGGACCTGAAGACGGTCGCCGACGACGCCTCCACATAAGGCACCGGGAGCATGACCAAAAGGATCGCGCCCATGTCGTGCACCTCCCCGCCGCCAGACTTGACGGCGGTGGCGTGACCCATCTCATGCGCCGCCTTCAGAAACGGGAAGACCAGATAGACGATGACCAAATTGTCGATAGCGAGAACTCGATCGGCGAAATTATGACTTAGTTCCGGCCAATGCGGCGGGATCAGGAAGAGCGCCGGCACCACGGCCAACAGCCAGAGCATGGCGCCCCAGCGGCTCCAGATCAGATCGATCGCCCCTGGAAAGCGGTTCAAAAATCGGTCGGGATCCCAGAGCGGGATGCGAATCGCCATCGGATTGCCGTAGGATCGCCGATTGCGGGATTTCTCCTCCCGCTCGATTCGGTCGAACAACTCATCCACATCGGGAAGGACGTCGCTTTGGAGCAAATCGGCGGCATGCAGCTGACCCAGAAGCTGAATCAGTTCGTCTTGGGTCGGTGCCGATTCGCCCAGGCGCCGGTTGGCGATTTCCCACATGGCGGCCACGCTGCGCTCGCCGTCCATTAGCGCAATCACCAGGCGTGCCGCCGGGGTAAACCGGTGCACCCGGCCCGACGCTGGATCCTGTAACAGGTACCAAATCTCGCCTCGATAAAGGTGACGATGCAGGCGGGCATGGGAACGAAGGCGGGGTTTAAGATCGGCGACCCGGTACCATAGGTTGCTGAGGAGCGGCGAAGTCATGGCAGCTCTTTCCATGCCCAGACGCGCAGCCAATCGAACAGGTTGTGTGTCCAGATCCAGATCAGGTGGCGCTCGCCCACCGCAACCTTACCGATCCCCTCCATTCCAGGGCGCAGCCGATCGGCGGGATCGATCAGATGCGCCTCCACCCGGAAGAAATTGCGGCCTTCCTGCGTGGTCGATGCCGGCGTGATCTGGCGCACCGTGAACGGCATCTTCTCACCCGGAATACCGGATAACATCATTTCGCCGGACTGGTTCAGTTCCCGGTACGCAATATCGCGCTCATCCACTTCCAGTATGACGCGATACGAATCCAAGGGCGCGATCTGAAACAAGAGCTTGCCCTGTTCGACCGGGGTACCGAGCAATTGACTGAGGTCGCCCGACACCACCACCCCATCGAACGGCGCGACCAAAGTCGCTCGGCTGAGCTTATCGGCAACAAGCGCGATCTGCGCATCCGCCTGTGCGATCTGCGCGGCGAGCACCATCATCGACGCACGATCCTGCGTCGCCAGCGCCTGGCGGTGTTTGCGCGAAGCCTGCTCTCGCTCCGATAGCAGCCGCGCGTGCTCCAGCCGCAAATCCCGATCGTCCAGGCGGCACAAGACGGCTCCGGCTTTCACAATGTCGCCGGCGCGGACGTTGCTTTGCGCGATATGGCCGTCGAACGGGGCGACGGCCGCCCGCTGCACCGCACCTTCGATCACCGTTCGCGCGGCGACCCGGTACTCGGTTCGAAAGACGCTGAAAAATAGCGCGAGGAAAACAACAATCAGCGCGATCAACTTCAGGCCGGAATGCCGCGGGCCGAACAGCAGACCGATTTTGTCGGCGCAAACGGTGCGCGCGCGCCGGAGGACGCTTTGCTCGTTTTCCTGTTTCAGCCGCAGAATGGGTCCGAGGAGCTCGCCCACAGTCTCGCACAACTCGATTGTATCGTTGTCGAATGGCTCACCAGTCGTGCGTTCCAGCGTCAACACGCCGGTCGTATGTCCGTCAAGACGCAGCGGCACCGAGCAAATCGCGACATCGCGCAAATCGCGGGCAAGGGCGGCATGCGCGACGGCACCCGGCGGATCGTCCGGGCGGGCCGGTACAACGATGGCGATGTCTAAGTCCAGCACTTCGTCCATCGCGCCGCTCAACGCGCGAACGAGGCTCATTTTCTGGTCGAATACAGCAGTGTGAGACATCGAATGCACCTTGATCGAACCGGATTTCTCCAGTCCGAGGCTTACCCGGTCGCAATGCATGCGGGCCGCCATTTCGTTGGCGACCGAAAGGGCCGAAGTTGCGAAACGGCGCTCCTTGACGGCGGTCGCGACCATATCCATCGCTACGGCCATGCGGGCGAGGCGCGCATCCCGCTCCTCCATCATGCGTTGGCGGAAGCGATCGATGAGCCAAGCGGAGGCCCAGTGCACCTGACGCGAGGCACGCTGCAATGACGCCTCGGAGCCGGGAGCGATGTCCAGCACGATCGCACCGTGTAAAACACCGGAAACCTCGATCGGGTAGCCGATATGAACGGGTTGGTCGCGGGCTGGCGGAAACGATCCGTCGGCCGCGACGATCACACCCTTGCGCTCCATCAGCGCTCGTTGCGCGGTCGCGCTCAGATGCTGGAGATCGCGAGACGGGTCTGGCCACATTCCAGCTGGCGCGAAGGCCCCATCCTCATCCGGCCCCACCAACAGCAAGGCGCCGTTGACCCGTTCGATTTGGGCACACAGGATCGCCAGCCAACTACCGCAGAAGTCGGATTGTTCCCGCGCGGTGGCGAAACGCGCCCAGGCGGCAGACTCGGCTCTCGCCATGTCTTCCGTCGCCAAACTATGGATGGATGCACTCAGCGCCATCGCGGGGACCGATCAAACCTCGGCGGACGCTGGCATCAATGGACCGATGCCGGTTCCTCCGCCGCAGCGTTGTCCTTCTGCTGGCTTAACGTGTGTTCCAACCGGTCGCGCAGGCCATCGAAGTTCCGCATGGACTGGAGGTGCAAATACAGCAGCTCCAACTCGTCGGTCTTCGCCAGATCGGCGAGAACGTCGCCTGTCAGTGCCTTCAATTTCTCCCGGTTCACGGCCATGAAGCCGCCCAGGGACAAGCGTGTACCCGCGTCCACCGTCACCTGAGCCTGCATTGGCTCCAGCAATCCCAGTTCCTTGACCCGCGCGCAGAAGCGCTGCGTGCGACGGAATTGGGCCTGATATTCTTGCAGAAACGTCAATACCCGATCGACGTAGGGGCTTGGGTTGCCGTCCTCGCCGAACAGGCGCTGACCGCGGCCTTCCCGATTGAAACCCGGAAATTCTTCGTCCACGCACAACACAAACCGGTCGCCCGACCGGGAGAACACGAACGGGTACCGCCGCACAAAGGCGGGGATATATTTCGCCTGCTACCGCTTGGCGTCGGTCAAAAACAGATTCTCGTTGCCGCGGACGCCCAGGATGACAGCGGGGAGGACCTCGTCGCCGTCACCCGCGAATACGATGGCATACTCCGACGCCGCTTGCGGAAATTCGACTGCCATTAATGGGACTGAATTCACCTCGCCGTTGAAGGTATAGTCCCCGCTCAACTCGACGAAACTGTCACCGTGCCGTGCGCGGGTGATGGGGACCGCAGTTTTATAACTCAAAAGTTGTGCCATCGTGTATTGTGCTCCCTCTCGTGCCGACCAAGACGCCGAATAATCTCCGTTTATCGAAAACGCTTCGGCTGGTCACGGATCAAATGCCATTCAGCGCGATAACTTCACGCGGATCGCGGCGTTACCCTTCCGGTTGAGTTCCTCCTGTCCAAAGTTCGTCACAAAGTCCGCCATCCAGGCCGAAACATCCGTACCGGTGCCCAATGTGGACTGGTTCGCGATCATCATCGCATCCGCCGGCCAATTGATCGTCGGCCCCGTACCCCTCATGGCGGCATTGCTGGCTCTCGCCACGGGCAGGCGCCGCTCGCCGGCACTCAGCACCGCTCCGGTAACATCGCGACCGAGGTCTTCGGCCATGCCCATGACGTTAGCCATTTCGTGCAGGACCGTCGATAGCAGGTCCATCCGGCCGCTGGCGGGGCTCGATCCGGTGGCCATGTAATCGCCAGCCAAGACATTGATTGCGAACTCGCTGTTGCCGCCCGGCGTGGGATCGATGAACCAACCCCATCCGGCCCCGTCGTTGTCCAGAGAGATCGTGGTTCCG
The DNA here is from genome assembly GCA_025352375.1 of Acetobacteraceae bacterium. Lineage (GTDB taxonomy): Bacteria > Pseudomonadota > Alphaproteobacteria > Acetobacterales > Acetobacteraceae > Rhodopila. Next base: position 17,777 of record JANXTL010000047.1, on the reverse strand, counting down.
ACGGTGGACCCAAGCAGTCCGCCCGGCAGATCGGTCACGAGGATGGTGACGTCTTTCAACGCCGCCAGACGTGCGTCGTTCGGACCCAAAGCGGCGATCCAGGGTGCGGTCGCCTCGGCGACGATCGGCGACAGCTCCGCCCCGGTCACGGCGATCGTGCTGGCGACGACCGGAGCAACAGCCGCGGCGAATTGCGGCGTGCCCCCACCCGCGAAGGCGACGTCGTCGCCGCGAATGAGCAGGTTGTCGAAGACCGCGCCGCCGCCCTTGCTGAACAGCCCCAACGCGCCGTCATGCGCCAAGACGTTGTAGGTGCGGCTCAGCACGGATTTGCCATTCAGAACCACCGTCACGGTATTGCCGCTCATGGCCACCATCAGGGTGTTGTTCGCGCCCGCCAAGATCGTTGCGCTAGCCGACAAATCCGTGGTCCAAACCCCGTTTGCCCGGTGACCCAACACCACCTGGTTCGTGCCGGCGACCACCCCCGCGAAGAGGAAGTCGTTGGTCGAGGTGTAGGCGAAGGCCAGACCCGCGGTGGTGCCGTTGGTCTTGGCGTTCACCTGCGCGGTGTATTCGACGTAGGACAGCGGCGCCACGGCCAACGGCCGCATGCTGATGGCCGCGTCGTTCGCCGGCGGCGTGGCGGTGTAAACGCCCGTCGTGCCGCTGGTCGTCGTCCAGGTCCCGGTTTGCGGTGTGAAGTTGTTCGCCACACCGTCCGAGAAGTCCTCCACAACCGCATAGGTGAAGGTCACCGGCAGTTTCTGCAGCGCATAACCGGTGAACGATGCCAGCGATTGGTTCGTCGCAAGCCCCAGACCGCCCAGATTGAGCGGCGCGGAGAACGTGTACGACAGCGTGAAGGTCCCGTAGGTCAGCGTCGTCCTGGCGGCGTTATTCGCGAGCAGGATCGAATTAAACTTGTTCAATCCAAGCCCTTTGACAGTGAGAACCGCCAGATCGTTCCAGCCGGTATCGCTCCGCTGTCCGATTTTGATCTGGCTGTTCAGCACATCGATGCCGGCATACTTGAAGTTCGTCGTGCTCTGGTAATCGAACACGATATAGCCGTTCTGCAACGCGCCGCCCGGGCTGACTTTCAGGGTCGTCGTCACCTCGTAATATGACGGCAGCCAGCCCGCCAGCGGGAACAGGCTCACGTTGTCCCCGTTCGCGGTGGCGAGCGCGTTCTGGTAGGCGCTACCGCTCACGCTCCAGGTGCCGCTGTCAGCAAACAGCGCAATCGGTCCATTGCCGGAGAAGTTCGCGCTGCGCAGCACGTCGCGCTGCGTGCCGGGTGTGTTGCCGGCCTGCGGATCGGTTGGTGCACCCGTCTGGTTGTGCCAGCCGGCGTCCTGTTGCAGCACGATACCCAACTCGCCCATCGGCTCGCCGTTGCGGCCTGGGTTCGGATCGTTCTTGATCGCCGCCGGCAACGGCGCACCATTATGGGTGTCGGAATACCGGGTCGGATCGACACCGTCGCTCAGCGATCCGGCGTAGAGAAAGTAGTGCAACTGGGGCTGCAGCGTGCGGCTGACCGTGGCCATGCCGAATTCGGAGAATGGCACCAGGTAGCTGTTGTATTCGCCGACCCAATCGATCAGCCGATCGCCGCCGGTGTTGGCGATCAACACGTCCTTACCGGCGCCGCCGAGCGCGCGATCCTCATAGGTTGGCGCGGTTTCCGGAATGTTATTCTGGCCGCCGGCCGTGTTCAGGTTGTCGTCGGCGTTCAGCAGATCGTTGCCCCAGCCGCCATACATATGATCCCGTCCGGTGCCGCCCACGATCCAATCGTTGCCATTATCGCCAAAAATCAGATCGTTGCCGTCGTCGTTGACCGCCCCGTAAGCCACCGTCTGGTTGCCGTTTTGCTGGCTGATGCCGGCCGGATGGAACACGCCTTCCGTCTCGTCGAAGTTCAGGAAGAACTGCACGCCGGTGTTGTTCCCGTTCAGCGTGCCGTCGGCGTTGAGCGTGACCTTCTCCAGGGGATTGTTCTCGTCGTAGAGCGCGAACTCGCCGGTCCGGCCAGCGATCCGTGGATGCTTGGCGTTGGGGTCGATCGGGTTGAAGCGCAGTGAGTCGCCCGGGTTGAAGGGGTGGCTGTAGTCGATTTCCGTGAGCCCGGTCAGAGTGAGGAAGTTGGGATCGTTCGGATTCGTCACCTGACTCTGCCCATAGGACAGCTTCAGCGCCTCCCCCCCCGACATCGCGTCATCGCCGGAGCCGCCGTGCATCCAGTCGTTGCCGAGACCGCCGAAGATGATGTCGTCGTTGGTGAACTTGAACGCCGTCTCATCGGTCGCCGAATCCGACGCCGCGTTCCATGCCGCATCGACACTGAACGGCGTGATGTCGACCGTCTTCTTCAACGCGCCGCTCAGGTTGATCGTGTCGAGCTGCATGTTACCGGGCGTCGAGATCGCCTCGTTCAGCGCGTTGCCGTTGTCGTATTTCAGATCCGCGTCGATTGGCAGAAGCGCCACGATGCCGTTGAGCGGTTCGCCCTGGCTGACCAGATACCCGGCATTGGCCGGATCGCCGCTCAGGCTGTTGCGGCTGGTGTAAATCCGGCCGTCGTCGCCGATGATCCCATCGTCCCCGGTGCCGCCGGAGATGAAATCGTTGCCATAGCCGCCGATGATATCGTCGCTCTGCCCTTCGCCGAAAAGGATGTCGCTACCCTTGGCGCCATAGATGAAGTCGTCACCGGCCTCGCCGTGGATTTCGTCGTTGCCGCCGATATCGGACTGCGCCTGCGCGAGGTTGAAGTCGGGCCCGCCAGGCGTGTAGTCGATCAATCGCACCGCCCGCGGCACGATTCGCACGGCGTTGGCACCCGCGGCCGGGTTGTAGTCGTCATAGTTGAACCGCAGGAACCCGTTGGAGGTTTGGACCGGGTTGCCGGCCAGACCCGTGTTGCCGCTTATCACCAGCGAACCGACCGGTGGGGCGACCTGCCCGTTGATTCCGACCAGACGGATGATATCGCTGTTGTCGCCGGCGATCGCATCGGAGTCGGCTGCATGCCCGTTCGGCGTCGTCGTGATGTTGCCGTTCGCGTCGATCGTCGCGGCGTTCCGCGGATTGGCCGTGGTGCCGATATCGCCGATATTGTTGCGTGCGATTTCCGTTCCCGAGCCGCCAAAGATCAGGTCCGCGCTGTCCGGCCGTTGCGCGGCCGTCAGCAGGTTGAACATGTTGGAACTGCCGCCGATCAGATCGTCCTGATTCTGGTTGCCGAACAGAATGTCGCTGCCGCCGCCGCCCTCGATGTAATCCTGGCCGTCGCTGGCCAGATCGATCGATGCCCGAAGCAGGAGGGCATTGCTCACGTCGCGGAACGGGTTGCCCGCATAATTCGGCGCGACGTTAATGACACCCACGCGCCCACCGAAAGGATCGGCGCCCTGGATCATGTGCCCTAGCCCGTCATCCACAAGCAGATGCGCCACGAAATCGATCGAAGCATCGCCCTGGACCACGTCGTTGCCCATCTCACCGAAGATCGTGTCGTCGGCCGATCCGCCGGCGAGATAGTCGTTGCCGTAAGAACCCTGCGGCGCCAGCGTGAGGCTGTTACCATGATCGAACAGGGTGATCAGGTAATCCCCCCAGGCCCCATGCCCGCGCGGATCGGCCTGCGGCACGCCGTTCGCTTGATCCACACCAGCCTGGCCTAGCGTCGTGCTGTAGATCGCGGTGCCCGACAAAGTCTCGAACCGAAGGTTCGTATAGTTACCAAGATGTCCCGCTCGGCTCAGCGACACGTTGTCGCCGAACAGCAGATCTCGGTCGCCACCGCCGTCGATCGCGTCGTCGCCCGTGCCGCCGACCAGCACATCGTCGCCGCCATTGCCGTAGAGGAGGTCGTTGCCGCCATTCTGGCGCGACTGGCTGATAATCGAGCGCGACAGAAGCGTCGTCTCGATGCGTTGCGGGGTCAACGCTACCGGTTTGGTGGTGTCGCGCGCACCGGCCGTGGCCTGGCCGACATCGCCCAGGTCGCCGAAGATCGTGTCGTTGTAGTCGCCGAACACATCGGTCGCGGTCGAACCCGGCGCATCGCCATAGATCAGATCGTTGCCGGCGGTCAGCTTATCGAGGTCGGTCGCGCCCGACTGACCGGCGGTTTGCGCCACCGTCAGCACGCGGGTGATGACATCGACGTTGATGCCAGAGTCACCATAGATGTGATCGGCGCCGCGGCCGCCGATGATCGTATCGTTTCCGGAACCGCCAGCCAAATGGTCGCCCGCGGCGCTGCCGATGATCGTATCGTCGCCGCCGCCGCCATACATCGTCACGCCGACCGCCGGCAATTGGCCGTACGGAATGGTCGCGAACAGGTTATGTGCGTCCAGCACGTCGTTGCCGTTGAAGGTGTACTGGTTCGCCAGCGGGAACACGAAGAAGTCCGCGTTCTGGCCAAGCCGGTTCCGCTCCACGATGGTGCGGGTCAGGACTTGGCTCGCGCTGCCATTCAGGAGTGCCAGCACCGCCGGTTTCAGGTTGGCGAGATACAGCGTGTCCTTCTTGGCGCCGCCGCCACTGACGATGGCGAGTTCGGCTACCTCCGTGACCACGGTCTTGTCGACCGTCAAGCTCAGGCCCGTGATTCCGATTCCAACGATCTTGTAAACCTGATTGTTCGCGCCGACGCCACCGGGGCCGGTGCCATAGACCGCGATCGTCTGATTCAATGCGAACCCGTCGACGCTCCAGCTGCCGCTGGCGCGGTTGATCTGGTTCCCGCCGGTGAAGGAGAGCGTGTACTGCGTCCCGATCTCCGCCACCGTGCCCACGTCTGCCGTGATCCGAGCAGTCTCGGACGACGTGCCCGAATTGGTCGGGATCACGCTGTTCGCGACGGTCAGCGTCAGGGTTGTCGCGGTCGCGCCGGCGATGGTGAAGTTGGTGTTGTTGTACGTGGTGCCGGTGACCGAAATCGTCTGGCCCGCTGCGAACCCATCCGTCACCCAACTGCCGCTGGACCGCGCGATCGTATCGCCGGTGCCATTCCGCGCGAACGTGACCGAGTAGGTCGCGCCGATCGTGATCAGCCCTTCCGGCACGAAGCCCGGATCGAATTGTCCAGTGGCGAGCTGGATCGATGCGGAATTCCACTCCTTCACCGTATGAGACGCGGGACCGCCAACAGCGAAGGCTGGCGTTAGGTTCTGCAAGGTCAGCGTGTCGAGCGTCAGCGTCTTGATCTCGCCCACCGCCGCGCCGTCGACCGTGATCAGGCCGCCCACGATGTAGCCGTCGGCGATCCAGCTGCCGCTGGTGCGCTTGATGTTCCCGAAGGTCCCGTCCGCGTTCGTAAAGCTACTGATCTGGACCGACAGAGTCTTGGTCGGATTGGCCTGACCGACGGACGGGGCCGACAGTGTGAATGTCGCGCCGTCCATGTGCGGTTGCGGCTTCGTGCCGAACTTGCCCAAGGAGGAGGACTGGTACGGCTTGCCGTTATACCAGACGCCATCCTGCGACGTGTCGCCATACACGACCAGCGGCGCATCGACGACGATGGTCATCGGCACGCTCGCCTGCCGAGGCAGGTTCGTAAGGCCCTGCAGCAGGACGGTCGTGCCACCATTTGCGAAGCCGGTCACCAGGAAGTTGCCGGTGACCATGAAGGTCGCCGGTTCCGTCCCAACCGTCGGCACCACGGTGTTGGCGGCGGTCAGAGTCAGGGTCTTACCGTCCGAACTGACGCTGGCGATGGTGAACGCACCGTTGTTGGTCAGGTTGCCGTTCGTGCTGGTCGTGCCGGACAATTGGATGGTCTGGCCGGCGGCGAACCCGTCGGTCGTCCAGCTTCCGCTGCTCCGCGCAATCGTGTCGCCCGTGGCGTTGCGGGCGAACACGACGCTCGCGAAGCTGAACTCGCCCGTGATCGCGACCTGCTGGCCCACCGCATAGGCGGCGTCGCCGGGGTTCGTGCCGTTCCAGGTGCTACCGCCGCTACGAGTCAGGCGGTCGGTGGTGCCGGCCGGATCGCCGGCGACCGGTGCCGCATCGGCGAAGCTGCCATTGATGGTCTCTCCGGTGCCATTGACGTTGATGGCGTCGCCGCCGATCCGAATGATCGCGACCTTGTTGACCGGCGTGGAAAGTGTCGTGAGGTTCGCACCCTGTAGTTGCAGCACGCCGCCGGACGGATCCGTTGCTACGATCCAGTAGCCGGGCGCCCCGCCGATCGCGACCGCCTGACCTTTCTTGAAGCCGTCGGCCGCCCAGGTCTTGCCGTCGGATCGCGTGATCGTCGACGCGGTGACCGAGCCGAAGGGCCCGGAAACCTGGTTACGGCTGGAGACCGCGACCGTGCCGCCCACGTTCGTCGCCGTCGTCAACGCGGCGCCGCCCAGGATCAGCGCGTTACCGAATCCGGTGGCGCTGTTGTCGAAGCCCATGATGGTCCGCGTGCCAACGGCACCGCCCAGAGAGAACCCGACCGTCTGACCGGCGGCAAAGCCGAGGCTCGCCCAGGACAGACCGTCGTTGCGGATGACGCGGTCGGACAGCACGTCGAAGTTGCCCGTCGTCTGCCCGCCGATCGTCTGGCCCGGCGTGACCGCCAGCCAGTCGGTCACGGAAAGCGTGCCCGTGGCATTGCTCCGAGCACCCAACAACGGTGCGCCGGCTGCCGGCAACAGCGTGACGACGCTGCCCGGCTTGTTCGGCAGACTGCCGAACCCGACGATGGTGAAGGACCAAACCGACGCCGCGCCGGACCCGTTGTCCAGGCTCAGCATCACCTGCTGACCGATGGCGAAACCGTCGTTCGTCCAGCTCAACCCATCGGTTCGCGTCAGGGCGATGGTGCCGTTCGCCGCGGGCGCGGTCACATTGAACGCGTTCCCATTGATGGCGTTCGGGTTGCTGGCGATGAACTGCAGCGGTGTGTTGCCGCCGCCATGCACGGTGGTGAGGCCGCCGTGTTCGGACACCAGGCCGACACTGCCATCGGCGTTGTGATCCGGACCGGGGATCAGTGTGCTGGCGATGTCGAGACGATCGTTCCCCGAACCGAGGAACAGATTGAACACCTCGACCGTCGAATGGCTGACGTCGGTGCTGAACAGGTGCGTGACCGGATCGACCACGATCGACCCGTAGCTGATGCCTGCCGGATACACGCCGGACTCACCGAACGGATGCGTGCCGTTGAGCACGGCGGAGAAGTCGAGGCCGGAGTTCATGTTGAACCCGGACAGCGCCGTCGATGTGAGTGTGCCCGAACCGCTGCCCTTGGTGCCGTCGTTATAGACGTTCAGGGTGTCGATCGACTGCGTCTCCGGCGGTTGCGGCGGGATGGAGAAGGCTGGCGCGTTTGCCTCGCCTGGCAGCAGCACTGCCTTAACGATGGAGCGATCGGCGGACGTGGTGCCGCCTTCCACCGCCAGCGGCCCGCGAATGCCGCTGAGCGTGTGCGGGACCTTCGGGAACGATCGAAGATTCTCGTGACCGGGCTGGATGTCGAAATACGGGTCGGCGATGACCGGCACGGTTACCTGCTGGTACCAATTACCCGTATCGGGGTTGGCGGCCGATGTCGGCGGGGTGTACGTGATACGCGCCGCCATTTCGATGATCGAGACGTTCGCGGTGGCCGTGAAGCCCAGCCCGCCAAGCGGCCGTCCGCTGTAGCTCACCGACGCCCCGGGCGCTGCCGGATGATCGGTCAGGACCATCAGGTCGAGCTTGCCCGCCGCGCTGCCCGTGATCAGGTCCACTTTTTCCAGCAACGGGCTGGCGAAGCCGGTGACCTGGATCAACTGCCCTTCGAAGAAACCGCTGTCGAGCCAGCTCGTGCCGTCCACCCGTTTCAGCACATCCAGCATCTTGCTGACGGATACGCCCTTCAGGGTCTGATTGCCCCCGAGGCCCCCGCCAACGACCGTGATCTGCGAATCGCTGACAGTCGCGATCGTGAAGGTTCCGCCAAGCGCCGTGCCGTCGGCTTTCAGGATTTTAAGGAACTGGCCGGGCGCGAAGTTGGCGTTGACGAAGCTGCCGACATCCAGCCGCGTAATCGTATTGCTGCCCGTCACGGCGATGTCGCCCGAGAACAACAGGAACGGCACAGCCCCGACGGTATATTGGACAGCACCGCTGTAAATGCCGCGCTCGTTGATTTGCTCCACCGCGACCGTGTGGTTCGCGTCGGTGTTGAACGTACCCTGCACGGTGGGCAGCGACGAGCCGCCGGCCGCCGACAAGGTGATGGTCAGGTCGCTAACCGAACCCGTCGCCGCGGCGATCGTGTAGTAACCGGAGGGGTTATCGACGCCAACAATGCCAGTGCCCTCGATCCGGATCTTCTGACCCGGCAAGAACCCGTCGCTCAGCCAACTGCCGGTCTCGGAGCCGCTCGCCCGCGTGATCGTCCAAACACCGGCTGTCTGCGCGACCGTGATATTGCCGGTGAAAAGCTGGATCGGCTGCATGCCGCCCGTTTGCGCCAGCGTGATCCGGCCAAGAGCGGCAGGATTGTTCGCGTCGATGTCGGTCTGTCCATCCGTGACGATGTCGATATTGACATCGGCCCGCGGCGGCGCGTCCAGCCGCACTTGATAGGTGTCGCCGGTACCCGGGCCGGTCGATGCCGTGCCGGCGCTCACCAACGTGCTGCCGGCGCTCTCGCGCAGGAACACGCCCGCCGCGCCGTCGTCGATCACCAGCATGTCGAGGCGCTGGCTGGTGCCTTGGCCGTTGGCCAAAGCCGCCATTTTATAGACCGCATCGATGGTCGCCGTCGCGTCGATCGTGGCGAAGAAGGTTGTATTGTGCGGGTCCTCGACCGACCCGCGCTGCACCGCATGGGCGGTGACGATCACCGGTGTGTTCCAATTGCTGCCGTCGAAGTCGACATAGTACGCCCCTGGTGTGCCATCCGGCAGCGGCGCCTGGGTCGTATGGAACCTCAGGTCGATGGACGTCAGGAACACGCGGTTATCCGACGGGGAAGCGATTGCGACCCGCACCGAACCAGAGGGACTATTCGCCAGTTCGACAGCGAACAGATCCGTGACCTCGGTTATCGCGTCGCCTTCCAGGACCTTGGTGTTGGTATCGACTGCGAAGTGATAGTTCGAGCCGTTCGGCGTCGTAGGATCGAGCTGCGTCACCACCACCGCCGGCAGATCGTTGTCATGCACGGTGACTTCGACGTTTCGCACGATCGCATGATTGAACGTCGTATCGTCGCTGAGCACCGTGTGACCGATCGTCACCGTCCGGTCGCCCTCGGGAAGGGTGTCGTTGACCGCCTGGACGTGAACGATTTGCTCGCCGGCCTGCGCCGAACCCGCCTTTGCCCAATGGGTGCTGTCGAACACGAACACGACAGCACGTGCCGGGATGTCGATCGCGTTGCCGTTCAGGACGATATGGCGAGCGTAATCCACCGCCGGAATTTCGCCGGACACCAGGATGCTGTCGCCGTCGCCCACCTGGTCGATAATTTCGCCGGCGTTCAGGATGCCCTTCCTCGTGCCGGGTGGGCTGAGGATGGCATGCTCTTCCTGCGGCGACATCGCCGCCGACACGGTCACATAGACATGGGACCCGGCCTTCGGCGCCTGGGCAAGATAGATGCCATAGATGTCCTGAGCCCCGCCCTCCCGCACATCGGTCAGACCGGGGCTGGCATCGCCGACCACGTTCTCGTAGATGATCACCTGGCCCTGGGTCGGACGTGCGACGCTCAGATTGATGCCCTCGGCGACGAGACCGTCGTAGGCCGGATCGCCGGACGTGATCCGGTTGTTAATCGAGCTGCTGGTGCCGTTGATATCGCGCGACACCACGTCGCCCGCGACGTCGCCGGCGACGTTGATGGTGTCGTTGCCCAGACCGCCGATGACCCGCACGGCCATGCCGGGTGCGGTGCTGAGCACGTCGATCGTGTCGTCGCCTTCCAGCGCGTCGATCTCCAGAACCTCGATATTCTGATACGTCACCGACAGCCCGGCACCGAAGATGCCCTTGTCGGTCACCACGATGTGGTCGGCGAATTCGGTGCCCAGGATCACCAGCTTGTCGAAGCCGTTGCCGCCATCGACCGAAACGGGCGCATTGATGTTGTATTCGACCTGGTTTTGACCCGCGCCGGTACGGATCGCGGTTTCGGCGGCGGTGGAGAAGCCCTTGGTCAGTTTGGGCTGCGCGATTTGCTGCACCGGATCGATCCAGACGATATCGCCGGTGATCGGATCGGTTTGCGCCAGCGCGAAGGCACGCACGGTGAACAGATCGTTGCCGTCGTCGCCCTCCAGCCGCAGGACGGCTTGGTTCGAGTAAACGGTGAACGTGTCGTCGCCGGTGCCGCCTTCGGCCACCAGCGGCGATGTCGCGCCGGCGCTGAGCCAGCCGCGCGTCGTCGCGACCGTACCGAAGATGCTCTGCGGCGTCAGCGAATTCGCCAGTTGCGGAAACTGGTCGTACGACACCAACGAGCCGCCGAACGTGTTGCCGAGCGGCAACGGTACGTGCGTGCTGCCGTCCCGCTGCAAGCCGTAGATTTGACCAATCTGGAACGTATCGTTACCGGCCCCGCCATCCAGCGTGGTGATCGCCGCGTTGTCGTCGACCGCGAAATAGTCGTTACCGCCCATCCCGTAGACGCTGAGGCGTCCGTTGAGCGAGGAGTCGTAGTTCACACGCTCCACCTGTTGCGGCCGCACATTCGGGTCGGCGCTCGGATCGGATGCCTGCGCGACGCCCAGATTGGCGGCATGCACGACCGCGACGAACGCCGTGTCATCGGCATAGAGCACCGGCCGGTTCGCCGATTCCTGGGCGATCCCGGTCGTGCGGCGCAGCAGGAAGATGTCGTCGAACGCACCGTTCGCGCCGTTGTAAGCCGCGTTCTGATTGTCGGATCCGTAAACCGACAGGTTGTTAACGCCATTGTCCAACGCACCGGTATCGAGCACGTTCACGACATAGTTGCGAATATCGACATCGTTGCCGGCGGTACCATGCGTGCCGGTGCTGTTGACGACGTAGGTGTCGGAGCCGCTCTGACCGTCGAGCGTCAGGGTATCGCCGGTTTCCTGCCCGGCTTGCGTCTGCTGGTTGATGACCATCGACTGCAACTGGTTGACGATGAAGAAGTCCTCACCGTCGCTCGTCTTGGCGACTTTGTTGTTGCGGATCGTCGTTGCCTTTGTTTCCGCCGTCACCAGGTTACGGCTGCTCAGAGTCAACAGCCCAACCGACACACCGACAACCGTGTAGTTACGATTATTGGGATCGGGCACGCCGGCATTCGTCCCGGCATCGACCGTGATCACGTCCCCAACCGCAAAGCCCGCGGCGGCCCAGTCGAATCCGGCATTGGTAATCGTGTCGCCGCCGGCGCTCGGCGCGAAAATCATCGACCCGGACACCACGATGGTCGGCGTCGGCGTGTTGCTGCCATAGGCTCGGGTTGAGCCGCCGGAATAATCCGACATCAGCTTGACCGGTGCCAGCAGCCCGCCGTTCGGGATGGCCTGCCCCGTGCCGCCCGGTATCGGCGACGCGACGCTGCCACTTAGCCCGCCCAGGAAGGTCTGGTCGAAGAAGATCTGATCGACATCGGCGTTGCCGAACACCCGCGTCAGATAGGGATGCGCCGATGGACCATGCGCGATCGTGCCGTGCAGATGCATGACCGTGCCATAACCCGGGTCGCCCACATCCAGTACAGGACCGGACGTGCGCGCGAAGTCGCCATAAATATCGATATTCTTGCCAGCCAGGATCTGTGCGTTGGCATCCGTGGTCACGTTATCGCCGACACGCAGCAGGATCGAGCCGACCGGCGTATCGATCAGGCCGTGGGTCATATGCTCGGGCGCGTTTTCGAGGAACAGCACATCGCCGGAGGCCAGCAGATTGAGGTCTTCGCCTTGCGCCGCGCTCTCTCGCACCGTGAAGCGGATGTCGCCGCCTAGCGCCTGCAACAATACCACCTGGGCGCTGTTGAAGAGGCTGCCGGTGGTCGGCAGTGTTTCCGTCAGGTAGATGCTGCCCGTCGCCCGCGCCCCGATCGTGCCGGCCGCATAGGCCTGGGAGTCGATCTCCAGATCGTTGTTGGTGTTGGCTTGCGGATTGGTGATATCGCCATTGGTCGGGCTGCCGATATTGCCACCGTTGGCGAACAGATCGATCGTATTGCCGATCACGTTGGCCGCGTCGTCGCCCAGCCCGCCGTTGCGCGCATCGACGATCGAACCCTTCGCGGTCGCCAACGTCACATCGCCATGGGTGTTGACGGTATCGACCTGCAGATCGTCGACGATATGGGACAAGCCCAGCAAGGAGACGGATTCCAGGCCGCGCTGCACTTCCGTGATGAACACACCCAGCGTGCCGCCGACCGAGGCGGCGGTATCGGTCACATTCAGAACGCCGAGCGTGGCGCCGGAACCGTAGAGCACGTCGACATTGGTTTCGAGGAAATTGCCGGGCAACCCGACCCCGCCGGTGCCGGACTTGTCGGCGACCGTCCCAGTGATGAGATTATTCCCCGCCGTCATCGTGATGTTCACGCCGGTCACATCGGCCTCGGACCCAAGGCCGTCGTTCAACGCATCGACAATCGTCCGCGACGAGCGAAGATCCACGTTGTTCGCAGTGGACATGATACGGCCGACACGCAGGTCGCCCGTCTTCTCGGCGACCACGATGTCGCCGTTGGTCAGCATGTCGACGTGGTGGTTATCGGAAGAATCGGTGGGCGCCGTCGGCGGCACGATTTCGGTGATCGCGGTAATATCGATGCGGTGATCGGTCAGCGACGCGGTCGGTTCCGCCGCGGTGACGATGATGTTCCGACCGGACACGATGCCTGGCCGGAATCGATTTCCCGCCTGATCGAGCGCTCGGATATTGTAGGTACTGTTTATATGCGCGCCGCCGGTGCCGAACACGCCGCCATCGGCCGGACCCGCCGCCGGGTCGGGCGTTTGGAAGTACGTGTGGTGATCTTCGCCGGTCGGCGCCGGATGACCCTCGTAGATGACCTTGACGTCGCCGGCGTTCGGAATGGTCGAATCCCGCACGCTGCCCCAGATCCGCAGATCGGCATCGCCCGTGGTGTTCACCGCGTCGATGGTGACCGAATAGTTCGCGCGGTTGTCGCGCACCCGGCCCTTCACATCCAGATACGCGAAGCCGCCGGCGCCGGCCGCATCGACCGTAAAGCGCTGCGCCGGGGTCAAGGAGTGGATTTGCGCCGCCGGCAGGCCGCTCGGATTGACAATGATCGCCGTGGTGGGCGCGGTCACGCTCGCCAGCCGGACATGCAGGCTGTCCGCGTCCAGCACGTAATAGAAATTGTCGTTGACCAACCCGCCAAGAGCCGTGCCGGACGTGTGGTATTGGACCAGCTCCCCGGTGAACAACTGGTTCAGGCCGAGGAAGATCGAGCCATCGACACCGCTGACGACCGCGGATTGGAACGACGTCGGTGCGGGCACGTGCGCGCTGTCGATGACATCGATGTTGACCCGATTGCCGCTGCCAGCCCGCGCGAATTCGTCGCCCGGATAGGTGCCGATGCTGCCGTCCGGCGTTTCGAGATCCAGAATGTTGGTGCGAATCAACGCCGTTGGATCGGTATCGCCGTTCAGGCGGCCGGCGTTGGACAGGATGTTGCCGTGCAGATCGATGACCCGCGTCGTCCCGATCGGGTTGTTGATGACCTTGTTCAGCGTGATCGAGGTCGCAACGGCGTTGGTGCTTTCGATGTCGACCAGCGACGTCTTAACCGTGCGGGTCAGGTTGAAGGTCAGTGTCCGGTTCGCCGTAGTGATGATATCGACGACCGGATTCACCGTCGTGTTGATCAAGTCGATGCGATTGACCACCATGTTCTTCTGGGAATTATTGATGATACGGACATGGTCGTAATTGTCGCGGAACTCCCACAACGCGTCGGTTGCCGGACTGTTGGCGTTGCCCTTGATCTTGCCTTGTGATTCCGTCCCTGTGGTGAACAGCACTTTCCCAGGATTGGTGTTCACGATGTCGTTCACGATTATCGTGGGGCTATCGAAGAGACCAGAGGTCTTTTGGGCCGCCCCGGCGCCATCGGTCGCACTGTCATCGACGCTGACATTGACGGCTTCCAGAATGTTGCCGCCGGCGTCGATCACCAACTCGGGGGAGCGCCCGGACAGGATAATCACGTTGGAATTGAAGTCGATCGTGTCCTGGTCGACAATGGCGCCATTGCCGTTCCCGTCCGCGCCGCCCGACCCGCCATCGCCGCCGATCGCCAGGGAGCGTTTGCTGCTGTCGTGATGGGTCGTGACGTTGACTGCACCATTGGTGGTGGCGACGCGGAACGCCAGTTGCGGCCCGCCGTCCTGCAACAGCGCGGTATTGGCTGTATCGCGCGGTCCCGCGGTGACCACCGCGTTGCCGCCGGTTCCACCCGCCGCGCCGAACACCAGCGTATCGAAATGCGTGTTGTTCGTGCCGTCGCCGTGCACCGCGCCGAACAGGCCGGTGGCACGCCCGAACGCGTTCGCGTCGGTATTGACGTTGGCGTAGTTGGCGATGAAATCGACGCCCTCATAGCCAGTCACCGCGGCATTGGTGCCCAGCGATACCTTGTTATGGGAGGTGATCTCGACGTCCGAATTGCCGGACCCAATGGCGACGAAGCCCGCGCCATAGCCCTCGCTGTGCGCGCTGGAGCCGAGTTTCGATGTCGTGGCACCCACGCGCACCGACCGGCCGGAGAGCGAAGCCACGTCGCCGATCAAGGCGGTCGTGTCGCTCAGACCTGGAACCGCGAGCGAGTTGACGAAGTTATCGGCATGGGCGTGCCCATCGCCGCCGAGGCCGATGCCGCTGGCATAGGCATTCGTGTTCTGATCGATCTGGGTGTCGGCGTTAACCTGGATCAGATTGCCGGCCAGAATATTCGCGGTGTCTTTAACCGTGGCGCTTGTCGTGTAGCTCAGCGTGGAGTCCGCGCGGGCATTGGCGACACCGACGAACCCACCGGTGATCGAGCGGGTCGTCGCGGAAGCCTGCGTCAGCGAATTCGCGGCGATGGTCACGTCGTGATCGGCGATGATCCGCGTGCCGGTATCGACATAGACAACGTTGCTGTTGGATTGGTTGCTTTTGCTCGTGGAATCGCCCACGCCGACGAATCCACCGGTTTCGTTCTTGGCGCTGCCGGTTCCGTCGGTAATCGACGTGCCGATGACTTTCACGTCGTTCCCTGCTCGGGCGATGCCGGCATGCAGGAAAGTGGTGACCGTCGCGTTTTCCGTCAAAATCCCTTCGTTGATATTCACACCCACGAAGCCGCCGCCGGATCCATTGCCGACGGCCGAGGAAATCCCATCGCCCGACGAAGCGGACAGGAGGTTCAGCGACACGCCGCCTGGTCCAAGGATCCGTTGCGGTCCAGCAACACCGGACCCACCGATCAAATCGATCCGCAACGTTTGCGTCCCTGACGCGGCGGCGATGTCGATGCCCTCCGGACCGATCAAGTGATTGGCTGTCGCGCCCGGGGACGCCACGAGCGAAAGCGCCGGGCCTCCCGCGGTTGCCGACAACTGGAACGTAGTTGCGGAGCGATTCACGACATAGTAGGTATGTCCGCTGACCAAATTGCCGACAGGCAGGTCGCCCGCCTTGAGCAAGCTGTGCGTGATCGCCGCGCCGGCTGGAGACTTGTCAGGCACCAACGATAGCGGCGTGTTATCGTTAATGGTCGCGAAGACGGTTTCGGGGGAGACCGTGGTCGTTTCCTGCAGGGTCAGGATCTTCCCGGTCCCGTCCACGCTCGCGATGTGGTAGGTCGTGTTATTGCCCGCCGTACCGCTGATCGTGATGGCCTCACCCGCCGCGAACCCATTCGCCGTCCAGCTCCCACTCGTCCGCGTGATGGTGTCACCGGCAGCAGCTTGCGCGAAAGTAACCAGGACCGATTCGGTGAATTCCAGTTGTATCGTGCCCTGGACGCCGTTGGCGTTGGTCACCAGGCCGGCCCCGATTCCGTGCGCCTTCGCCACGGCCTGGTTGTTGCCGACCGCCTTGACCGTCACCGTTCCCCTGGCGTTGACGTTGCTGGCGACGCGCGCTTCCAGGATCGGGCTCATAAGCGCCGTCGTGCTCGCGCCCGCGATCGCGATGACCGCGCCGGCCGAGGAAGATCCATCCGCCAGCGCACCGTAATCGTCCGGTGCGCCGAAATTGGTCCGAGCGAAGACGTTGATGTTGTTGGCGGACACGTTGCCGGTGCCGATCTCGGCGGTCACCGTCGGATGGATGTCGGCTTTGGCGATGGATGCACCCACTGCGAGCCCGCCGGCGGCGACGCCGTCAATCAGCGAGCTCAGCCGATCGATCGCATCGGCGGTGACCAAGATGTCGCCGGTCGTGGCGAGGTCCACGCCATCGCCGATCCTGGCCTTGACAGTCAGGTCGACGGTATCGAAAGCAAAATTGATGCTGAACGCGCCAATACCGGCGGACACGGCGATGGTGTGCGACGTGGCCACGATCGTCGATGTCGCGGTTACGCTCAACGATTGCGCCGAGATATGCGATCCGTTCCGCACTTCCGCGATCGTGCTGCCGCCGACGTGCAGGTTGGTATAGGACGCACCCGCGGCCACCGCACCGACCGAAACCTGCGCTGTGAACTCGTCCAGATTCCGATGATCGGTGGCACTGACCGTCACATCGCCGGCCGTCCCGACATTGCCCAGGCTCGCGTGGACAGTGCTGAGATCGACGATGGACACGATGGCCGCGCCTATCCCGACGAAGCCCGCCGAACCGTCGATCGCGTTCAGCGTTACCTGTTCGTTCAGGACCGCGTTGACATCGATCCTGCCGCCGGCGTTAAGCGTGCCGTCCGCGTCCGCGGCAACATTGTCATTCACCGAAAGAATGGTGACCGACGCACCGGCGCCCACCAGGCCGCCGGACAATTGTCCCGCGTCGACGGTGATGTTGTCTTCCTCGTTCGCTTTGACACCGATCGCCCCGGTGGCAGCGGTGAGGACCGCACCAGCCTGCACTTTCGCCAAGGTGCCGGGCTTTTCGCCGATTTTCAGCATTTCTCCAGCGGTGATCGAGCCGCCGGTCGGCGCGCTGGCGTTGACGCCGCCCAAGGCGCTCTGCGTGCCGGCATGCACCTGGTTGGTGCTGCCCTTGCCGCTGCCGTCGGACGGATCGGACTTGTAATCGCCGAATCCGCCGCCTTTGCCGCTGCTCCCCGTTGCCAGACCAGTACCGGTATCCGTCTGGTCGCCCGCATAGGTGTCCGCCGAACCGCCGCTGCCCGAAATCGCGCTGCCGGTGTCGTTGCCTTTGTCGTCGGTCGTCTTTGTCGAGATGTCTTGACCAATGGACCAAACGCTGACCGCACCACCGACACCGACCGCACCGAACGCACCGCTGGCGTTGAAGCCCTCGAAATCCTTCAGGCCGACAGCGTTGACCTCGATATTCTGTTTCGCATTAACCAGCGCGTGCGCGCCGATTTCCGCGTCGATATTCGCGTCGAGCGTGCCGATGTCGATGGCGCCGGAGATCCCGACGAAGCCCACACCGACGCCGATGATGAACGTCTGGGTCTTCACCGCGTCCGCCGCGTTGAGATAAACGTCCTGGAAACCGCTCGCATTCGGCTGATCGGCGTTGACGATCGCCGTGTCGCCGATGCTGGCCGCAGTTGTCGTGTGGATCAGCGTGACGCCGACCGCGCCGGATACGCCGACGAAACCGCCGCC
>JANXTL010000017.1 GCA_025352375.1 Acetobacteraceae bacterium | reverse complement strand
TGAATCACCCTCTCAAACAAAGGCTTAGACCATGATCCAACGCCGAGATCGCGTGCGACCTCAAACGATCATGGTCTAAAGTCGCTGAGGCCGCCAACGCCATTCATCGCGCCGCACCGGGATACCGTACCGCCAAAACCTCCATCATCTCCACGCCACGCGGGGTATGCACGCCAACTTCGTCCCCGACCCGTGCCTTGGCCTTGATCAAGGCCACCGCGATGGGAGAGGTCAGGCTTACCTTCCCCTCCGCCATATCCGCCTCGTCCACACCGACGATGGTGACCGTCCGCTCGACATCCGCCTCATCGATGTAGGTCACGGTCGCTCCGAAAAAGACCTGGTCGCGCTGGGTCTGGCGGGCGGGATCGACGACCTCGGCATTTTCCAGGCGCTTGCCGAGGAATCGGGTACGCCGGTCGATCTCTCGCAGGCGGCGCTTGCCGTATTGGTAGTCGGCGTTCTCGCTGCGGTCGCCGTTGGAGGCGGCCCAGGACACGATCTCCACGACTCGCGGCCGCTCCACCCGCATCAACTGGTCGCGTTCGGCCTTCATCCGTGCATGCCCTTCCGGGGTCATGTAGAACTTCCCGCCCAGCGCCAAGCGCGGGACATCGTCGTCGTCTTCGTCATCCATGCTGGAGTCTCATGTTTCGCGTTTGCGTCATTCTGGCGTGTATGGCTTTCATCCTGGGAGCGCCCCCCGCTTCTGCGCAACTGGTGCTGCCGGTTTCACCCACCTGTGTGACGTCCCCGTTCGGTGCGCGCAATCCGTCGGAACCCCGAGCCGAGCATTTTCACACAGGGGTCGATTTGCGCGCGCCCGCCGGAACCTGGGTTCATGCCGCCGCGGCGGGAACCGTGGTGGCGATCAGGCGTCGAGGTGCGGCGGGTCTTGAAGTCGAGGTTCGTCATTCTCCAACCATGACGACGCGGTACGATCACCTCGGCACCGTGGCGCCGGCGTTGCAATCGGGGAAGCGGGTGGTGGCGCAAGGCGACGTTCTCGGGCGGGTGGGCCGCACCGGCATTACCTACGGCACGCATCTGCACTTTGAATTGCTGATCAACGGCACCGTTGTGGATGCAGGTCCGTTCCTTGGTGTTGCCCCTTGTTAGGGCGCTCTATTGTTGCGAGCCGGTCCAGAACCCCGCCGGCAGGATGATGACAGCCATGATCGCGATGGCTACGACGACCGCGACGCCAAAAAGCAGCCAAACGAAGATGATCAGCAGCCGAGCCCGGTCTTCGCTTTGAGATGCCCAGTTCTCGATAGCCTTGAACACGTCCGATACCCTCTACCCACCATCCGCGTCGCCATCATACGGCGGCACCCGCATACAGCGGGAGTTACTTCTATGAAAGGCTTCTGTTACGCTCGGCTGGTGGGTGCCTGGGCCCGAGCCTCCTCGACGGCGCGGTAAAGATACCATGTCGCTATGGAACGAAAAGGGGCCCACGCCTCTCCCATGGTCGCGAGTTCGCGTGGTTTTGGCTGTGCGTCGAGCTCGTATAGTACGCGATATCCTTCCCGTACCCCGAAATCGTCTACCGGCAGCACGTCGGGCCGGCCAAGGGTGAAGATCAGCAGCATTTCGACCGTCCACCGGCCCACGCCACGGATGCTTGTCAGTCGCTCGATCAGTTCCGCGTCGGTCAATCTGGCAGAGGCTCGGCGCGTGGGCACGGTGCCATCCAGCGCCTTCGCGCAAATGTCACGCAAGGCGAGAATTTTGGAGCCGGAGAACCCGCAGCCGCGTAGTACGGGCTCGTCGATCCGCAGTACGGCCTCGGGTTCGGGAAACGCCTCGCCCGGAAACAGCGCTGTGAAGCGGCCCAAAATGGCCTCGGCCGCTCGCCCATGTAATTGTTGATGGGCGATAGCGCGCATCAGCGCCTCATAAGGCCCGCGCTTGCGGTCGATGCCGAGCCGGGGTGCCCCAACCCGCCCGATCAATGCGGCAAAGCGGTTATCTGTGCGGAGGTGACGGATGGCTTCCTTGGACATCGGACACAATAGGGCGAGCGTCCGAGCGGTCGCAACCGGGCCCTATTCGGTTCTTGCAGGGGGGGCGGGGTTTGGCGTTAACTTCGGGCGGCGTCGTTTCAATGGAGGGCCTTTATGTCCGCGCCTCGACGATTGCTGACCGATGAACAAACCCAAGCAGACGCGGATCGGCAGACCGCGGGTCTGGCAGGGCTTGCCCTCGTTCTCCTGCTTCTGGTCGTGGGATTGTTTCTGGTCCACACGCTGTATCGAAACGCCACGGTGGAAGATTGCCTGATGGCCGGCCACCGCGACTGCGATCGCCTGGTCGTCACACGCTGACTTTGGGCAAAGATTGACGTGGGACCCAACCGGGGCGACCGTTCACCCGGACGATGAACGCGATGACGTTCAGGGGAGCCCAGGTATGCGAATTGCCGATATGGACTGGCGGACTGTTGAAGATTGGACCCGCCACGACGACCGCTGCGTGCTTCCTCTGGGCAGCACCGAACAGCACGCCGGCCTGTCCCTCGCGACGGATGCGATTAACGCCGAACGCGTGGCGGTCGAGGCCGCCGAACCCCTGGGTATTCCGGTCTTCCCGGTCGTCTCTTATGGGCTAACGCCGTATTTTTCGGATTTTCCGGGGACTGTAACGCTGCGTCTGGCTACCTATGCTGCCTTGCTGCGCGACATTCTCGGCAGTCTGAAACACGCCGGGTTTCGTCGTATCATGATCGTAAATGGACATGGTGGTAATCAGCCCGCGTCCCTGCTGGCGCAGGAATGGATGATGGACAATCCCGACGCGCGGGTGCGTTTTCACGATTGGTGGCGAGCGCCGCTGACTTGGGCCACGGTGCAGCGAATCGATCCGGTTGCCTCCCATGCCAGCTGGATGGAGAATTTCCCCTGGACCCGACTTTCGGGGACCGAACCGGTCGACGGCAGCAAGCCCATGATCGACACGGATCTGATGAAGACCATGGCACCGTTCGAGGTGCGAATGTTACTGGAAGACGGTAATTTCGGCGGGCGCTACCAGCGCGACGACGCTGAAATGCTGGAAATCTGGAACGTCGCGGTCGCCGAAACCCGCGCCATGCTGGAAAACTGGTAACGCCATGCACATCCGGTTTGACTCCAGGACCGTCGCCGTCACCGGGGCTGGGCACGGCTTCGGGCGTGCCATTGCTCGTGGGTTCGCCGCCCTGGGTGCGCGGGTGTTCGCAACGGACATTTCGATTGAGAACTTGAAGGAAACCGCCGCACCCGGTGGCATCGACACTCAGGCAGTCGATCTGCGGGACCGGATCGCCGCCGCCGCCTGGATCCAAAGCATCGAAACGACAACCGGTGGCGCGATCGACGTGCTGGTGAACAACGCCGGCGGTGTCGCCGGGCAGGGGCCGGTGCCGCTGGAGGATGTGAGCGACGAGGCGTGGAACCTCATCTTCGATATCAACGTGAACGCGGCGTTCGCTTTGTGCCGAGCGGCGGCGCCGGGGATGAAGCGGGCCGGTGGTGGGCGCATCGTCAATATCAGTTCCGGTGCGGGGGTGCAGGCCTCGCTGACCGGCATCCAAGCTTATTGCAGCACCAAGCACGCTGTTATCGGCCTGACCCGGCAATTGGCGCACGAACTCGGACCGTTCGGCATCACGGTGAACTCCGTCGCACCAGGTTTCATGCGCACGAACGAGGCGACCGAAAAGCAGTGGGACAGCTACGGTCCGGACGGTCAGCGCGATTTGGTGCGGCGGATCGCGATGCAACGCCTGGGCCGGCCGGAGGACATCGCCAACGCGGTGATCTTTTTCGCCTCCGACCTCGCGGGGTTTGTGAACGGGCAGATTTTGGCGGTCGATGGCGGACGATAGCTGTCCGGGCATGGACACATTACAGATTTGCAATTCGCGCTGTGCTTGTGTATGGCGCGGCCGCTAAGGGCTAACCCGTTCTTACGCCGGGTCGGGGGTTGAGGTTCTAACGTCAGGAAGGTACAGAAAAAATGAGTGCATCCATGCCGCATGTAGACCCCAATCGCCGGATGACGGGCGATGAGAAGAAGGTCATTCTGGCTTCTTCGCTTGGCACCGTTTTCGAGTGGTACGACTTTTACCTCTATGGATCCTTGGCCGCGATTATCGGCACCAAGTTCTTCAGCCAATTTCCGGAAGGCACGCGCAACATCTTCGCGCTGCTGGCGTTCGCGTCCGGCTTCTTGGTACGGCCGTTTGGCGCGCTGGTGTTTGGCCGGCTGGGCGATCTGGTCGGGCGTAAATATACCTTTCTGATCACCATCCTGATCATGGGTTCGTCCACGTTTATCGTCGGTATTTTGCCGACGTCCGACCAAATCGGCGTGGTGGCGCCGATCGTGCTGATTGGCCTTCGTCTGCTGCAAGGCCTTGCGCTCGGCGGCGAATATGGCGGCGCCGCGACCTATGTCGCCGAACATGCCCCGGCCGGTCGACGCGGCTTCTACACCAGCTGGATTCAGACCACGGCCACCATGGGTCTTTTCATGTCGTTGATGGTCATTCTTTTCACGCAATCGGCTCTTGGACCGAAGGACTTCGCCGACTGGGGCTGGCGCGTGCCGTTCATTGTGTCCGTGCTGCTGCTGGCGGTCTCGGTCTGGATCCGCATGCAGCTCGCGGAAAGCCCGGCCTTCCTGAAAATGAAAGCCGAGGGCACCCATTCCAAGGCGCCGCTCAGCGAGGCGTTCGGCCAGTGGAAATCGGCCAGTGGAAAAACGCCAAGTGGGCCATCCTCGCGCTGTTCGGCATGGTCGCCGGGCAGGGTGTGGTTTGGTACACCGGGCAGTTCTACGCGCTGTTCTTCCTGACGTCGGTCTTGAAGGTGGACGGTTATACCGGCAATCTGCTGGTGGCGTGGTCGTTGGCGATCGGCACGGGCGGGTTCATCTTTTTCGGCTGGCTGTCGGACAAGATTGGGCGGAAGCCGATCATTCTCGGCGGCTGCCTGCTTGCCGTAATCACCTACTTCCCGGTGTTCGGACTGCTGGCGGAAACTGCCAACCCGGCCCTGTCCAAGGCGCACGAGTCGGTCAAGGTCGTTGTCATGGCCGATCCGAACGATTGCTCCTTCCAGTTCAACCCGGTGGGCACCGCGAAGTTTACAAGCGGATGCGACATCGCGAAGGGCGCCCTCGCGCGGGCTTCAGTGGTGTACTCTCAGCAGCCGACCGTAACCACCGGCGCTGCGGCGAGCGTGAAGATCGGCGACAAAACCCTCGATCCGAAGGCGGCGACCTTCGCGGTGGATTTGACGGCCGCGCTGACCGCGGTCGGGTATCCCGCCGCGTCCAACCCGTCGGTGGTGAAAATGGCCAATCCGGGGGACATCTTCCGGGCGCAGCCGTTCAAGCTGGTGTTGATTTTGGCGTTCCTCATGGTGCTCGTCACCATGGTCTACGGCCCGATCGCCGCGGCGCTGGTGGAACTGTTCCCCACCCGCATCCGCTACACATCGATGTCGCTGCCGTATCACATCGGTAACGGCTGGTTCGGTGGGCTGCTGCCGGCCACGATGTTCGCGATGAACGCGCAGAACGGCAGCATCTTCTATGGGTTGTGGTATCCCATCGTGATTGCTGGAGCGACGTTCGTGATCGGGCTTCTGTTCCTGCCGGAAACGAAGGATCGCGACATCTACGCCGGGGATTCGTCCCTCCATCCTGGCGACCGTGTGGTCGTGATCGACCCGATGGCGGTCGATTGATCCAGGCCGATCTCAACGAAGGGCCGGGGTGCGCGAGCGCCCCGGCCTTTTTTGTTCAGACCCCGCCCCAAACCTCCGTCGCCACTTCCACGCAGCGGCGCAGCTTCGCCCATTGTTCGTCTTCCGTCAGCGTGTTGCCTTCCTCGGTCGAGGCAAAACCGCATTGCGGCGACAGTGCCAGTTGCTCCAGCGGCAAATACTTGGCTGCCTCATCGATCCGGCGCTTCAGCTCGTCCTTGTTTTCCAGGACCCCGGTCTTGGACGTCATGATGCCGAGCACCACGGTCTTTTTGCCGCGCGGCACGAAGCGCAGCGGCTCGAACCCGCCGGCACGGTCGGTGTCGTATTCCATGAAATACGCGTCCGCGTCGATCTGATTGAACAACACCTGCGCTACCGGCTCGTAGCCGCCTTGGGCCACCCAGGTGGAGCGGAAATTGCCCCGGCACAGGTGCATGGAAATCGTCATGTCCGCCGGCTTGGCCTCGATCGCGCGGTTCAGCATGGCGGCGTATGTCTCCAGCAATCCCTCGACATGCTCGCCGCGCGCCTTGAGGGCCGCGATTTGTTCGGGGTCGCAGAGGTAGGCGATGTTGACCTCATCGATTTGCAGATATTTGCAGCCGGCCGCCGCGAAGGCGGCGACGGCCTTGTGGTACGCCTCCCCCAGATCGCGGAAAAAACCATCCAGCGTGGGGTAGGTGGTGGGGTCGATGGCTTGGCGGCCGCCGCGGAAATGCACCACTGAGGGGGATGGAATGGTTTGCTTCGCCACCGCGTTCCGCACGTGCGACGCGAGGTAACCGTAATGGTCGAGCATCACCGGCTTGCCCCAGCCGATCTTGCCGTTGACCCGCAACGCGTGGCCGAGTGGCACGTTGCCTTTGAACTGGATCTTCTGTTCGGGCTCATAGATTTCCACCCCATCCAGACCGGCAACGAAATCGTAATGCCAGTAGGCGCGGCGGTATTCCCCGTCGGTGGCGGCGCGCAGGCCGATATCCTCCTGTTTCGCGATGGCGGCGGCGATGCATCGGTCCTCGACCTCACGCAGGGCGTCCATCGGCATTGTGCCGGCTTTCCAGGCGGCGCGGGCGGCTTGCAGGTCCTTGGGGCGGAGCAGGCTGCCGACATGATCGGCGCGAAAGGGGGGATTAGGGCCGGGCATAATGCGGTTCCTCGAATAATTTGGCCGTGGCACCTTAGCCTATTCCATCGGGAAGGGCATACTGATCGCCCGATCGCAAAGGACGCCCGCATGCGCCGCCGTACACTCCTGAAAGCGGCACTGTCCGCGCCGTTGGCAACGCCGGCGTTGGCGCAACCGAGTAAGGCAGCGACGCTGCGGTTCATCCCGCAGGCCAATCTGACATCGCTGGATCCGATCTGGACCACCGCCACGGTAACCAATAATCACGGCTACTACGTCTATGACACGCTTTACTCCGCCGGCCCCGACATGCGCCCGCGCCCGCAAATGGCGGCAGGGCATGAGGTTTCCGCCGACGGGCGCACTTGGCGCATCAAGCTGCGCGACGGGCTGATGTTCCACGACGGCACCCCGGTCAGGGCCGTCGACTGCAACGCCAGTATCCAGCGCTGGTGCAAGCGCGATGCGATGGGGCAGATCCTGGATGCGGTCGTCGAGAAATGGGCCGCCCCAGACGACCGCACCATGGAAATAACCCTGACCCGTCCGTTCCCGCTGTTGCTGGACGCGCTGGCAAAGCCGGATGCCTCGGTTCCCTTCGTCATGCCGGAGCGCATCGCCAAAACCGATCCCATGAAAGCCTTCACCGAGGTCGTCGGCTCCGGACCTTATCGCTTCCTGCCGGACGAGTACGTCTCCGGCGCCCGTGTGGCTTATGCACGGCACGACGCCTATCGGCCCCGCGCGGAAAAACCGGAATGGGCGACCGGCGGTAAAATCGCGTATTTCCCGCGCGTCGAGTGGAACGTCATTCCCGATCCCGCCACCGCCGCCGCCGCTATCCAGCGGGGGGAGGCCGATTGGTGGGAACGGCCATTCAACGACCTGCTGCCGGTGATGCTGAAAGACCCCGGCGTGACCAGCATCATCGCCGACCCCTCCGGCCGCAACAGCATCCTGCGGTTCAACTGTCTGCACCCGCCGTTCGACAATGCGAAGGTACGCCAGGCCGTACGAGCCGGCATCCGGCAGGAGGATTACATGCGCGCGGCTGTCGGTGATGACACCTCGTTGTGGCGCACCTGCCGGTCGCAGTTCCCCTGTGGCACCCCCTATGAGTCAGAGGCCGCAGGCACCCTCTCGATGACGGGAAACCTGGATACAGCGCGAAAATTGCTGGCGGAATCCGGCTATGCCGGCCAACGCGTCGTCGTCATCAATCCCACCGACTTCCCGCTGATCGGTCCGCTCGGGCAGGTCACCGCCGACCTGCTGAAAAAGATGGGCATGAACGTCGAACTGCAGGAATCCGACTGGGGCACCGTCGTGCAACGCCGAACATCGAAGGAGACGGTGGATAAGGGCGGGTGGAGCGTTTTTCACACCACCGGGTCGTCCTCCGGCTGGAGCAATCCCGCGGTCGCCCAAAATCTTCGGGGTGGGGGCCTGAAAGGCTGGTTCGGCTGGTGGGACAGCCCCAAGCAGGAGGCACTGGTCCAGGAATGGCTCGCCGCCCCCGACGATGCCGCCCAGACCCGCGTCGCGCGCGCCATCGGAGACCTCGCGATGGAGGAGGTCCCCAGCATTCCCTTGGGCCAATATTACATCCGAACCGTGTTCCGCGCGAACCTCACGGGTATGTTGCAAGGGCCTTGCCCACTGCCATGGAATTTGCGGCGGGTCTGATCGGGGCTACCGGTCCAGCCACACATCCTCCATCCGCCATGCGTTATATTGGCTGTTGGTCATCATGGTCAGACCCTTAACCCATGGTTGCCAACACGTGGCCGCTCGGCGGTGGTATATGATTGGGCGCGCCAATTCCTCCTGAAGGGTGCGATCGATCTCCCAAACCAACCGCCGGCGCTTGATGGGGTCGAGTTCAACCGATTGTTGCTCGATCTTCAGGTCGAGCGCCTTGTTGCAGTAGCCGGGATAATTACGCGGGGTGCCGCAAACGTAATTCTGGTAAAACATGGGATCCGGATCGTCCACGCCTGAGCCCAACACGCTGAGGCCCACCATGAAGTCCTTCTTGATCAGCTTCGGCACCCAGGTGGCGGTTTCCGTGGTGTCCAGCTCCCCGTCGATGCCGATTTCCTTTAACTGGTCGATCAGCAACGTTCCGGGATCGCGGTAGACCGCGAGGTTGCGGACCGACACTTTGATGGCCAACCGCTTGTCGGGCCCGTAACCAAGCCGCCGCATGATGGCCCTGGCTTCCTCCCGGTTTTTCACGACGTCGTCGCCGTAGCCCGGGAGGGTCGCGAGCATGGCGGCTGGCATGCCCCAGACACCCTCCGGTCCCGGCTGCATGGCCCCTCCAAGAGTGCCCTCCCCCTGCCCGAGAATGCTGATGAATGCCTTGCGGTCCAACGCCAGCGCCATGGCGCGCCGGATGTCCGGGTTATTGAATGGCGGCGCGGTGAAATTGATCAGCAGGCCAACCGACTCGCTGGTGGGTGCGATCTCGCAAACGGCCTGTGGCGCCTGTTTCTGGAGGTCCGCGAGCAAGGGGACCGACACCTCATTGGGGAAGGTCAGATCGAATTTGCCCGCGACGAAGGCCAGGAGCGCGGTCGAGCGGTTGGGGATTATCTGGTATTCGATCCCATCCAAATACGGGCGCCCCGGCTTCCAGTAATGCGGGTTGCGCGCGACCTTGATGCTCTGGTTGGGCGCGTACTCGACGAAAACGAAAGGCCCGGTTCCGATCGGGCGCAAACGCATGTCGCGGGGGGAGACGTGGCAGGGATACATCGGGGTCTGCCCGGTCGCGAGCAGCGACAACAACGCCGGCTGCGGCCGTTTCAAATGGATGGTGGCCTCATGCGCGCCCTTGGTCGTGACGCCGGACACGTTGACCCACCAGCTGCCACGATAGTTCAGGCGCAGTTTCTCCTTGCCCTGGTCGATCAGCAAATCGAACGTGCATTTGACATCCGCCGCGGTGAACGGTTTTCCGTCGTGCCATGTCACGCCTTCCCGAAGCGTGAAGCTCAATGCGGTATGCTCGGCGTTCCAGGCCCATGTGGTCGCCAGGTCCGGTCGGATGGTCGCGTCGCTATTTTGCGCGATCTGCTGGTCGAACACGACGAGGTTATTGAATACCCCCATCATCGGCATAATGACGCCCACGGTGCCTTCTTCGTGGATCGACATGCTGGCGGGGCTGTCGCGATGGTAGACCCGCAGAATACCGCCCTGCTTTTGCGCCACTGTCGGGCTGGCGCACAAGGTCAGTAGCAAAGCCAACGTCCAGGCGATGGGCCTCATGGCGGGTTTCCTCGCGGGTTTCTTCGTCCCGCTGGAAGCCTACCGCACCGCGCTTCGGTTGTGCCAAGGGAATGTGGCCTGCATCATGCCCGGATCAAATCCAGCAACGCCGCCTCGCTTAGGCGCCCGGTGGTTTCCGTTCCCTCCAGGAGATCGGACGCCAGGTCCCGTTTGTCGCGGTGCAGCAGCAGGATTTGTTCCTCGATGCTGTCCTGCATGATCAGTCGATAGATCGTCACCGGCCGTTCCTGCCCGATGCGGTGCGCCCGGTCCGAGGCCTGATCCTCGACCGCCGGGTTCCACCAGGGGTCCAGGTGCACCACGTAATCCGCCGCTGTCAGATTGAGGCCGGTGCCGCCGGCCCGCAGGCTGATCAGAAACAGATCCGCCCCGCCGGCCTGGAACGCCGCCACCCGCTTCTCCCGTTCGGCGGAAGGCGTGCTGCCATCGAGGTATTGGTACCGAACCCCCTTCGCGTCCAGCGCCGCCCGCACCAGCTCGAGATGCCCGACGAACTGGCTGAACACCAGCGCCTTGTGCCGGTTGCGGATTAGTTCTTCCACCAGTTCCATGAACGCATCGAGCTTGCCGCTGGGGATACCGGCGGCGGGGTCGATCAGGGACGGGTTGCAGCAAGCCCGCCGCAGCCGCGTGATCTCCGCCAGAATCTGGATTTTCCGCCGCCCCTCGGGCGCGTCCAGCGCCGCGATGCGTTCCAATGAACGTTGCCGCAGCGCTTGGTAGAATGCCCGCTCCGCCTCGGTCATCTCGACCGTCAGCGTCTGTTCGGTGCGCGGCGGCAATTCGCTCAGCACCGCCGCCTTGGTCCGCCGCAGCAGGAAGGGGCGGATCAGCGAGCGTAAGGCCTGACGGGCATGCGGGTCCTTGTCCCGTTCCATCGGACGCGCGAACCGCTTCTGGAACCCCTCGCGAGACCCGAGGACGCCAGGATTGACGAAGTTGAACAGGCTCCAGAGCTCGTCCAGGTAATTCTCGACCGGGGTGCCGGTCAGGGCCAGGCGGAACCCGGCTCGCAGCGACTGCACCGATTGCGCCCGCTTGGTGTCGGCGTTTTTGATCGCCTGAGCCTCGTCCAGCACGACCATCTGCCAATCCCGTCCCGCCAGCGTCTCCCCGGTTTGCTGCAACAGCCCGTAGCTGCACACCAGTACATCCTGCGCCCCCAGCCCCGCCACCAGTGTCGCCCGGTCACCCGTCGCCGGCAGCCGGTGAGTGCGCAGGGTCGGCGCAAATCGGGAAATTTCGGCTTCCCAGTTGGGGCAGACCGAGGTGGGGGCGACGACCAAACACGGCCCCTCCGCCGCGCGGTCCAGCATCACCGCGATCGCCTGCACGGTCTTGCCCAAGCCCATGTCGTCGGCGAGGCACGCCCCGGCGCCCCAGCGCGCCAAACGGGACAGCCAAACGAAGCCCTCCACCTGATAGTCCCGCAATTCGGCCTGTAAGGTCGAGGGCAGTACGGGCGTCCAGCCCTCGGCCGAACGAATGCGTGCGACGTGCTTCTTCCAGGCCGCGTCCGACTTCACCGCGCCGGCGCCTTCGAGCACTGCGTCCAAAGCCGGGGCGCCCAAAGCATGCACGCGCCGCCCGGTCCGGTGCGGTTCCGATACCGCGTCCAGACGCTGCAACTGCGCCTGCAACTGCCGGGTCAGCGCGACGAAGCGGCCGTCGCCCAGCGGCACGAAGCGTCCCTGCGCCTTGTCCAGCCGGTCCAACAGGAAACGCATTTCCAGCACCTCGTCCTCATCGAGTGCCACGGTCCCATCGACGCTGAACCAGTCGCGATCCTGGGCCACGCGCATTTTCAGGCTGCCCGCCGACACCGCGCTGACCCGCATCGTGCGGCCTTCCGGCCATTCCATGTTGACCGGCCCTGTATAGGCTTGCAGCTCCAGCACTAGCTCCAGGCAGCCGTCCAGATCTTCCACCACCAGCTCGTGCATGTCGTCGCCGCCGCGATCCCGCAGCGTTGCGCACCCCTCGGCCAACGCCGTCCGCTCCGCCAGTTCGCGCGGCAGGTCGCGATTGGCGCGCTGCTGCTGGCCGTCGACGGTCGCCAGCACCGAACGGCCGCCAAGCCCGGCGACATAGGCCGGTCCGGTCGCGCCGAACGGGCGGACCACCAATGTCAGCTTTAGCCCGGCTTCGTAGGGCACCAATTGCACGACCGGCGTGGCCTGACCCTCGATCCCCGGTTTTTCGACCGCGGCGATTTCGGCGCGGATCGGGATGGTCGGGCTGTCGCGCCGAACCAACGCCACGACTTGCTCCCGCGCGGCGGCGGGTACCGTCAGGCCGGCGTCGCCGAGGATCTCTTGCATCGCCAACAGCGATTTGGTGAAATCGATCACCCGGTAGCGGGACGGGGTCTCGGGCTCGAGAAACACGGTCGCTTGGGCGGAGGAATGCGACAACGCGATGCGATACCCGCCCTTCGCCTCGGTGATCAGCAGCTCGACCGGATACAGCACCAGTTCCAGCGGCTGCGACCGCTGCGCGTAGTGGAAGACGGCGGGATGCCCGACCAGCGCCGGCAACGCGCGATCGCTGTCCAATTCGTAGCTGTCGTCGCCGTGCCAGCCGGAGCTGTCCTTGCGGATGCTGCGCAGTGCCAAACGATCTTGCGTTGTCAGATAGTCGAGCCTCGGGTCCTGCTCGTGCAGCCGTTTCATCGCCACCGGGCGGCCGTCGGTCCATCCAGAACCCTTCGCCGCTTGCTCGACGGCCGCGACCTCCTGGGTGTCCGGGTTGACGAACCAGGCCAGGCGCTTGGTCTTACGTGGGGTGGCGGCGGTTTCCGAGGCCGTGGTGCCTTTGCCGAGGAAGGCATCCAGGCTCTCCAGCGCGCGCTCCCAGGGCTGGCGCATCGCGATCAGTTGGGTGAAGCGGATTGTGCTGGTTCCTGCGATCAATCGTTTGAAGGGCCCAGGGTGGGCCCCAACCTCAGCGAGAATTTCGGCGTAGATGCGGGCGACCAGCGGGAGAGAGTTCTCGTGTCGCAGAAAGGCGGCCTCCAGCGTGTCGCGTGTGCCACGCGACAGCGCGGCATCGACCGCGAACTCGGCCAGCGCGACGCAGGCGGCGGAGAGCGGCGCGATCTGTCTGGTGTGGCGCAGGTGATCGATCGTTTCGCGTGTTTTGGCTTCCAGCCCCTGCACCAGCGATAGCAGCGCCCGCATCGCCCAGAGGCCGCCGTCGCTCACATCGCCTTCCAGCCCGGACATCGCCACGTCGATGCCGGCTTGCAATTCAGCATGCAGGCCTGGATCGTTGGCGCGCAGTAGCGCCATCAGGAAAAACAGCCCGAACTCGTTCGGCAGGAACAGCTTGCGCTTGCCCAGCCGCTTGCGGCGCATTTTCAGGGCGGCGCGGAAGTGCCCGAGCGCCGTGTCGTTGTGCCCGTCGAGAAACGCCCGCACGCCGTCGGTCGCCAACCGCAACTCCGCCGTGGCGTCGCCGAGTGCGTCGAGATCGTCCTGTAGAACGTCCATTTGGCCGCCGAGAAGGTCGTACCGCACAAGCTGGAAGGCCATGCGGGCGAAGCCCGCCTGTCCCCGCAAACGACGGCACAGGGCGATCGCCTCTTCCTGCTCTGGCCAGGTTCGGCCGGTCACGATGAGGCTGTTGAGTCTGACTTCCAGCAACGGGGCTTGAATGGCCGGGAGGCGGCTCGCGAGCCAACCCACTTCGAGCGGCACGTCGTGGAAGAGATTGGCGAGCACGACGACGGTGCGCTCCGGCGCCAGCCAGCGGTCGCACAGGTCGCGTTGCCGGACGAACAGCGGCTCGTTGTTGGTGTACAATGCCAGTCGCAACAAACGGAGCACGGCGGCCCGCGTCGCTGGGGGTTCGGACGCGTAATAATAGACGCTGCGCTGCTGCGCCGGGAACAGGCGTTCGATCGCGAAGGCCATCGTCTCCGCGTCCCCGCATGCACCGGCATCTTCCGTCACCGGGTGCAACAGCCCCGGTGGGCAGTTGCCATCGGGCGTCATCAGCCCTTGTTCGTGCAATGCGTCGGACCATCGGGTGACGCTGGGGCCGGTCCAGGCGAGTCCCTCCGGTGTCCGCGATTCCGTGACCCTGAGGCAGTCGAGGAACTCGGCCTTCGTCACGGCCGGCACCAGCAGGCTTTTCAGCCGCAACAGACGTTGCAGACTGGGTGTCAGCTTCACGTAGCGATCCCAGAGAGCGTCGGATGAGTTGGCGAGGATGGCGTTCATTCCCGCATTACACCGCAATGCCAGCGAGTCGGGAAACCGGGTTCGACGGGGGCCCCGCCGCGCCTTGATGGGACTCGGGGGGCGGGTGAGAGCGAACCGGTACATAATATCGGAAACGCATCGAAATAATTGGATCCGAATGGGCCTTCTCATTGACGTCATGGTCGCGCTTGACCTGACCCCGCCCAACCGTCATCCCGGCGTGCCATTGGTTCTGCCCGCCCAGCCAATCCGCGCGACAACTTCGACGGAAAATCCAGTCAGATACGCTCGGACGCCGGCTGAAACGCCCCTCCGTGCCAATGAAGATGAGACATCTACCCCCCGGGCGTTTAGACCCTGAGGTGCTGAAGGATCGTCTTTCCCATGCCCATGCTCGACACAGAAACCTATGCCGGGGCTGGTGCCGCCTCGAAC
>JANXTL010000060.1 GCA_025352375.1 Acetobacteraceae bacterium | reverse complement strand
CTAGAAGTCGGGCTCCTTTGCTGGAATTGCAGGCTCTGCAACACAGAGCGATGTTATTCCTGGTGATGATTCTGACATCGTTGACGATGTGCTCCCAGCTCCGATTCCTATGCCGGGGGTAGAGCCGAAGGTAACGCCGCAGTAGACGCAGCCCGCATCACGGGCGTAAATCTCTTTTTCTAGACAATCCGGAATGTTCCATTTGTTCATCAATATTCCCCAGTCAACGGTCGCAATTTCAAACTGAGGCACTACCCCAAAACAGAACGACTTTGAACCAAATCGCGTCCTTCGTCACCGGCTGTACACGTTACTCAGGTTGCCTTGTGGGCCGAGACCCACGGACAATAGCCCCGGTGGCCGGCCACTGCCGGCCACCGGGGTCGCACATCACCAATCGTAAGCTGGCGCCTCATTGGAAAAAATAATCGTCCCGGACGCCGCGAACATCCCGCCCACGCCGTGGCAGACGGAAATCTTCGCGCCGTCGATCTGCGCTGGGGATGTGCCGCGCATCTGCCGCACGCTCTCCTGTAGGGCGTACATCCCGTACATGCCGGAGTGCATATATGACAGCCCGCCACCATTGGTGTTCATCGGCAACTTTCCGCCCGGCGCCGTGTTGCGCGCCGCGATGAACGCCGCTGCCTCGCCGCGGGGCACGAACCCGAGGTCTTCCAGACCGTAGATCGGGAGATGCGCGAAGGCGTCGTAGATCATCAGATGATCCACGTCGTTAACAGATATCCCCGCCTGCTGGAACGCCGTCGGCCCGGCCACGCGGAACGCCCGCGAGCTGGTGAAGTCTTGCATCTGCGAAACCATCGGACCTTCCACGCTTTCGCCCGTCCCCAGAATATAAACCGGCTTTGTCTTGAAGTCCTTCGCCCGCTCGGCCGACGTGAGGATCAACGCACCGCCGCCGTCCGTCACCACACAGCACATCAGCAACCGAAACGGCCACGCGATCATGCGGCTGTTCAGCACGTCGTCGGTCGTGATGGGCGTGCGGAACGTTGCCCTTGGGTGCATCGCCGCCCATTCGCGCTGGACGACGCTGACTTGCGCGATTTGTTCCTCGGTCACACCGTACCGTTTCATATAACGCAGCACCGGGATGGTGAACATCGACGGCGGACCCATCGGGCCGAACGGCTGCTCGAACTGGCCGTTCAGCGACTGGGGATCGACCCGGCGCATCGGGTTGCCGATGCGGGATTTTCCCGATTCGCCATGCGTGATCAGGATGGTTTTCGCCAGGCCCGCTTCGATCGCCGCCGCCGCGTGGCGGACATGGAGCATGAACGAGCAGC
This sequence comes from Acetobacteraceae bacterium, assembly GCA_025352375.1. Taxonomy (GTDB): domain Bacteria; phylum Pseudomonadota; class Alphaproteobacteria; order Acetobacterales; family Acetobacteraceae; genus Rhodopila. Next base: position 1,039 of record JANXTL010000060.1, on the reverse strand, counting down.
CGCCGACCGCGGTGCCATCCACCCAAGTGGGCGTGATGCCGAGGTAATGCGCGAGTTCGACCGGCGTCTGGCCGGCCGTTGCGATGCCGTCGATGTCCTTGGGGCTCAGGCCGCAATCGGCCATTGCGTTCAGTGCTGCATCGGCGTGGAGGCCAATTTGAGAAAGTTCGGGAATGACACCCAAACGCGTCGTTTCGGCGGCGCCGACGACCGCGACTGCATTTCTGCGCATGGTCCTAACCTTTCGCCGGACGGAAGAGGGGGAGGGTGATCTTGTCGTTCTGCGCCTCGAACACAACGTCCAGCTCCATGTCGAGCTGCAACGCCTCGGGTGTTTGCGGGCATTCGACGATGTTGGTCATCATGCGTGGCCCCTCGGCCAGTTGCACCACGGCAATGGCGTAGGGCGGGGTGAAACCGGGCGCCGGACGGTGGTGGATCACGTAGCTCCACAAAACAGCCTTCCCCGACGCCTTGAACACGCTAACGCTGCGCGATCCGCAGACCGAGCAGAACGGCCTTGGGGGAAAATAGTTCTTGCCGCAGGAATCGCAGCGTTGCAGGCGCAGCTCGCCCGCTTTGGTTCCGTCCCAGAAATGCTGGGTCTCGGGCGTCGGCGCCGGCAAGGCGCGGCCTGGTTCAGCCATTTTTTTCTCCAATCCCCTGGTAAAGCTCAGCGTCGTCCCGACAGATAGGCGACGCCTTCGGGCCCGACATGCTCGGCGTGCATCGTGCCGGAAGGTACCGAGCAACTATCGCCGACACGGAATGTTTCGGGTTTTCCATCGCGCGTTATGGTGATTTCCCCACCCAGCACCATTACGCGGGCGTCGAAATCATGGGTGTGGTCCGGCGCGACCTGCCCGGGCGGCAGGCTGCTGAACTTCGGCTGATAGCCTTCGCGGATCAGGTCCGCCTTGAACGCGTCGATATTCATTATGCCATCTCCCTGGGTGGCGTGCGTCGCCCAACGACATAAGCGGCACCGGCCTCGCCGGCAGTTTCGAAATGTTTGGTGCGAAGCGGCATCTCGAACGTC
>JANXTL010000345.1 GCA_025352375.1 Acetobacteraceae bacterium | reverse complement strand
TGCGGCGTTACCTTCGGCTCTACCCCCGGCATAGGAATCGGAGCTGGGAGCACATCGTCAACGATGTCAGAATCATCACCAGGAATAACATCGCTCTGTGTTGCAGAGCCTGCAATTCCAGCAAAGGAGCCCGACTTCTAGAGCGTGATCGCCTGAGGTTGACTTCAACCTCGGGCGTGAAATCACCCTCTCAAACCAAGGCTTAGACCATGATCCAACGCCGAGATCGCGCGCAACCTCAAACGATCGTGGTCTAACCCTTCGGCAGCCTTACAATAAACCGCGCCCCCGCCACCTTCCCCGCCAGATCCCGCCGGTTCTCGGCGGAAAGTTGCCCGTGCAGCGCCTCCACGATCTGCCGGCTGATCGACAACCCCAACCCCGAGTGCTGCCCGAACCTCTCTCCCTTCGGCCGTTCGGAATAGAAACGGTCGAAGATGTGCTCCAGATTGGCCTCGGGAATGCCAGGGCCCTCGTCCTCGACGCTCAGTTCCCCCATCGAACCGACGTCGCGCACCCGCACGACGATCCGGCCGCGCGGCGGGCTGAACGACGACGCGTTGCCGATCAGGTTGCGCAGTACCTGCACCAGCCGGTCCTCGACCGCCCAAACGGCGAACTCGGCCGGCGGTGCGACAAGCTCCAGCTTGGGGTCGTTTTCGGTGTCGCGGGTCGCCTCGTCCAACTCCTGCAACGTCCGCAGGATCGGCATGATATCGACCCGCTCCGCCGTCACGCGGGACATTTCGGCGTCCAGGCGGGACGCATCGCTGACGTCGCTGATCAGCCGGTCCAGCCGCACCACGTCCTGCCCAATGATTGTCAGTAATTGCCGCTGGCGGCCTGGATCGTCGATCCGCCGCAGGGTTTCGATGGCGCTGCGGATGGACGACAGCGGGTTCTTGATCTCATGCGACACGTCGGCGGCAAAGCGTTCGATCGCGTCCATGCGCTGCCACAAGGCGGACGCCGAATCGTTCAGCGCCGTCGCCAGCATCCCGACCTCATCGCGCCGAGCCAATAGCGCCGCCGGCACGCTGCCGGTGCGGCCCTGGCCTTCGCGCATCTCCGCCGCCACACCGGCCAGCCGCAGGATGGGGCGGGCGATGGTCAACGACAAATACCAGGACAGCAATACTGTCAGCACCAGCGCCACCCCGAACAACGCCAGAATGGACATCCGAACGGAAAGAAGACTGTCATCGACCTCCCGCGCTTCACGGGTCAGCAGCACGATGCCGACGGTGTGGCGATCCCGTTCCACCGGCACCGCGACCGTCACCAGCAGCCGGTTGTCCATGGTACGGCGGATATAAGGCGGCATATCGGTGCTTTTGCCGGAGCTGGACAGCCGCAGCTCCTCCTTCACGTCCGGCTGCCAGTCCGGCCCGCCGGCACCCGGCGTAAGATCGAGCTGACTCAACGCGGGGCGGTGCGGCAGCCAGGACAGCACAGTGTCGTAGACGTTCGCGATGCCGGTCAGTAAGGGGCCGCGAACCAGGGCCGGGGGCAAGGGTTCGGTGCTGATGACGCCGCCAGGCCCCTCCCGCACCCGCGAGTCGGCGACAACCGTGCCGTCGGGGCCATACAATTTTGCCTGTGCGTCCGGGGTCGGTTCGGTCAGCCGGCGCAGCAGCGGCTGCGCGATCTCCGGCACCAGCTTGGGATTGTCAGGATCGATGGTGCGCACCGCGCTTTCGCCCATCGCACCGCCGAACACGCGCGCTTGCTCCCGTAACGCAACGACCTGCGCTTCCAGCAGGCCGTTCTGGTACTGGTCGAGATACAACAGCGCCACCACCAACAAAGCCAGTGGCAGCGCGTTAACCATGAGGATCCGTCGCAGCAGCGGCGAGACCCAGCTTTGGCGGAAGCGTGGCGCCGCCGAGGCGGTCGCGCCGGAATGCGGCACTCAATGTTCCTTGTAGCGATAACCGATGCCATACAACGTTTCGATGTGATCGAACGTGTCATCGACAGCGCGGAATTTCTTACGCACCCGCTTCACGTGACTGTCGATGGTGCGGTCGTCCACATACGTGTTTTCGCCGTACGCGGCATCGATCAGCTGGTCGCGGCTTTTCACCATGCCGGGGCGGGCGGCCAGCGCCTTCACCAGCAGGAATTCGGTCACCGTGAGTTGGATGTCGTCCCCTTGCCAGGTGCATTGGTGCTTGGTGTCGTCCAGCACCAGACTGCCGCGGGTCAGCACCCCGCCGGGAGGCGCGCCCGAACCCTCGGCCTTGCTCGCCTCATTGCGGCGCAGCAGCGCGCGAATGCGCTCGATCAGCAGGCGCTGGCTGAACGGCTTGGTGATGTAGTCGTCGGCGCCGAGGCGCAGGCCCATCAGCTCGTCGACTTCCTCATCCTTGGAGGTCAGGAAAATGACCGGCATGGTGCTGCGCTGGCGCAGTTTCTGCAACAGCTCCATCCCATCCATGCGGGGCATCTTCACGTCCAGCACGGCCAGATCGGCCGGGCGGGCGGTCAGGCCCTGCAACGCGCTTTCGCCGTCGGTGAAGGTGCGAACCGCGAAGCCCTCCTGCTCGAGGGTCATCGACACGCTGGTGAGGATGTTCCGGTCGTCGTCGACCAGCACGATGGTTTGCTTGGAGGAGGCGGGCGTAGGCGATACGGTCATGGGAGCGCTCCGGGATGGTGCCAAACACTTTATGGCACGCAATTGTGGCGCATTGCGGATGGAAGGTGAACGAAAAATGGCATTCGACGAAAATAGCCCAACCTGGGCAGTGCGCCGCCTGCTCCGCGCCGCTCGGTCTGCCAGTTTGGCGACCTCGGCCCAGGGGCAGCCCTTCGCGTCCATGGTCACCCCCGCCTGCATGCCCGATTTGTCGCTGCTGCTGTTCCTGTCCGACCTGTCGGAGCACACCCGCCACCTGCGTTCCGACCCCCGCTGTTCCCTGCTGGTCAGCGGCCCGGCCGCCGAGGCCAACCCGCAGACCGCGCCCCGCGTTACGGTGACCGGTCTGGCCGAATCGGTCGACGATCCCATGCTGAAGGCGCGCTACCTGGCGGTCCACCCGTACGCGTCGCTGTACGCGGAATTCGCCGATTTTCATCTTTGGCGCATCAAACCGATGAACGCCTTGTTTGTCGGAGGGTTCGCCCGGGCGGTGCGGCTGAAATCGGCCGACCTGACGCCCGATCCGGAAGCCGTCGCCGCCGTCGCGGCGTCCGAGGCCAGTATTATCGCCCATTGCAACCACGATCACCCCACCGCCCTGGCTGCCATCGCCCTGGCTGCCAACGCTGGTGAACCAGGGGATTGGCGGATGGTCACCGCGGACGTGGACGGCTGCGATCTGGCGCAAGAGGAACGCGTCGTCCGCATCCCATGGGCCGCGCCCGTCGCATCGGCCGGAGATATCAGGTCGGAGCTGGTGCGTTTGGCGCACGAGGCGCGGGCGGCGGCGAGGTGACATATTTTGCCGCGGATTGCCCTGTTACTCCGCTGCTTCGCGACATCGGCCGGATTAGCCGATTACTCACCAGTCGGTAAAAAAGACGACTGATTGTCGTTTAGCAACCGTCATGCCGGAATAATGCCATCTGCGCCCATCTGCCTCATCTGCGGACAAACCTTCTTTTATGGTTTCGCCGGACAGCCCCGCCTACCCCCCGACGTGCGGGATACCGTCCGGGTCCAGCCGGTAACCGCCGGTTTCCGTCAGCAGCAGCTTGGCGTTCGACGGATCGGGCTCGATCTTCTGCCGCAACCGGTAAATATGGGTTTCCAGCGTGTGCGTGGTCACTGCGGCGTTGTAACCCCACACCTCGTTCAGCAGCACCTGACGGGCGATGGGCTTCTTTCCCGCGCGATAGAGGTATTTGAGGATGGACGCCTCTTTCTCGGTCAGGCGGATGCGCTTGTTCTTCGTCCGCTCCTCCAGCAGCTTGGCCGCCGGGCGGAAGACGTAGGGGCCGATCGGGAAGACCGCGTCTTCGCTGTTCTCGAAGCTGCTGAGCTGGCGGCGGATGCGGGCCAGCAGCACCGCCAGGCGGAAGGGTTTGGCGATATAGTCGTTGGCGCCGGCTTCCAGGCCGCGCACCACATCGCTGTCGTCGTCCGACCCGGTCAGGATGATGATGGGCATTTTCAGCCCCCTCTGCCGCAGCTTGAGGCAGAAATCGCGGCCATCGCCGTCCGGCAGGCCGACGTCCAGGATCAGCGCGTCGAACCGAGCCTCCTTGGGCGCCAGCATGCGCTCCGCCTCGGCGACGGTGGCGGCTTCGGTCACGGTGAACTCACCGTCCACCTGCAACTGCTCCGCGAGGGTTTCCCGCAAAGCGTCGTCGTCGTCCACGATCAGGATCGGATGTCCGGCTGCCATGTCCACTCCCTGCGCCAGGATCCCTGGCGCCATTTCGTCGGCCTAAGCGAATCGCGACGGTAAATCGGTAACCTTGCCGTATGTTACGCCGGATTGTTCATCGCACAAGCGTGGCGAGCGAGCGGTGGTATTGTTGGAATGCCATCGGGCGCCCATTATCGGTGGATCATGCATACCGCCCAGCCGTCTTTTCCCTCGCAGCCGCGCCAGATTCACCGAACCGCGTCCGATTTGCGGCGCGGTGTGCCCGTCATGCTGACCGGGCCGGAGAACTTGCTGATCCTGGCCGCCGAGACTGCCGGCCCCGCTGCCATCGCCGAGTTGTGCGCGCTGGGAACAGGGGAGCCGATGCTATTGATCGCGCCGGTGCGCGGTGCGGCGGTGTTGCGGCGGCCGGTCGAAAACGACTCCGCCGTTGTCGCCGCCCATATACCGGCGGCGCTGCTGACCGTCGCGGCACTGCGCGGCTTCGCCGATCCGACCGCGCCCCAGACACGCACGCCGTTGGAGCCCACGGCTGCGCCTGCGGCCGGTTTGGCAGCGTTAACCCTTGCGAAGCTGGGGCGCCTGCTGCCGGCGATGCTGGCCGTTCGGGTCGGACCCGAGGTCGAAGCGACGCTGGGCGAACGCGGTTTGCTGGCCGTGCCGGTCGCCGACGTACTCGACTACCCGGCCGGAGAAACCCTGGGCCTGCGCCAGGTCGCCGTCGCATCGGTGCCGCTGAACGGCGCACCCAATTCCCGTGTTGTGGCCTTCCGCGCCGAGGCCTCGGCCATCGAACATCTGGCGATCCTGGTCGGCCAGCCTGAAACGGCCGAGGCACCGCTGGTCCGCATCCACTCCGAATGTTTTACCGGGGATTTGCTGGGGTCGATGCGCTGCGATTGCGGCGAACAACTGCGCGGCGCCATCCAGCGTATGGCCGAAGATGGCGCGGGGGTGCTCCTGTACCTGGCGCAGGAGGGCCGGGGAATCGGTCTCGTCAACAAACTGCGCGCCTACACCCTTCAGGACCGCGGCCTCGACACAATCGACGCCAACCGCGTGCTCGGATGGGGCGCGGATGAACGCAACTTCCTGGTCGCCGCGCTGATGCTGGTGGAACTCGGCATCGAGCGGGTCCGGCTGCTGACCAACAACCCCGACAAAATCGCTGCCCTGGCCGCCTGCGGGGTGGAAATCGTTGGACGGGAGGCACACGCCTTCGCCCCCAACGGCGTCAATGACGAATACCTGGCCACCAAGGCCGCCCGATTTGGGCATATGCTGGACTGACACTGGCACGACCGAGGGGAGGAACCAGTATACAAAGCCTGGAAAATAACCTTGCTCGCCATCGCCGCCGTGCCGTTCCGGGCAGCGACGGTGAAAGCGGCGATTGGGGTTTGAAGGCGGGGCCGCGTTTCGTCAGTTCGCGGCCTAAAAGCGAGCGGTCTAAATCGCCTTCGCCGCCTTGAACCCCGCGATATCCGCCGCCGAATAACCCAGTTCTCCCAATATCTCGGCGTTGTGCTGCCCGAACATCGGCGGCGGGCGGTCCACTTTCGGGCCGTCGTGGCCGAATTTGAACGCGGCTACCGGCACCGTGAACGAACCCGGCACGCCCGGCGCGTTCTCGTGCTTGTGCAACAGACCGCGGGAGGCGATTTGCGGATCGGCCAGCGCCTCCCCCAGCGTGCGAACGCGCGATGCCGGGACATGACGTTCCTGGAACCAATCCTCCCATTCCGCCGCGGTGCGGGTCAGCATCGTCTCGGTCAGGACTTTGGTTTCGTTCGCATAGTCAGCATCGCGCTCGTCGTTGGTTTGCTTGACCAGATCGGGCCGCTCAAGCGCGCGCCATAGCCGCGCCTGCTGGCGCAGGTTCGACGCACCGATCATCAGAATTCCATCGGCGGTGCGGTACGCCTGACTGGTCGCATGCGCCATGTTGTTGCCGTTCGGCTTCGGATGCACGCCGTTCCGAAGATAACCGGTCGCCAGGCTGGCCTGCAACATCAGCGCGACGTCCAGCATCGCCATGTCGATGCGCTGCCCCTCGCCGGTGCGTTCGCGCTGGAACAACGCCGCCGACAGGGCATAAGCACCCATCGTGCCGGTTGCGTAATCGACGGCTGGGGCACCGATCTTGATGGGCGCGGTGTCCGGCGTGCCGGTGCTGGCCATGATGCCGGAGGTCGACTGAATGACGTGGTCGTAGGCCGTCCGCTCCCGCTTCGGCCCACCCTGCCCGAACGCCGAGAATGACGCATAAATCAGCTTCGGGTTGATTTTCCGAAGGTCCTCGTAGCCGAGGCCCAAGGCCTCGAACGCGCCCGGCCGGTAGTTTTCGACCAGAACGTCCGCCGTCGCGACCAATTTCCGCAGGATTTCCCGCCCCTGTTCGGATTTCAGGTTCAGCGTGATCGCCCGCTTATTCGACCCCTGGGTCAGGAACCCGGTCCCCATCAGCGCATGGTTCAACGCATTGTCGGTCCCGGAGTCCCGGCTTTGATCGGGGTCGGACGGGTCCTCCACCTTGATCACGTC
>JANXTL010000335.1 GCA_025352375.1 Acetobacteraceae bacterium | reverse complement strand
AGGACGAACTCCTCCGGCGCCCCTAGAGCGTGATTGTTTGAGGTTGCATGCGATCTCGGCGTTGGATCATGGTCTAAGCCTTTGTTTGAGAGGGTGATTCACGCCCGAGGTTGAAGTCAACCTCAGGCGATCACGCTCTAGGGGCGCCGGAGGAGTTCGTCCTCCGGTACACCCGCCTCGAACGCAGCGGCGAGTTCTTCGGGCACGAATGGCACCCCGATCGGGTTTTGGCGGAAGGCTTCGGTATTGAAGAATCCGGCGGCGGCTTCCTTGGTGGGGTAGGCGTCGACCTGGAGTTCAACTGCGTTGCCATCGGGGTCTTTGTAATACATCGACACGGTGGGGCCGTGGTTGATGGGCCGGTATGGCTCGATCCCTTTTTGCTTGAGGCGCTTCCAGGTGGACAGCAGGTCGCGCAACGTGGCGTAGCTGTAAGCGGTATGCGCCAAGCCCCAGGTTGTTTCGGTCGGCGCCTGTAGGCCGGGGATGTTAATCAGGGCCAGACGATGGTGTTCCTCATCGTAGGTGAGGAAGCACAGCCGTTCGTCCTCGAACACGATGCGGGCGGCGAGGACGGTTTTGTACCAGTCGCGCATCGGTTTGAGGTTCGATGTTCGCAGCACGAAATGGGCGAAGCGTTCCGGGACGATGGGGGCGGTCGAAAGCGGCTGGCGGTGGGTTATGGCATTCATGACGGATCTCCTGGGCCATTCTGGTCCGGCGGCGTCAGCGTCAGGACCGGGCGTCGCCTGGACGTGCTCCGGTCCGAGAACGGGAACGGGACGAGGAGCAAGTCGCCGGCCTCATACATTGTTCCAGGCCTCGTCTTCGTCGTTGTCCCAAATGCTGGCCAAGGAAGTGGACTGGGCATCCATAAGATCGCGCCATTCGGCCTGTTCCTGGCGACCCCGCAGGAACAGCACGAAATCCAAAGCTTCCTTTGCCAAGGGCGCCAGCAGGCGCTTGGCTTCCTCAAACAACAGCTCGGCGACGGTCATGACCGACTCCTTCGGTGCGAGCGTGCAGGATACATTGATCGTGGCCCTGGGACCATTGAGATTTGCCCGCTCCGAGCGGATGTATTTCTGCTCGTCCCGGTTGTGATCGCGGGGCTCGGCATTGGGCAGAATCGTTAGGATTCTACACCGCTTTTCGTTCACAGCGGCGGGCAGCGCGCGGTGTACGCAGCGGAACTTCCCGTCGCGATGGTGCGATGTCAGGGCGCCAGGAACTCCAGCACCGCCGCGTTGAACGATGCGGGGTCCTCATTGCTCAGGTCGTGCGTCGTGCGGGGGATCACAACCCGGCGGACGTCCGGGATCGCCTGCACCAGCGCCTCGACGTTGGCGACGAAGGACGGCGGGGTGTCGCCGCCGTTGACCAACAGCGTCCGGGCCCGGATCGCCTGCGCGGCGGCCAATGAGTATGGCTTCCGGTTCTCATGCGCCTGCCCGAGCATGGAGCGGGCGTTTTCGCGATGGTGCTGGCGGGGGGGCTCCGGCCAGCGGTCCCATGTGCCGGGTCCGTAGACTCGGTCGACGAACTGGCGCAACCCTTCGTCGATCCGGCCGGCGGCGATCTCGGCCGCCACGCTGTTGAAGCCCGTGGCCTGGCTGGCCGGTGCCGGTTTGCCCGCTAGCGATTCGTCGCAGTCGCCGCCGGGTTCGGACAGGACCAGTTCTTCGATCAGGTCCGGGTGTTCGCTGGCCACACGGAACGAGATATGTCCGCCTCGGGAATGACCCAGCAATCGAGCGGGACCGCCGACGGCGCGGATGAAGCCGGCGACGTCCGCTGTGTGGCGGGCGATGGTGAAATCCTGACCGTCCCAGATTGTCGGCCAGCAGCCGAGCATGCTCAGGGCGTAGACGTGGTACCGCGCACCGAAGGCCGCCATTTGCGGGGCCCAGTAGCGCTGGTCCAGCAAGGTGCCGTGCACCAGGATCAGGGGCGGGCCGTTGCCGGCCTCGGCGTAGTGGATGGACCGGCCGTCGATTTCGATGCTCGGCATAGATCAGCGTCCCTTGAAGTTGGGCTGGCGCTTTTCCTTGAAGGCGGCGACGCCTTCGCGGTGGTCCTCGGTCTGGCCGAGCTGGGGCTGGACGAAATTTTCGAGGTCGAGGAATTCCTCGTAGGTGCCGTTGGCCATGTTGAACATTTTCTTCGCCAGGCCGAAGGCGAAGGTGGGACCGGCGGCGAGGTCGGCGGCGAGATTTTCCGCCGCTGCCTCCAGCTCGTTATCCGGCACGACCTGATTGACCAGTCCTAGCGAGAGGGCTTCCTGGGCATCGACGAAGCGGCCGGTGAAGACCAGTTCTTTCGCCCGCGCCATGCCGATGCGCTTAGTCAGGAACCAGATGGCGCCGCCGTCCGGGGCTAGGCCGATGCGGCGGAAGATTTGCGAGAAACGGGCGGTTTCCGAGGCGACGATCATGTCGCAGCCCATCGCGATGCTCCAGCCGATGCCCACTGTGGGGCCTCGGACGGCGGCGATCACCGGTTTCTCGATGGCGTGGAGGGCACGCATGTAGAGGTGGGAGCCGCCGGCCAGTTTCTCGCGCTCGCCTTTGAGGTCCTTGCGTTCCATGCCGCCGACATCGGCGCCGGTGCAGAAGGCGCGGCCTTCGCCGGTGACGACGATGGCGCGGATGGCGTCGTTGAAGCGGAGTTCGGTGAAATGTTCCCGAAGCTGCTGGCGCATTTCCCAGGTGAGGGCGTTCAGCCGTTCTGGGCGGTTCAGCACGACTTTGGCGATGGCGCCATCAATGCGTAGATCGACGGTCATGGGGTTCCTCCTGGTGGGGAGTATCCAAGCGGGTCGCGGGACGGTGGGCAAGGGGGTATGAAGGGCGCATGCGACCTAGAGCGTGATCGCCTGAGGTTGACTTCAACCTCGGGCGTGAATCACCCTCTCAAACAAAGGCTTAGACCATGATCCAACGCCGAGATCGCGTCCGACCTCAAACGATCATGGTCTAGGCTGGAACAGATCACGCTCCGAGGGTTCAAGACGATCCGCGAACTCGATGGGTTCGTGCCGGGGAACCTGACTGTGCTGATCGGGCCGAACGGGGCGGGGAAGAGCAATTTCATTTCGTTTTTTCGGATGTTGGCTTGGAGCCTTACGGAGCCGGGGCAGTTACAATTGTACATCGGTCGGCAAGGCGGCGCTGGCACGATCCTGCACCGCGGGCCGGATATCACCCAGGAAATCGATTCGGCGCTCGTGCTCGCGACTATTTATGGGCAACAGGGATATGGCTTCCGACTGGTTCAAGCCGCTGGCGATACGTTGATCTACGCCGACGAATGGTTTCAATTGCCGCGCACCGCCCAGAGCCAAGCGACGATCGGTCTTGCTACCGGCCTCGGTGCTGGTCATCGTGAGGCGAAACTGCTTGAGTGGACGGGGCAAGGTGGGCTGAGCGCTCACTCCACGTTGGGCGCACTGCGAGGGATCGTGGTGTATCAGTTCCACAATACGTCGGCGACAGCTCGGATCAGGCTGAAATGGGATATCGCGGATGGGCGGCTCCTGAAAGAGGATGGCGGCAACCTCGGTGCGTTTTTGTTGAACCTCCGACAGTCGTATCCCACCCATTACAATCGCATCGTCCAAACTATCCGCCTGATTTTACCGTTCGTCGGCGATTTCGAACTGGCCGACGATTTCGGGAAGGTTCTCTTGCAATGGCGCGAGTTCGGCTCCGATCACATCCTCAGCGCCGCGCAGGCCTCGGATGGGATGTTGCGGGTCATGGCGCTGGTCGCCCTGCTTGAGCAACCCAACGCGAATCTGCCAGATGTGGTGATCCTCGACGAACCCGAACTTGGCCTGCATCCCTACGCGATCGATGTTCTTGCAGGCCTGATCCGGGCCGCCTCCCAGCATGTGCAGGTGATCGTCGCAACACAGTCGGTGTCGCTGATCGATCGCTTCGAACCATCGGATATCGTGGTCGTGGACCGGCGCGCCGGTGAGACAACGCTGCGGCGTCTGAGGGAATCAGACCTGTCCGAATGGCTGGAAGACTATACCTTGTCCGAACTCTGGGAGAAAAATATCCTCGGCGGGAGACCGTCACGCTGATTCGGCTCCACATCCTCGTCGAAGGTCAAACTGAGGAGACCTTCGTCAATAACCTGCTTGGCCCAGCGCTCTCCAAGCGTATGGTATTTGTTAACGCGCACCGAATCACCACCGGACGCAAGCATGGGAGGGTATTTCGCGGCGGTCTGGTTAAATGGCAACACGTCGCGCGCGATCTCGAACTGTGGATGAAGGAGGATTACGGTTCGGACTCCTGGTGTCACGACACTGTTCGATTATTATGCACTTCCCGGCGACTTCCCCGGACATGCGGCCTTGCCGCTGGGCGATGCGGCGCAGCGTATCGCGTTGTTGCAGAATGCCATGGCGGACGACATCGCCGCGCGGCTGACCGGGTTTCCGAGCGTGGCTCAGTTCATCCCGTACATTCAGCAACATGAATTCGAGGCGCTGTTGTTCTCCGATCCCTCAGCCTTCGCCGCGGCGAACCCCGGAGAACCATCCATTGTCGGCCGATTGACGCAAATTCTGGCTCAGTTCGCGAACCCAGAAGATATCGACAACGGTCCGGAAACAGCACCATCCAAACGGATCGCCGCAATTTGGCCCGCCTATCAAAAGCCGGTGGACGGTTTACTGGTCGCACAACGGATCGGCTTGTCCGCCATGCGACGGGAATGCCCTGGGTTCGACCGCTGGGTGTCGAGGCTGGAAGCGCTGTCGAGCTGAACGGTCTGCCCCCGCTGCATTGACGCCCCCGCGCGCCTGCCGCAGGCTCCGGTCAACACATTCCAGGAGGAAGCCCCCATGGCGCGCCCGTTCGAAGGCATCCGCATCATCGACATCACCCATGTCCTCGCCGGCCCGTTCGCGGCGTATCAGTTGGGCCTGCTGGGCGCGGACGTGATCAAGGTGGAGGACCCGTCCGACCCCGATCAAAGCCGGGACTCCGGGACCGACAATGCGTTGAACCATGCGCTGATGGGGACCGGGTTCCTGACCCAGGGGTCGAATAAGCGGGCGATCACGCTGAACCTGAAA
>JANXTL010000333.1 GCA_025352375.1 Acetobacteraceae bacterium | reverse complement strand
GGGCTGCATCGGCAAGACCAGCAAAGGCGGCGTGTCGATCAAGGACGATGAAGCGTTCGCTCTGACCTTGCTGGCCGAGGAAGGTGTCGCCACCGTGCACGGCGCGGCGTTCTGCTTCCCCGGCTACATCCGCATCAGCTACGCGAACTCGAATGCGGAACTGATCGAGGCGATGACTCGCATCCAACGCTTCTGCGAAGGGCTGAGCTGAGGCCCGATACCGGGCGGCAGGGGCGGCGCAACGGCCTGTTCAGACGGCGGCCGCCCACGGATCGATCGTAGTGAGGCCGACGGCCGTAAAGGGACCCGTGTCGCGGGAAGCGACCGCGAAACCATGCGCTGCGGCGATCGCGGCGATATAACCGTCGGACGTCGGGAACCCTTTTCCCGCAGCGCGCGCGCTCACGGCCAGTTCGGCATACCGCCGGGCCGCCCTGGTATCGAACGAGCGGATTCGATCCGCGAACAGCGCCAGCACGCCGTCGAGTGCCTCGGTCAACTTGTCCTTGCGCCGCCCCTGCGGAAGCGCGCCTGTACCGAACATCAGCTCCGCGATCGTGACACTGGTCAGATAGAGCGTCTCCGCGGCCTGCGCGTCGAGCCATGTACGAACTGCCGGCATCGGCTCGGGCTTCATCGCCTCCGAAACGACGTTGGTGTCGAGCACAATCATTCAAAACGAAGCGGCTCGGCGGGCTTGCTGTCCCGGGTCTGTTCCAGGACCTCGACATCGGCGTTGGTGAGGCCGATCTGCCTGCTCATGTTCGCGAGCGTCGTGCCGAGGCGCAGTCGTCCTTCTGGACGCGCGGCTGCTTCCAGGATGGCTCGCATCTCCGCCTCTGTGCTGCGATTGTGCTGTGCGGCCAGGACCTTCAGGGCGCGATGCGTCTCATTGGACAGGTTGCGGATGGTGACAGCAGGCATGATGGCATCGCCCTAAAGATGATAGCAATCTAGGGAATTGCTATCATGAATCAAGGGCAGCGAAAGCGGTCACGACCCAATCGCTGATAATCAGGGGTTCGGCCGCGTGGCGTGACAGCCATTCGATAGTCGTGTCCCAGTTGGGGCCCTGTCCCAGTTGGCTTCCCGGGCCAGTGCGCGGATCGGGAACGATGTGTCCAGATACCAGGTCAGAACCGCGCCTCATCGCGCATCGCCTCGACCGTGCCGGCTGGCGTGTCCGGCAGACTGGCAATGAAGGCTTGCAGCACCGCCACATCGATCGGCTGCCTGGGCTGTTCGATCGCGCAGAGTTCCACGATGGGCCTGCCGCGCCGGCCGATCGGAATGGTCTCCCCCGCTTCGGCGATGTTGCTGACGCCGCTCATGGCCCGTCGGCGGCCCAGTCGAAAAGCGTTGTCATTATAATTTTTCTGCTATAAATATATTGTATATGGTCTGGACCGTCGAAACGTTGAACGCCACCGTGGACGCGGAAGTGGACGCATTGCCCGCCGATATGCGGGCACGTCTGGCGCGCATTTCCTTCATGATCCAGGAATTCGGCCTTGAGCAAATGCACGAGCCACACGTCAAGCATTTGCAAGGACCGATCTGGGAGATGCGGATGCGAGGCCGGGATGGGATTTCACGGGCGCTTTATATCGCGGCGCGGGGACGGCGCGTGGTGATCGTCCGCGTCTTCGTGAAGAAGACCCAGAAGACGCCACGCACGGAGATCGAGTTGGCCTTAAGCCGAGCGGAGGAGGTAAAACCATGACCGACATTCGCGACCTGCATGCGGGATGGACGCGGGATCCGGCCTATCGGCGGGAGTATGACGCGCTTGAGGCCGAGTTCGCGCTGGCCGCAGCGCTGATCCGCGCCCGCGCCGACGCGGGTCTGACGCAGGAGCAACTTGCCGAACGCATGGGGACAAAGCAGGCGGCCGTGGCGCGTTGGGAGGGTGGAAAGGTAATGCCCTCGACCCGCACGCTGGCGCGGTTGGCGAAAGCGACCGGGACGACACTGCGGATCGATTTCGCGCCAATGCACGCGAT
>JANXTL010000328.1 GCA_025352375.1 Acetobacteraceae bacterium | reverse complement strand
CACCCTCTCAAACAAAGGCTTAGAGCGTGATCGCCTGAGGTTGACTTCAACCTCGGGCGTGAATCACCCTCTCAAACAAAGGCTTAGACCATGATCCAACGCCGAGATCGCATGCAACCTCAAACGATCATGGTCTAAAGCTCCGAATCATGCGAAATCCGCCTACCGTTACGATCACCCCCCCACGAAACTCCGCACCAAACTCCCCGCCACCAGCCGCCACCCATCCACCAGCACGAAGAAAATCAGCTTGAACGGCAACGACACCACGTTGGGGGGCAGCATCATCATGCCGAGGCTCATGAGGACGCTCGCAACTACCATGTCGATCACCAGGAACGGGAGAAACAGCAGAAACCCCATCTCGAAGGCGCGGCGCAGTTCCCCCACCATGAAGGCCGGCACCACCGCCCGCCAAGACGCCTTATCGGGCACCTCGGGCGGCAAATGCGCGAGGTCCTGGAAGAACGCCAGATCGCCCGGCCGCAGATTGGACACCATGAAATGGCGGAAGGGTTCGGCGGTCAGGCGCAGCCCCTCCATCTCCTGGATGCGGCCGTCGATCATCGGCTGGATGCCGGCCGTCCAGGCCTGATCCAGCACCGGCTGCATCACGAAATAGGTCAGGAACAGGGAAAGACCGATCAAAACAACGTTGGGCGGGGTACCCTGGGTGCTCAGCGCGCTGCGCAACAGCGACATCACAATCACAATCCGCGTGAACGCCGTCATCATCACCAACAGGCTCGGCGCCAGCGACAACACCGTGACCAGCGCGGTGATCTGCACCAGCCGGCCGGTCGCCCCGGCACCGCCGGCCGCACCGAGGTCGATGTTTAGCGATTGCGCGTGGCCGGCCGCCGGAAGGAACAGGAAGACCAAAAGGTACTTCACGGCGCGGGCTCCCGCTCCGGCAGCCAGCCGACCACGACGTCCTGGGGGCCGCCGGTCAGCAGCAGCACGTCGCGGCCTTCGCACCGCACCAGATGCAGGCGCCGGCCGGCGTCCAGCGCCAGAACCTCCCGCGAGGCCAGGCTGCCGCCGCCTCGGCGGGGCAACGCGCCGGTCCGGGCGAAGCGGGCCGCCACGAGAATAAAGCCGATCACCGCGGCCAGCGCGGCGGCGGCGGTGAGGATGGTGTTCAGGCTGGGAAGCATCGCTGGACCGCCGTTACGTTGGTATGCGGGCAGGAGACAGCAAAAGGGTTAAAAAAAGGTTAACGGCGCCCAATTATGAAAAAATGCCCTGGACTTTAAATTGCATGGCTGATATGCGTTTTCCCAGGTGAGCCAAAGGCCATCGGTAATAACAGGGCGCGGCCTCAATAGCGCCCTTCACAGGAAGCAGGCTTCACGTCCAGGCAGACGTCTGTATGCGCTGTTCGGTTTTTCGCCCGTGCGGATGGTTCGCGACGAACCACCCGCACGGGACAATTTCTATTAGAACCCGCACGCGCCTGAATTTTTTTCCCCGCCGTTAACCTTTTTTTAACCAATCCGCGTCATGCTCCCCGTATGGACCCGACACGCATTGGCATTTTCGACCTGGCGCAGAAGCGCATGGACTGGGCCGCGAGGCGCCAGGCGGTGCTGGCGCGCAACATCGCCAACGCCAACACGCCGCGCTTCCAGCCGGCCGATGTGCAGGATTTCGGCCGCACCCTGGCAGCCACGTCCGGGGTGACCCCGGCGCAAACCCAGCCGGGGCACCTTGCAGGGACCGCTCCTAACACGGCCGGCCTCGCCCCAGCACGCCCGCGCACCCACAACCTCGACGGCAACGCGGTAGCGCTGGATCAGCAACTGACGAAGGTCGCGGATACGGAAACCATCCTGTCCCTGACGACTACGATCTACAAGAAATACATGGGGTTGTTTGGAATGGCACTGGGCAAGGGAGCGTGACGTCATGAATGCGGACCTGACGAAAACACTGACCATTTCCGCCAGCGCCATGGACGCGCAGACCGTGCGGTTGCGGGTCATCGCGGAGAATCTGGCCAATCAGGATACCACCGGATCCAGCCCCGGCGCCGATCCCTACCGCCGCAAAACTGTCACCTTCGAAAACCGGTTGGACACCGCCGCCGGTACCGAAACAGTGGGGGTCAAGGGGATCGGCAAGGACAACGGGCAATTGCCGTTGCGCTACGACCCATCCAACCCCGCCGCCAACGCGCAGGGCTACGTCAAGCTTCCCAACGTCAACAGCTTCACCGAGATGATGGATATGCGGGAGGCGCAGCGGTCCTACAACGCCAACGTCGCGGTCATGCAGGCCACACGCACCATGTTAAACCGCACGATCGAGTTGCTGAAATGACCGGCATCCCCACCATGACGATTACCCCCTCGGGCACCGCTGCGACCGCGGCAAGTGCCTACGCCCGTACCCAGGCGGGCGGCGGCGGGTTCGGCGCGTCCCTGCAACAGGCGATGCAGAACATGGTCGATACCGGCCACAACGCCGACCGGCAGGCCACGCAGGCGCTGACCGGCGGCGGCAATCTGACCGATGTCGTCACCGCCTTGTCGCGCGCCGAACTGACACTGCAAACCGCGACCGCGATCCGCGATCGCGTGGTGCAAGCATATCAGGATATCGCCCGCATGCCGATATGACCTCTCTCCAATGACCGCCGCCGACACGGGCGCTCTGCTGGCCGAGGCCATGCTGACGATCGTCAAACTCGGTGGCCCGCCGTTGCTCGCGGCCTTGGTCGTCGGGGTGATCGTCGCCCTGTTCCAGGCGGTCACGCAGATCAACGAGGCGACGCTGGCCTTCATCCCCAAGCTGCTGGCGCTGGGTGTGACGATGATGCTGCTGGGATCGTTCATGTTCTCCACCCTGTCGGCCTACACAAGGCTGTTGTTCGATCGCATGATCGCGGTGGGGGGATCTTGATGGATTTTGCCCTTCCCCCCGACCTCGGCAACTGGGCGTTCGGGTTCATGCTGGTGCTGGCCCGCGTAGCCGCGGCGACGATGCTCTTGCCGGGCCTTGGGGAAGCCGGCCCGCCATCCATGCTGCGGGCCGGTCTTGCCGGGTGCATCGCGCTGTTGCTGCTGCCGGGCCTGATGCCGGCGATGCCGCGGCCGCCGGAAGCCGGGCTGCAAATGGGGCTGATGCTGGCGGCGGAGGTCGTGACCGGCGTCTGGTTTGGCTGGCTGGCCCGAGCGCTGGTGCTGGCGCTGCCGATGGCGGGGCAGTTTGTGGCGTATACGATCGGCATCGCCAACGTGCTGCAGTCGGACGCCGAACTGGGGCCGCAAACGACAGCGGTCGCGCGTTTGTTCGATGCCGCGGTGCCGGTGCTCATCCTGGCGACCGGTCTTTACACCCTGCCGCTGGCGGCGCTGGAGGGGCTGTATCGCCTGATCCCAGCCGGCACATTGCTGCCGGCGGCGGACAGCAGCCAGACAGTGCTGCGGGCGGTGACCGATAGTTTTGCCTTGGCGTTGCGCCTCGCCTCCCCTTTTGTGCTGGCGAGCCTGGTGTGGCACGTCGGGATCGGACTGATGGCGCGCTTCCTGCCGCGCTTGCAGGTGTATTTCGTGGCGGTCCCCGGGCAAATTCTGGGCGGTATCCTGCTGCTCGCCAGCCTGTCCGGCGCGCTGCTTTCCGCGTGGCTCGAGGCGACGCGCACCGGGCTTTCCGTCCTTCCTGGCACCGGTTAGCCCATGTCCGGCAGTGCCAAGGAAGACCGGACGGAAGACGCCACCCCCAAACGGCTGCAAAAAGCGCGGGAGGAAGGCCGCATCCCCGTGTCCCGGGAGCTCGTGGGGTTCGCGGGCCTCGCGGGCGTGACGCTCGCGGTGGTGTACATGGCCCCCGCGACGGTTGCCGGGTTGGGGAGAAGCCTGAGCGTTTTCCTGTCGCATTTGGATACGCCAAACTTGGCGGGGCCAGCGGGTCTGTCCCTGGCCGGGGAGGCTCTGCTGCGCGGCATCGCCCCCTTCGCGCTGGCGGCCCTGGTCGCCGGGGTGGCATCGGTCCTGGCGCAAACCGCCTTTTTGCTGAGACCCTCGGCGTTGCACCCCGATTTTTCGCGGCTAAGCCCCGCCGCCGGCCTGAAACGGCTGTTCGGCGCCGAGGGCGCCATCGAGGCCATCAAATCTATCGCCAAGCTGGCGGTCATGGGTTGGGCGGTGTGGCTGGTGATCGGCGGCGCGCTGCCGACACTGACGGCTTTGCCATTCCAGGACCCTCGGCAGCTGTTACAGCGCGCCGCCGGACCGGTCACGCGCGTGCTGTTCGTGGTGCTGGCGGTGCAGGCGGCGGTGGCACTGCTGGATGTGCTATGGTCCCGCCTTCAATTCAGCCGGCAAATGCGCATGAGCCGGCAAGATATATTGGACGAACAACGGGAGGCCGACGGCGACCCCAAGATTAAGGCTCGTATTCGCCAAATCCGCCAGGCTCGGGCACGCCGGCGCATGCTGGCGGCGGTACCGAAAGCGACGGTGGTGATCACCAACCCCACCCATTACGCTGTCGCGCTGACCTACGATCGTGCGAAAAACGCCGCGCCCCGCGTGGTGGCGAAGGGAGTGGACTCGATGGCAGCCCGCATCCGGGAGGTAGCGACCGCGAACCGCGTGCCCCTCGTCGCCAACCCGCCGCTCGCTCGGGTGCTGCATTTGGTGGAGCTGGACACGGAAATCCCTGCCGAACACTTCAAGGCCGTGGCGGAGATCATCGCCTACGTCTTCCGCCTGAACCGGAGCGTCCGGCGATGAACGATCGGCTGATACACGATCTTCGACACTGGCTGACCGCGCTGCTTGGGGCGCTCGACACGGGCAATGTGGGTCTGGCGCGCGGCATAGCCGAACAGATGACGGGGTTGTTGGGGGAGCATCGGGTGGCGGCAGTGTCGTTGAACGCGGCGATGGCGCTGCTGCGGGCGCCGGGCGTTCGGGTGGAACTGGCAGCACCCGACGTGTTCGTGCGCGCCGATCCCGCGGGATTGGGACGGGTGCTGATGAACCTGACGGTCAATGCGCGTCAGGCGGAAGGTTCGGTGACGCTGCGTGCCGGCCAGGACGGCACGGTCGCGGTCGAAGACGCAGGACCGGGAATGCCGCCCGAGGTGCTAGCGCGCAGCTTCGAACCGGGCTTCACCACGCGTGGGAAAGCCGGCGGTAACGGCTTGGGGTTGGCGATCGTGCGGGAGGTGGTCAAGGCGGCGGGTGGGACCGTGACGGTGGAAAGCGCGGTCGGGCACGGGACGACGGTGACGGTGCGGTGGCAGTTGGCGGATAGAGATGAAAAAAAACACCTCCCCTTGAGGGAGGGGGGGATTCCTCTCCCTACCTTCATGACGGTGCTCCTGGTCGAAGACGAACCCGTCGCGCGGCACCTCGCCGAGCGTGCCCTGCGCCAAGCCGGATGGAACGTCGTCGCAGTGGGGTCTGCCGAAGATGCGCTCGGGGCAGCCGAGACACTAACGCCTGACACAGTCGTAGCAGACCTGACCCTGCCTGGGATGGATGGACGCGCGCTAATCGCGGCTTTGCGTGCTCGCTGGCCGACACTGCCGGCGGTACTGGTTTCGGGCTATGCCGACTCGGCCCGACAGGCCGATCTTACCGATGAGAAAGCGGTGTTCCTGGCCAAGCCCTATACGCTTGCCTGCTTGGTAACGGCGGTAGCGACGGCAGTTCGCGATTAGTTCTTGCGAGTCTTGCGAATCTGGAACATAGAGGGAACCAATGGTTAACGGGGTATGCAGCCGGCGTTCGTGGATCGTTCTTTTTCACACGCAAGGGTTGCAATCGCCCTGATGGCGCGAGTAATATCGCGCATGGCTAAACGGGTAGTTGTATAACGCACAGCGAAGGATCGGTCGGATGGATAAAAACAAAGCCCTCGACGCCGCCATGGCGCAGATCGAACGGGCATTCGGGAAGGGCTCCATCATGCGGATGGGGCAGCGTACGGGAAATGAGCAGCACGAGGTTATTCCCTCCGGTTCCCTCGGGCTGGACCTCGCGCTGGGCATTGGCGGCATGCCGCGCGGGCGCATCATCGAGATTTACGGCCCGGAAAGCTCGGGCAAGACCACGCTGGCGCTTCACGTCATCGCCGAGGCGCAAAAGCTGGGCGGCACCTGCGCCTTCGTCGACGCCGAACACGCGCTCGACCCCGGCTACGCACGCAAGCTCGGCGTGGATGTGGACAATCTGCTAATCAGCCAGCCCGATGCCGGTGAGCAGGCGCTTGAAATCACCGACACGCTGGTGCGCTCCGGCGCGGTCGATGTGCTGGTGATCGACAGCGTCGCGGCCCTGGTGCCGCGCGCCGAACTGGAAGGCGAGATGGGCGACAGCCACATGGGGCTGCACGCGCGGTTAATGAGCCAGGCACTGCGGAAAATCACCGGCAGCGTCGCCAAGAGCAACTGCATGCTCATTTTCCTCAACCAGATCCGCATGAAGATCGGCGTGATGTTCGGCAACCCCGAAACCACCACCGGCGGCAACGCGCTGAAATTCTACGCCTCCATCCGCCTGGAAATCCGCCGCATCGGCCAAATCAAGGAACGCGAGGAAGTCGTCGGCAACCAGACCCGCGTGAAAGTGGTCAAGAATAAGCTGGCGCCGCCCTTCAAGCAGGTGGAATTCGATATCATGTATGGCGAAGGCGTGAGTAAGGTGGGCGAGCTGCTCGACCTCGGCGTCAAGGCCGGCGCGGTGGAGAAATCCGGCGCCTGGTTCAGCTACGACAGCCAGCGCCTGGGCCAGGGCCGCGAGAACGCCAAGCAGTTCCTGCGCGATCACAAGGACGTCGCGAACGCGATCGAGGTGAAGATCCGGGAGTCGTCGGGCGTGATTACGAACACGATGCTGGACACGTCGGACGATAGCGAGATGGCGGAAGCGGCGGAGTAAATGCTTCGGCTGGCTTATTGCTGGATAGAAGGAAGGCCGGGGTTTTGCTCCGGCCTTGTTTTATTGTCCGACGGTGCGAATAAATGGCCCGCGTTAACGATTTATTAACCATTCTCTGTCACCCTGCATCGACAAAGGTTTTTTACGCAGATGGAAGTGGATGCACGCAAATGCACGCGGATGCAACGAGTCTGAACGATCTGTCCGGGCGAATCATCGGTTGCTCGTTTACCGTGCTGAATGCGCTCGGTGCCGGGTTTCCCGAAAAAATTTATGAAAATGCTTTGGCACACGAACTGCGCAAGGCGGGCCTGGTGACTGCGCAGCAGCTTGGCCTGAACTTCGGCAATCCGCGCCTGGAGGTTAAGCGCGTGGTGCACAGGCTGTAATCCAGACTCCATCTGCGTGCATTCGCGTGCATCCCCTGAAATCTGCGTAAAAAGCCTTTCGTGCGACAAAAAGACAGCCGCACCCTGATCCGCCGATCGTGCCACAAGAAGCCCCCGCCTAATTTACGTCGCCGGCGGCAACGGCAAAGGGAACTTCATGCGGACATGGATCATGGTCTAGGCCTCGTGCTGCTGGTGCTGTGCGGCACGACCGCCGGCCGCGCGGCCGATGCCGAAGTGCGGTATGTCGTCACCAACAACGGGACCGATGTCGGCAACAAGGCGTCCATCCATTTCTACAAGGCCGGCGTTCATACGCCGAGCGGGATGCTGAGCAATGTGAGTGAGGGGTGGGCTGGGTCGGGCCAGAAGACCAGCCTGCCGGAGGGCGCATACGATGTCCGCATCACCTTCGAAGACGGCAATGCCCGTAAAATCGTCTGGTTCGACAAGCAAAATTTCGCCGGGTCGGTCACGAAAACCTTCGAGCTGGCGCAGCCCATGGCCGAACTCCGCACCACCGTCACCAACGGCGGCGCCGATGTCGGCAACCGCGGCAGCGTTCATGTCTATCCCACCGGCACCCATACGGCGAACGGGGTACGCAATACCGCCAGTGTCGGCCTCGCCAATTCCGGGCAATCGATTCGGCTGGCAGCCGGCGCCTACGACGTGCGGGTGACGTTCTCGGACAGCGGCGCCGAGAAAACGATCTGGCTCGATAACCAGACGCTCGGCGGTTCGGTGGAAAAAACGGTCGAGGTCGATTTGCCGCTGGCCGATGTGCGCTACCTCATTACCAATGGCGGCGCCGATACCGGCAACAAGGGCGACATCCACGTGTATCCCGCCGGTACCCATGCGACGATCGCCACCGCGAACCCGCCCAATGTCGGCTGGACCAACTCGGGGCAAAGCCTTCGCCTGCCGGCTGGCACTTACGATGTGCGGATCACGTTCGAAGACGGCGACGCGAAGAAGGTGATCTGGCTCGACCAACAGGCCTTCTCCGGGTCGGTGGAACGAACCATCGAGGTTGGCATCGCACTGGCCCAGGTGCGCGCGACGGTCACCAATGGCGGCACCGCAGTCAAAGACAAAGCGCAGGTCGTTTACTACCCCGCCGGGAAGCGCGACGGCAACGGCATCACCTGGAGCAGCGCCGGGGAAACGGTTCGGATACCGGCAGGCGCCTACGACATCCGGGTACGGTTCGCCGACGGCGCCGCCAATAAGGACGTCTGGCTGACCAACCAGTCCCTGGCCGGAACTGTCGAGAAAACGGTCGAGGTCGGCGTCGCTGTGGCCGAGGTGCGATATGCGATCGTCAACGGCGGCACCGATACCGGCAACAAAGGGGAGGTCCGTTTCTACCCAGGCGGCCACCACGAAGGCCCGGTCATCGACTCCGCGCGTTCGGGGGTTACCGTATGGTTGCCGGAAGGCGCCTACGACGTGCGCATCGTCTTCGCCGACGGGGAGAACACGCGCGATATGTGGCTCGACAACCAGCGCTTCGTAGGGACCGTCAAAAAAACGGTGGAGGTTGGCCTGCCGATCGCCGAAATCCGCATGGTCGTCACCGTTGGCGGCACCGACACCGGCGCCAAGGGGGAAGCACATTTCTACCGTCACGGTCAGCGCACCGGCGGTTCGGTCGGATGGGCACGCTCCGGCGGGACCGTCCGCATCCCCGCGGGCAACTACGATGTCCGCGTGACGTTCGCCGACGGCGAGATCCGAAAAAACCTTTGGCTCGACAACCAGAGCATCACCGGATCGGCCGACCGGACAGTGGAGATCGGTGCCATACCCAACCAGGTACGATAACCCGACACATCTTCACAACCAACCCGCTTGACCGCGTCCCCCGCCAGCGACCATTCTCCGCCCCGACGAATGAGCCAGCGATAAGGGAGAAAGCGCGATGCCTCAGGTAACACTGACGGTGAACGGCAAGCAGCACACGGTCGCGGTGGAAGCCCGCACCCTGTTGGTCGAACTGCTGCGGGAGAAGCTGGGCCTCACCGGCACCCATGTCGGCTGCGATACCAGCCAGTGCGGCGCCTGCGTGGTGCATGTGGACGGTGTTTCGGCAAAATCCTGCACGATGCTCGCGGTCCAGGCCGAGGGCACCAGCGTCCTGACGATCGAAGGCCTCGCGGCCGCCGATGGCACTTTGCACCCGATGCAGGAGATGTTTCGCGAGCACCACGCGCTGCAATGCGGCTTCTGCACCCCCGGCATGGTGCTCAGCGCCATCGACCTGGTGAACAGCCACCCCCAGGGCATGACCGAAAAGGAAATCCGGGAAGGGCTGGAGGGCAACCTCTGCCGCTGCACCGGCTACCATAACATCGTCAAAGCGATCGACGCGGCCCAATCTCTGATGCACGCCAAATAAGAACGCGACGATAGGGAGAACGATCATGGCCTTCGAAGGCATCGGTGCATCCGTTCGCCGCAAGGAGGATCTTCGATTCCTCAGCGGCAACGGCAACTACACGGACGACATTAACCGCCCCGGCCAGACCTACGCGGTCATGCGCCGCGCCGACCGGCCGCACGCGACGATCAAAAACCTGGACACCGCCGCGGCGTCGAAGGCCCCGGGCGTGGTGGCCATTTTCACCGGCGCCGACATGGCGAAGGAGGAAATCGGCGGCCTGCCCTGCGGCTGGCAGATCCACAACAAGGACGGCTCCGCGATGGCGGAGCCGCCGCACCCGGTGCTGGCGCTGGGAAAAGTGCGCCATGTCGGCGACCCCATCGCGGTGGTGATCGCGGAAACCAAACAGCAGGCGCGCGACGCGGCCGAACTGATCGAAATCGACTACCAGGACCTGCCGTCGGTTTCTTCTACCGTCGACGCCATCGCCCCCGGCGCGCCGGAAGTGCATGACGGCGTGGCAGGCAACCTCTGCTACGACTGGCACATCGGCGACAAAGCCGTGGTCGACGCAGTCTTCGCCGGGGCCGCGCACGTGGTGAGACTCGATCTGGTGAACAACCGGCTGGTCCCGAACGCGATGGAGCCCCGGGCGGCCATCGGCGAATGGGATACCTCCAGCGGCGACTACACGCTGTACACCACCAGCCAGAATCCGCATGTGATCCGCCTGCTGATGGGCGCCTTCGTGCTGCATATTCCCGAGAATAAGCTGCGCGTGGTGGCACCGGATGTCGGTGGCGGATTCGGGTCGAAGATCTATCACTACGCGGAAGAAGCCATCGTCACCTGGGCATCGGCGAAAGTGCGCCGCCCGATTAAATGGACGGCGGACCGCACCGAAAGCTTCATGTCCGACGCGCACGGCCGCGACCATGTATCGACCGCCGAGATGGCGGTGGACAAGGACGGAAAATTCCTGGGGTTGCGCATTCACACCCTGGCGAACATGGGCGCTTACCTGTCCACCTTCGCCCCGGCGGTGCCGACCTACCTCTACGCCACGTTGCTGGCCGGCGTGTACACCACCCCGGTCATCTACTGCGAAGTAAAAGCGGTGTTCACCAACACCGTCCCGGTGGACGCTTATCGCGGCGCCGGCCGGCCGGAAGCCTCCTTCCTGCTGGAACGGCTGGTGGACTGCATCGCGCACGACATTGGCATCGACCGGGTGGAACTGCGGCGCCGCAATTTCATCCCGGCCAACGCCTTCCCGTACCAGACCCCGGTGGCGCTGCAATACGACAGCGGCGATTACCAGACCACGTTGAAAGTGGCGTTGAAAAATGCCGACTGGGACGGCTTCGAAGCCCGTCGCGCCGAGGCCATAAAGCGCGGCAAGCTGCGCGGCATCGGTATTTCCACCTACCTGGAAGCCTGTGGCATTGCGCCGTCCGCGGTCGTCGGTTCGCTCGGCGCCCGCGCCGGCCTGTATGAAGTGGCTAATATCCGGGTGCATCCGACCGGGAGCGTGACAGTGTTCACCGGCACCCACAGCCACGGCCAGGGCCACGAAACCACCCTCGCCCAGCTCGTCTGCGACCAACTCGGCGTGCCCCTGTCACAAGTCGATGTGGTGCATGGCGATACGGCGAAAATCCCGTTCGGCATGGGCACCTACGGCAGCCGCTCCCTCGCGGTCGGCGGGTCGGCGATGGTCAAGGCGATGGATAAAATCATTGCCAAGGGCAAGAAAATCGCTGCCCATCTGATGGAAGCCTCGGTCGAGGACATCGAGTTCGCCGATAACACCTTCAAGGTTGCCGGCACCGACAAGACTAAGTCGCTGACGGATATTTCGTTGGCGGCCTACGTGCCGCACAACTACCCAATCGACGAAATCGAACCCGGCCTCGACGAGACCGCGTTCTACGACCCGAAAAACTTCACCTTCCCAGGCGGCTGCCACATCGCGGAAGTGGAAATCGATCCCGAAACCGGCGTCACCGAGGTGATTAATTTCACCGCCGTGGACGACGTCGGCCGCGTCGTGAACCCGATGATCGTGGAGGGTCAAATTCAGGGCGGCGTCGCCCAGGGCATCGGGCAGGCGCTGCTGGAAGCCGCGATCTACGACAAATCGGGCCAGCTTCTGAGCGGGTCCATGATGGACTACACGATGCCGCGGGCGGACAATTTGCCCAACTTCAATGTCTCCACCGAGAACACCATGTGTACCCACAACCCCCTGGGGTCGAAGGGCTGCGGCGAGGTGGGAGCCATCGGCTCCCCGCCCGCGATCATGAACGCGGTGATCGACGCGCTGAAAGAGTACGGCGTGCGTCACATCGATATGCCCGCGACCGGCCCGAAGCTGTGGTCGATCATACAGGCTGGCCAGACCAAAATGGCGGCGGAATAAAGGAGTCGGAACGATGTACGATTTTACCTATTCGAAACCGGCCAGCCTCGGCGATGCGGTGGCCGCGCTGTCCAAGGACGCCGAAGCCAAGCCGCTGGCCGGCGGCATGACCTACATCCCCGTGCTCAAGCAGCGGCTGGCGAAGCCTTCCGCCGTGGTGGACCTCTCGGGCCTTGGCATGTCCGGGATCATCATCGTCGGTGGCAAAGTCAAAATCGGCGCCATGACCACGCACGATACGGTAGCCAAACACGCTGGCCTCAAGGCGGCAATTCCGGGCCTGGCCGCCCTGGCCAGCGGCATCGGCGATGAAGCCGTGCGCCATCGCGGCACCATCGGCGGGTCGCTCGCCAACAACGACCCGGCGGCGTGCTATCCCTCGGCCGTGCTGGCGCTGGGTGCGACGATCACCACCAATAAGCGGTCGATCGCGGCCGATGATTTTTTCCAGGGCATGTTCACAACGGCGTTGGAGCACGGGGAGATCATCACCGAGGTGGAATTCCCCGTGCCGGAAAAGGCCGCCTACGAAAAGTTCAAGAACCCCGCCTCGCGCTACGCGATCGTCGGCGTGTTCGTGGCCAAATTCGCAAACGGCGCCCGCGTGGCCGTGACCGGCGCCAGCCAAAGCGGCGTATTCCGGCATGAGGGCATGGAAAAGGCGCTGTCCGCCAACTTCTCCCCCGACGCGACGAAGGGCGTTACGACGCCTGCCGACGACATGAACGGCGACATCCACGCCAGCGCCGAGTATCGCGCGCATCTTGTGGGGGTGATTACGAAACGGGCCGTCGCGAAAGCGTAGACTGACGATGTGGATCCGGGGCGTCGTCCGCGACCCCCGGACCATCCAAATCGCAGCTCAGACCACGTTTCTCGTGCTGGAAACCGTCTGGCTCGATTTCGGGCCGTCATTGCCGCAAGCCGCCACATTCATCGTAACGGCATTGGCGATGGAATGCGCGCACGCCAGGATCGTGCGTGTTTCCATCAACTGGAAAAGCGCGCTATCGGCCGCGCTTTCGCTCAGCCTGCTGCTTCGTACCGCGGCACCGCTCCTGTGGATCGCGGCCGCCATGCTGGCGATCGGGTCGAAATATTCGATCCGCTACACGGGAAAACATCTGTTCAACCCCTCAGCCTTTGCCATCGTGGCACTACTGTTGAGCACCGACCAAGTCTGGGTCGCCCCGGGGCAATGGGGCACGACAATCTGGCTGACCGCACTGGCGACAACATTCGGCGGGCTGGTGCTGACCCGCGTCGCACGTCTGGACCTCGCGGCGACGTTTCTTGCGACGTATTTCGGGCTGCTCTTGTTCAGGGCCTGGTATCTCGGCGATCCCCTGACGATTCCGCTGCACCAAATCCAGTCAGGCGGACTGCTGATTTTTTCGATGTTCATGATCACCGACCCTCGCTCCACCCCCGACAGCCGCACGGGGCGTATGCTGTTCGCCGCCGCGATCGCCGTTCTGGCACACGCGTTTTTGTTCCGCTGGCAGGTGCGGGAGGGTGTGTTCTACGCCCTGTTGCTGGTATCCTGCTGCACGCCCATCATCGACCGCGTCTGGCCTGGGCCGCGGTTCGCTTGGCCGGGAACATCAGGAGGCTAACCGTCATGCGCCCCGTCCTCAGGCTTTTATCCTGCACCGTCGCGGCATCGCTGGCGTTCAGCCAGACCGCCGGCGCGTTCTGCGGTTTCTATGTGGCGAGCGGCGATACACCGCTGATCAACAAAGCGTCCCGCGTGGTGCTGGCCTATGACGGATCCACCACCCGCGTGACGATGGCCAGCGACGTGCATGGCGACCCCAAGCAGTTCGGCCTGGTCATTCCAGTTCCTACGGTCATCAAGAAGGAGCAGGTGAAAATCCTGAACCCGGCGCTGGTGCAGCATCTGGCCGATTATACCAAACCGAGGCTGGTGCAGTATTTCGACTCCGATCCATGCGCGCCGGTCTATCCGATGACCATGGCCATTCCGATGCCCGCGCCGACCGCCGCGGCCCCCATGGGCGGGGCATTGCGCAAATCGACCGTGCGGATCGAGGAGCAATATTCCGTTGGCGAATACGACATCGTCGTACTGACCGCCACCAAACCAGCCGATCTGGTAACGTACCTGAACAGCAACGGCTACAAGGTTCCGAACGGCGCCACCGAGACTGTCGGCAGCTACCTTCGCCAGGGCATGCACTTCTTCCTCGCCAAGGTGAACATGGCGCGGATGAAGGAAAACACCACCGGATTCCTGCGGCCGATCCAGGTCGCCTATGAATCGCCGAAATTCATGCTGCCGATCCGCCTGGGCATGGTCAACGCCGACGGGCCGCAGGACATGATCGTGCTGGCGCTGACGAAAAAAGGCCGAGTGGAAACGGTCAATTATCCGACCGTGAAAGTGCCCACCGGCCAGAATATTCCGATGTATGTCGAATCGCGCTTTGGCCAATTCTACGACGCCGTCTTCGACAAGCAGGTAGAGCGCAGCGGCGCCTCCACCTTTCTGGAATATGCTTGGAATATGGGCGCCTGCGACCCGTGCTCCGCCCCGCCGATGGACAATGTCGAATTGAAAGCCTTGGGCGCCATCTGGATTGAGGACGGCGGCTCGCAGCAATCCTTCGTGACCCGCCTGCACGTGCGCTACGACAACGCCCATTTCCCCGAGGATTTGGTGCTGCACGAAACCGCCGACCAGCAGTCGTTCCAGGCCCGCTACGTGATGCAGCGCCCCTTCGCCGGCCCCGCGACCTGCCCCGCCGGAGAAACCTACAAGCGGACCCTCCCGGCCCGTTTCGCGAAAGAGGCCGAGACCTTGGCAGCCCTGACAGGTTGGGTACCCGAGATCATCCGCACCGAAATGAAGGCGACCGGTCAATCCATTCCCTGAGTTTGACGGTTCAGCGATCCGACAAACACATGGTTGGCACCGCACGATAACGTAGATTACCTCATTCGGTATCCACGATTGAGGCCACGCCTTGGACATCACCAAAGACATCCAGCCCATGACAGCCTTCCGCCATCGATCCGCGGAATTCATGCGTCACCTGAAGCAAACCCGCCGGCGCATGGTCCGCACGGTCAATGCAAAAATCGTCACCATCCTGCATATCGGCCACGATGCCCGAGATCGATTTCCACCCGACATAGAGGGGTGACAGGAATCACGTCCCCACCCGCCGCAGCAGCGGCAAAGCCAGCAGCGACACTGCGAACAACCCGCCCACCACCAGCCAGGCCTCGTTAAACGACAGCACCAGCGCCGCCTGCTCCACCAGTGGCGCGACCTGCGCCTTGGTCGCCTCGTCGATCGGCCCGAGCGGCAGGTTGTGAAAACGTTCCAGCGGCAGACCGACGACCCGAGCGGCATCGGGATCCCCGGCCTGCAACCGTTCCACCAACGCCGCGATATGGGACGGCACGCGCTGCTCCAAAATTGTGTCGATCAGCGCGATACCGATCGCCCCACCGAGATTGCGCTGCACGTTGAACAACCCGCTGGCACTCGCCACCAGCTCCGGCGGCTGGCGTTCCAGCGCGATGGTCGTCGTCGGCAGCAGGCAAAAAAGCAATGCTGCTCCACGCAGGATTTGCGGCCAGAACAGGCCCGGCGCATCGGTGTCGTGGGTCATGAAGCCGTTGGCGATCAGCCCGGCGGCGAACAACGCGAAACCGAACCCGGTCAGCCACACCCGGTTCAGCCGCTTTTCGGCTAAAGCGGCGAACGGCGCGCTGACCAGTTGCGCGGCCCCCATGACGATCATGATCGTCCCAATTTCGAGCGGCGTGTGCTGCCGCACAAATGCCAGATACAGCGGCAGCATATAAACCGCGCCATACAGCCCCATTCCCAGAATGAAACTGTAGAAGCAACCGATCCGGAAGCGGCGGTCGGCGAAGCAGCGCAAGTCGATGATCGCGTCGCGATGCGTCGCGCAGCGGCGAATTACGACGAACCCTGTCACCAGCGACGTTGCCAGAAGCCCAAGAACGCGCCACCCCATCCAGTGCTGGGTTGGACCCTCCTTCAAACCCAATTCCAGGCTGGCAAGGCAAACCGAGATCAGGAACAGCGACACATAATCGAGCCGCTTCCATAAAGACCAATCCGGCGGTTCCGCGGCAACGAAGCTGAATGCAACGATCGCGACGGCGATGCCGGGACCGAGGTTAATCAGGAACAGCCAATGCCAGGAATATGTCTCGGTAATATAGCCGCCAATGACCGGCCCGACGGTCGGTGCCAGCATTGCGAAAACCCCGCCCACCGTTGTGGCCAACAGACGCGACCGTTCGGGAAACATCGTAAAGACCGAAGTAAAGACCAAGGGAATGAGCGCGCCTCCGCAAAATCCCTGGATGACCCGGAATAACAACAACGGCGCCAAACCGAAGCTCGACGCGCACCCCAGGCTGGCGAGCGTGAACCCGATATCCGCCGCGACGAACAGCCCACGCACCGACAACAGGCGCGAAAGCCAGCCCGTCAACGGGATCGCGATGACCTCGGCGATCAGGTACGACGTTTGCAGCCAGCTTAGTTGGTCTTGCGGAATGCGAAGCGCAATCTGAATATCCGGTAACGAACTGGCCACGATCTGGATGTCGAGAATAGCCATGAACATGCCGAGGCACATGGCCAGATAACCAATCCACGTCCGCATTACCGACGACCTACGACGGGCGGGCAAGGCCGCGCGACGGCGCGAGAGCGCCCTCTTCCATTTTGATGCGCCATGCGAGCAGTATGGCGTTCAGGACCGTGAAAATAAAGGACACCCACCATTCGCCGAATGCGATGGGCAGGGTCGCGATCTCGCAAATCACGACCATATAATTCGGGTGACGCACATATTTATAGGGGCCGGCCCGCACCAAAGGTGCCCCCGGGAGTACCAGTATCCCCGTCGTCCAACGCGGGCCCAACGTCATCAGCACCCAAAGGCGCAACGGCTGCACCGCGATAAAAATTGCCAAAGCCAACCCATTGACAACCCCGCCGGCCGGCGCGGCCAGCAGGATCGCCAGCAGCCAACCGGCGTGTAGTGCGAAGAACAGCGGATAATGCGCTCTGCCAACTTCATGCCCGCCCCGCGCCAGCAGCGCCTTGGTGTTTCGGGCGGACCACGCCACCTCGGCCAGACGCTCCAGCGCCACCAGAAAGACGGCGATCGCAGCCGCGCTCATACGGTCTCCATCGCCAGGAAACTGGCGGTGAAGCCCGGTCCCACACCGCTCAACAGCAGTTGCTTGCCGGTAAATCCGCGCAGCGTCGCATCCAGCACGAACAAGACCGTCGCCGCCGACATGTTCCCATAATCGCGCAGCACCGCTCGGCTTATATCCAGCGCATCCGGCTCCAGTTGCAAGGCCGTCTCGATGGCGGTCAGCACCTTGGTGCCGCCTGGGTGAAACACAAACCCGTCGATATCGCGCAGCGAAAGCCCGGCGCTTGCCAGAAAACCATCCGCCGGAGCGCGCAAATTCTCCTCAACGAAGGCGGGAATATTGCGGGAGAACCGGACCTTCAGGCCGTCCTCTTCGATATCCCAACCCATGATGTCCAGGGTATCGGGCCACGTATATTCGCCCGACGCACCGAAGGTGGGGCCGTCGCCCTCGCATGAAACGATCGCGCCGGCCGCGCCGTCGCTAAATAAAGCCGTGCCGACGATATTGCCCTTGGAAACATCGTTCTTGCGGAACGTAAGCCCGCACAGCTCCACCACCAAAAGCAGCACATTGCAGCCGGGAACAGCCCGAGCGGCTTCGGCGGCGCGGGCGAGGCCGGTGACGCCACCGCCGCAGCCTAATCCGAAAATGGCATGCCGGCGGATATCGCGGCGCAAATGCATCCGTTCGATCAGCAGCGCGTCCAGGCTCGGCGTCGCGATTCCCGTCGTCGAAACCACGATCAAAGCGTCGATGTCGTCCAGCGCCAGACCTGCTTTGGCAACGCTATCCAGCGTCACCCTCTCCATCAAATCCAGCGCATTTTGCACGTACAGCGCGTTACGCTCGGTCCAGCCATGCGGCTGTTCGTACCACTCCATGGGGACGCAGGAATGCCGGCGCTCGATGCCCGCATTGTCGAACACGGGCAGCATGCGGTCGATCCCCGCGCTCCGATCGAACAGGCGATCGATCCGGCCGCGCACCTCCGACTGCAGGAACACGTAGGGCGGCACAGCGGTCGCCAGCGAGAGAAGCCGGGCTTGCGGGCTCATGGGGGCTGTCCTTTAGCGTGTTGGCGACTCATTGACGCATGACGCCATCCAATAATCTAGATGGTCTCCTGGATCGCATTATCGCGACACCGCCGGAAACTACCTATGTTGTCCGTAACGCGAGGCTGGAATACGATGGGCAATGATCGACCTTGCCCCTCTGGTCGCCTACCCTGGCGCGAATGCGATCCCTTACTTCGACCCCGCCTTCCCCGACCGGCGGCTTATTCTCCATGGCGCCCGCCCGCGCCATTACGATCCCGCCACTCCCGTCCTGTTCGTCCACCACGGCGTCGCCCGCAACGGCAAAGCCTATCGCGACTACTGGCTGGAGCACGTCGACGAGGCCGGCATTCTGGCGATTTCCATCGAATTCCCCGAGGAAACCTTCCCCGAGTACCTCTGGTATAATTTCGGTAATTTACACACCAAGGCCGGCACACCCAACCCGCGCGAGCAATGGACCTTCGGCATCGACGACCGGTTGTTCAACGTGTTGCAAGCCCAAAGCATCACCCGACGCCAGCGCTACGGCGTGTTCGGACACTCGGCCGGTGGGCAGTATGTGCATCGCATGCTGTCGTTCGGCTATCGGGACCGGGTCGCCGTCGCGGTCAGTGCCAATGCCGGCACCTACGCGATGCCGGATCTGGAGATTCCCTGGCCCTTCGGTCTGGGGGAAACCGAGCTGACCCTGGAAACGCTGAAACCGGTGCTGGCGTTCCCGATCACCGTGATGGCCGGTACCGAAGACACCAAAACCACCGGGAAATTCTTCCCCAAGGGACCCCGGTCGCTCCGGCAGGGCGCCCATCGCTACGAGCGAGCCCATAATTATGTCCGCATGGGTCAAAGGGTCGCCGCCGAGCTTGGCACCACCTGCGGCTGGACCGTGATCGACGTGCCGAACGTGGGCCACAGCGGCAAAGCCATGTCCGCGGCCGCCGCACCGGTCGTGGCAGCGCGGTTGCACGCATCTGAACCGTTGCTGACGGGACACGCGCGGGATTAGGCTCCCCCCATCGCAGGGAAGGCACCAAATCATGAAACGCCGCACCGTTCTGAAATCCGCGCTCGCAGGCACCGCCGCTTTGGCCGCACCGCGCGTGGTCGGCGCGCAAAGTGCCGCCAAACTGATCAACTTCGTGCCGCACGCCGATCTGGCATCGCTCGATCCGATGTGGACCACCGCCGATGTGACGCGCAACTACTCGCTCGCGATATTCGACACGCTCTATGGCTACGATGCGCAGTTCAACGTCCAGCCGCAAATGCTGGCCGGCGACAAGGTCGAGAATGACGGCAAGACCTGGGAGCTCACGCTGCGCGAAGGGTTGAAATTTCACGACGGGGAAAAGGTCCTGGCCAAGGACTGCGTCGCCACCATCAAGCGCTTCGTCAAGCGTGACCCGTTCGGCCAGGCCCTGATGAAGCGGGTAGACGAGATCGCCGCGACGTCCGACACGACGATCCGCATTCGTTTGAACAAGCCGTTCCCCCTGCTGCGCAACGCCCTGGCGCAGGTCTATTGCGCGATGATGCCGGAACGCCTCGCGGCGCTCGACCCCTTCACGCAGCAAATCCCGGAGGCGATCGGCAGCGGCCCGTTCAAATTCCTCAAAGACGAGCGCATTCCCGGCTCCCGCGTCGTGTTCGCCCGCAATGAGGCCTACGTGCCCCGCACGGGCGGCGTGCCCAGCTTCAACGCCGGGCCGAAGGTCGTGAATGTGGACCGTGTGATCTGGAACTTCATTCCCGACCCCGGCACGATCTCCGCCGCGTTGCAGCAGGGGGAGGTCGATTGGTGGGAAAATCCCACCATCGACCTGATCCCGCAAATGAAGAAAAACAACAAATTGTGGATCGGCGTGAAGGACCGCACCGGGGAGATCGCCTGCCTGCGCTTCAACCATCTGCACCCGCCGTTCGACAATCCGGCGATCCGCCGCATCGTGCTGGCAGCGATGGATCAGCAGGAAATCATGCAAGTGGTGGCCGGCGCCGAACCGTCCCTGATCAAAATCGATGTCGGCATCTTCGTCCCCGACACGCCCCTGGCCAGCAAGGTGGGTGTCGAGCAGACGCGCGGTCCCAAGGACTACGAGAAGCTGAAAAAGGACCTGATCGCCGCGGGTTATAAGGGCGAGAAAATCGTTGTGCTCGCCGCGACCACCATTCCTATCATCTGGGCCGAAGCGCAGGTCTCGGCGGACGTGTTGAAGCGCATCGGCTTCAACGTGGACTTCCAGGCGCTGGAATGGGGCAGCGTGGTGCAACGCCGCGCCAGCAAGGAACCCAACGACAAGGGCGGGTGGAACATTTTCTATACGTATCTGGGCGGCTTCGGCAACGTTTCGCCGGCCCCGAACATCGCCATCCGCGGCAATGGCGCCGCGACCTGGTTCGGCTGGCCGACCAACCCGAAAATGGAGGCGCTGTACGATTCCTGGTTCGAGGCCCCGGACCTGGCATCCCAGCGCAAGATCGTCGACGACATGCAGGCGGTGTTCTGGCAGGATCCACCCTATGCGCCGATGGGCATGTTCGACCAGCCGACCGCCTACCACACCTACCTCAGCGATGTTCGGGACGGCTGGCCGCAGTTCTATGGGTTGAAGAAGAACATCTAGCATGCACGTTGTCGTCATCGGCGCCGGCATTGTCGGCGCCGCCTGCGCGTTGGAACTTCTCCGCGATGGACACAAGATCACCATCGTCGAACCCGGCGAGCCCGGCGGCGAGCAGGCCGCCAGCTACGGAAACGGCACGTTGCTGAACCCGAGTTCGGTGATCCCGATGTCCTCCCCCGGCATTTGGAAGAAAGTGCCGTCCTATTTGTCCGACCCGCTCGGGCCGCTGGCGATCCGCTGGTCGTATTTGCCTCGGGTCCTGCCCTGGCTGCGGCGGTTTCTGTCGGCTGGATCTACCCCCGAAAAGATCGGCGCCATCGCCAAGGCGTTGCGCCCGCTGCTGTTCGAGGCCCCCGAACGCCACCGCAAACTGGCCGAGGAAGCGGGTGTCGGCGACCTGATCGCCAAGCAAGGCGTGTTGTTCGCCTTCCCCGACCGGGCGGCTTTCGAGGCCGAGGCATTGTCCTGGAAAGTGCGCGCCGATAACGGGGTGAAATGGCTGGAACTGGATGAGGACGAACTCCGCCAGCGCGAACCTTCGCTCGACCGGCACTACAAATTCGCGTTGCTGGTCGAGGAAAACGGCCAATGCCGCGATCCCGGGGCCTACGTGGCGGCTTTGATCCGGCACGCGGTGGATCAAGGCGCGGTGCTGCGCCGCGCCCGCGCGACGGGCTTCCGAATCGAGGCCCGGCATTTACGCTCCGTCACGACCGACGGCGACGAAATCCCCTGCGACCGCGCTGTCATCGCTGCCGGCGCCTGGTCTAAAGTGCTCGCGCGTCAGGCCGGCGATAATGTGCCGCTGGAAACCGAACGCGGCTACCACATCGTCATCCGCGACCCCGGCATCGAGCCGCGCTACCCGGTGATGCCGAGCGACGGGAAGATGGGGTGCGCGATGACGCCGCAGGGGTTGCGGTTGGGGGGCCAGGTGGAGCTGGCGGGGCTGGAGGCCGATCCGAACTGGAAACGCGCCGATGTGCTGCTGAAGTTCGCACGCAAGGTTTATCCGGGGATTCCGGAGGGGCTGTCTTTGGACAACGTCAAGGTTTGGATGGGACATCGTCCGTCGATGCCCGATGGTTTGCCGTGTTTGGGGCTGGCGTCAGGATGTTCGGATGTTGTGTATGCGTTTGGACACGGGCATGTCGGGCTGACGGCCGGGGCAACGACGGGGTTGGTCGTGGCGGATATTGTTGCCGGACGGACGCCTCGGGTCAATTTGGTACCGTATTCAGCGGTGCGGTTTCGGTAAGCCGGAGGCCGATCGGGCCCCCTTCGCCGGTTCATGCCTGCGAACGCTGGTACGCCAGCCGTTATACCGGTTCGAATTGCGACCCCACCTCCCGTCGCACGACATCCAGCACCGATTTCCCGTAACGATCCAGCTTCGAAGCCCCCACGCCCTTGATCTGCCCGAGCTCGTCCACCCCTTCCGGCCGCACCGCCGCGATATCGCGCAGCACCGTGTCGTGGAAAATGACGTAAGGCGGCACCGACTGGGATTTCGCCTCGGCCGCGCGCCAAACGCGCAAAGCCTCGAACAGCCCCGCGGCCTCGGGTCCGGTCGGCGGCGCATCCGGAATGACCCGGCGGCGGTCCGGTTTAATCGCCGCGCGGCGTTGTGCCTCCTGCCGCAGCATCACCCGCACCTCCCCGCGCAAGATCGGCCGCGCTTCCTCCTGTACCAGAAAAAGCCCGCCATGCCCGGCCGTATCCACGTCCAGCGCGCGGATTGCCACCAACTGACGGATCAGCCCGCGCCAATATTGCACGGAACGATCCGCTCCCAGCCCGAACGTCGGCAGGCGGTCGTGCCCATGCCGCAGCACCATCTCGGTCTTCTCGCCCCGCAGCACCGAAATGATATGCAGCGCCCCGAAAATCTGGTCGGTGCGGTAAACCGCGGACAGCACCTTCTGCGCCTCGACCGTCGCATCCGCCGTCACCGGCGGCGCGTCGCAATTGTCGCAATGGCCGCAATCCGCCGGCAGGGACTCCCCGAAACATGCCAGCAAGGTGCGGGTCCGGCAGGTCACGGCCTCGGTCAGCGCGACCATTTCTTCCAGCTTGGTGCGCATGACGCGCTTCTGGGTCTCGGGGGCCGAGGACTGCGCCAGCCAATGCCGCGCCTGCGCGATGTCCTGGCCGCCGTACAGCAAAAGGGTGCTGGAGGGATCGCCATCCCGCCCTGCCCGGCCGATCTGCTGGTAATAGGCCTCCGGCGAGTCCGGCATATCCAGATGCGCGACAAAACGCACATCCGGGCGATCGATGCCCATGCCGAAGGCGATGGTGGCGACGATCACCACCGGTTCCCCCGACCGGAACCGGGTCAGCGATGCGCGCTTGTGCTGTGGGTCCAGACCGGCATGGAAGGCGATCGCCGGGAACCCTTTTTCCCCCAGTTTCGCCGCCATCCGCTCTGTCTTGGCCCGGCTGCCGCAGTAGACGATGCCGCACTGGCCCTTGTGGCGTGCGAGAAAGGCTAGCAGCTGCGCCGTCTCCCCGACCTTGGCTTCCGCCGCGAGATGCAGATTCGCGCGATGGAAGCTGTCGAGAAACACCTCGGCACCCTCCATCCCGAGGGCTTTCAGAATATCGGTGCGGGTGCGGGTGTCGGCAGTCGCGGTCAGCGCGATGCGGGGCACGCCCGGAAAGCGCTCCGGCAACAGCGCCAGGCCGCGATATTCCGGGCGGAACTCGTGCCCCCATTGCGACACGCAGTGCGCCTCGTCGATGGCAAAGAGAGAAACCGGTATCCGCGACAAGCGGTCGATCGTGCCATTGCTCAGCAGCCGTTCGGGCGACACGTAAAGGAGGTCGAGCGTGCCCTCCACCATGCCGCGATACACGGAACGAGCCTCTGCCGGATCGAGTTCGGAGTGCAGCGCGCCGGCGTTGACGCCGACCTGACGCAGCGCCGCGACCTGGTCGTCCATCAACGCGATCAGAGGGGACACGATAACGGCCGTGCCGGGCCGGCAAAGCGCGGGAACCTGGTAACAAATGCTCTTGCCGCCGCCGGTCGGCATCAAGACCAACGCGTCGCCGCCGGCGATGACGTGGCGCACCACGTCCTCCTGCTGGCCGCGAAAGCCGGGGAAGCCGAAAACGCGGCGCAGAGCGGCGGCTGGATCTTCCTGTATCCGGGTTTGCAGCATCAGGCTGACCCGGCGGGGCGGCGCATGGTCGAGTCTCTCCAACGGCAAAGGGCCGCACCTACCTGCCGGTGGGTGCGGCCCCCGTCAACGGGAACAGAGAGGCAGTCAGAGGGTCTTCAAGTACTCCAGCAGCGCCTTCTTCTGGTCTTGGGTCAGCATGGTGCCGAATTCATGGCCGCAGTTGCTGTTGCCGGAGTCGCGGTCCTGACAACCGGTGCGCAGCGTGAAGCCGGGGAACTTGGTTTGGTCCACTGCCAGCCCCACCTTGCCGGTGGGATCGTAGTTCGGCCCGATCTGGAAAGACGTCGGGCGGTTACCGACCGGTTCCAGCAGATCGGCGAGCGTCGGCACGGACCCATTATGCAGGTACGGGGCGGCAGCCCAGATGCCCTGCATGACCCGCGCCTCATACCGCACGGTATTGCCTGCGGTGGATGGCGTCTGGAAGGCGGTCGCCAGCGAGTCCGCCGTCGTATGCGAACGGGATGTCGCCAGCGCCGCCGGGTGCGAACCGTCGTCCGCGGCCATGCCAAGCTTCGCGATCGTGCCCAGACGCTGGAGAATGGTGCCCTCCACGGTCAGGCCGAGTACGGAGAACGCCAGGTCGTATTGTTTCAGCTTCGGGGTAAGCCCCGGAATGCCGCGCCCAGCCAGCAGGCCGGTGTTCACGACCGAGG
Organism: Acetobacteraceae bacterium; assembly: GCA_025352375.1. Lineage (GTDB taxonomy): Bacteria > Pseudomonadota > Alphaproteobacteria > Acetobacterales > Acetobacteraceae > Rhodopila. Next base: position 20,548 of record JANXTL010000328.1, on the reverse strand, counting down.
TCAGCACCCGGTATTCCCGCGAATCGGTGCCGACATCCTGGAGCGGGGTCGCCCAGACAATGTTGCCGGACAGGCCGTCTTTGCCGGTTTTGATACCGTGGCATTCGACGCAACCGCCCTGCGCGGCCGGCCAGGCGAAGATCTCCGCACCCTGCTTCACGAGGTTCGCATCCACCGGCCATTGGAACTTCGGCGGCCCGATTTTCTTGATCAGGTCCTCGAGCGCCCAAAGTCCTTCCGTGTTGGAAGAATTATTGGACGAATAGTCGATCCCCAAAGCCTGGTTCGGATCGACGATCGGGGTGAATGCGGCGAAGACCCCGATCACTTCGCCCGTGTTGCGGGCCAGACCCAACAGGTTATTGCCATTCGCCGCGAAACCGGGCCACTGAGTGTGGTCCTGGATCGAGGCGTTCCACAAGAAGGGATAGCGCGTCGGCGCATCGGCCCGCTTGATGTTGCTCGGGATAATATGCAACCGCGAGGCAGGACCGATATCGAGGCCGGTGAGGCGGTTGAAGATCATCGACACCGCATCGAGCCGCGAAGGGCCCCATGCCGGATTCGGCAACGAACGGTCGACGATCGTGTGGAACGGCAGGTACCAGGTCTTCACATCCTTCTTCAGCAGCGCGATGTCCGCCGGCGACGGATCGCGCTCCAGCACCGCCGCGGTGAATTCCTTGAATGCCTGCGGGGTCTTCACAACCCGGACGATGGCCTTGTCCAGGTCGGCCAGGAAGCTCTGGAAGTCGGCGATCGCCGGGCCGCCATCGATGCGATAGGTGTTGGTGCCAACCACGATCTCGCGCGTGTGGCAGGCAGCGCAGTTCATGCCGACCCCTTCGTTGCCCAGCGGGCCATTGGTCGTGAAGCCGACCGGCAGGCTGGAAGCCGCGTTTTCGTTGTTCCTGAGGTAGCCGTAACGGCTAAGGTTGTCCGCCATGAACGGCAGCCCATTCTCCTGCTTCAGCGCGGCGAACCAGCGCAGCGGCATCAGCCGGGACCCTTGATCCTGGCTATAGAATTTTGCCCGGGTGTTGCGGAACCATTGGTTACCCTGATCCACACCGGTTTTCAGGAGCGCTTCCGGAACGGCCGGTTGCTCGGCAGGCTGAAATCCACAGCCAAACTGGGACAGCGTGAGCGCCGCGATCAGCAAGAACCTTTTCATATCCCACCCCGATATTTCGCTGGACAACTGAACGTGCCGCACTTTCCGCCCGCATGCAAGTCCCTTCGCGCTACAGGATCAGCGGCAAACCAACATAATTCTCGGCCAGCGCGGTGGACGCGGCGACCGATCCGAACAGGCCATCCAGCTCCGCCTGTTGCACCCGCCGCTCGAACGGGGTGTGAGACGAAAACCGGTGCAGCAGGCTGGTCATCCACCAGGAAAAGCGTTGCGCTTTCCACACCCGGCGCAGGCAAGTTTCGCCATAGGATTCGAGAAGGTCCGTCGCACCTGTCCGAAACCACGCAGTCAGTGCGCGGGTCAGCACCGCGACATCGGCCGCCGCCAAATTCAACCCTTTCGCCCCGGTGGGAGGCACAATATGGGCGGCGTCGCCCACGAGAAAAAGTTTCCCGTACTGCATGGGCTCCACCACGAAGCTTCGCATTTGCGTCACGCCCTTCTGCGTGATCGGCCCAGCCTGTAACGTAAAGCCGTCACGGGCCAGCCGTGTCGACAGTTCTTCCCAAATCCGGTCGTCGGACCATTTCGAAATGTCCTCGTCCGGCTCGCACTGGAGGTATAACCGGCTGACACTGGGGGAGCGCATCGACAATAACGCGAAACCCCGGTCGTGACTGGCATAGACCACTTCGTGCGACGACGGCGCGACATCCGCCAGGATGCCCAGCCAGCCGAAGGGATACTCGCGGTCGAACGACTGGCGAACCGAAGCCGGAATGGTGTCGCGGCTGATGCCATGGAACCCGTCGCAGCCGGCGATGACGGCGCAATCCAGCCGGTGCTGTTTGCCGTCCTGCTCGTAGACAATGTACGGCGCATCGGTCCGCACGTCGCGCAGGCCGATGCCCGACGCTTCGAACCGTACGTCGCCCCCAGCCGCCAACCGCGCCGCGATCAGGTCCTGCACGATCAGATGCTGCGAGTAGACCATGGTGCCCTTGCCAGTCAGGGCCTTGAGGTCGATGCGGTGATCCCGCCCCCCGGTGCGCAGGTTAACCCCCTCATGCGGCAGCCCGAGTTCGCGCATGCGGGCGCCGACGCCGCTGTCGTTCAACAGCTTCTCCACCGGCTGTTCCAGAACGCCCGCTCGGATGCGCGCCTCGACATACCCGCGGGAACGCGCCTCCAGCACGACGGACTCGATGCCATTGAGGTGCAGCAGATGCGACAACAGCAAACCGGCCGGTCCCGCACCCACGATTCCCACCTGCGTCCGCATTATCCTCTCCCTGCTCGCGAACGGTACTGTAGCGCCTGTCCCATCCGCGTGCATAATGTTGTACCGCAGCTCAGGAGCCACCATGATCATTCTCTCTCCCGACGAATTGGCGCGCGAGTTCGATAGTTCAATGACCCGAGCGGGGTTGACGGTGCCGCCGGGACGAAGGGCAACGGTGCTGGCATCCTATGCCGATTTCCGTGCGCAGATCGATTTGCTGCACGGGCGGCAGGACCACACCGGGGAACCGGCACACATCTTCGCGCTGCCGCCGCGGGGAGATGCATGATGGACACGCGCGATCTTTCAATCGCCGAGATGGGCAAGGCCCTCCGTTCGGGTGCCGTCACATCGATGAAATTGACCCAGGACGCGCTTGAGCGGGTGCAGGCCCAAGACGATAAACTGCACGCCTTCGTGTTGCTGACCGAGGACCTCGCGCTGGCACAGGCGGGGCGGGCCGATGCGGAGCTAAAAGCCGGCCGCGACCGGGGCGCGTTTCACGGCATCCCCTACGCGCTGAAGGACATCTACGACACCGCCGGCATCCGCACGACCTGCCATTCGAAGCTGCGGTTGGACAACGTGCCCGCCCATAACAGCATCGTCGCCGGCAAGTTCGATTCCGCGGGCGCGGTTCTGCTGGGCAAGCTGGCCACCCACGAGTTCGCGCTGGGCGGCCCGAGCTTCGATTTGCCGTTCCCTCCTGCGCGCAACCCCTGGAATACCGATCATGTAACGGGCGGCTCGTCGTCGGGATCCGCCACCGCGATTGCGTCGCGGATGGTGCGCATGGCCATGGGTTCGGACACCGGTGGATCCATCCGCGGGCCGGCCGCGTGGTGCGGGCTGGTGGGCATCAAACCCACCTATGGACGCGTCTCCCGGCGAGGTGTGTTTCCGCTGTCCTGGGCGCTGGATCACTGCGGGCCGCTGTCAAGGTCGGTCGAAGATTCTGTCCTCACCCTCCAACTGCTGGCTGGGCACGACCGCCATGACGCCGCCAGCGCGGATGTGCCAGTACCCGATTACAGCGCCGGTCTGAACAAGGGCGTTAAGGGGCTGCGGATCGGTATTCCGCGCGATTTCTTCGTCGGCGCCTCGGCCACCACACACGACGTGCTGGCCGGGATCGATCGCACCGCTGCCCAATTACGGGAAGCCGGCGCGGTCGTGGAAGACGTCAAATTGCCGGATTATGCCCTGTTCGGCGCCGCCGGCCGGGTGATCATGATGGCCGAGGCTTATGCCATCCACGAAGCGGACATGCAGACCCGCCTGCTGGATTATGGCGAGATCACCGCGAACCGGTTCGTTCTGGGCGCAACAGTCCGCGCGGTGGATTACCTGGCGGCCTTGCGGGTGCGGCGGGAATTGACCGACGCGGTGAATGAGGCGCTGCGGCACTACGACGCGCTGCTGTGTCTGTCCGCGCTCAGCACCGCGCCCGGGTTCGATGCGCCGGTCGATGCTTTGTCCAGCGCTGCGCCGATGCAGACCATCCCGTTCAATGTCACCGGACATCCGGCCATGAGCGTGCCGGTCGGCCTGGGTTCGGATGGTCTGCCGGTCGGGGTACAGATCGTCGGCCGCGCCTTCGATGAGGCAACGGTGTTCCGCGTTGGGCGCGCCGTCGAAGTGCTGTCGGGGTGGGAGGGCGTGGCCCTCCCGTGATCGGTATCACCCGTTGTAATGGTCGCGCGAATCGGTCGACCACCGCGGCGGATCGGACCGGCGCACCTACGATCGCGTGCCTTATACCATGATCGTTTGAGGTTGCACGCGATCGCGGCGTTCGATCATGGTCTAAGCCTTTGTTTAAGAGGGTGATTCACGCCCGAGGTTGAAGTCAACCTCAGGCGATCACGCTCTAAGAAGCGAACAAATCGTCGTCCAGCGCCAGCACGCCGGCGGAACCGTGCATGACGGCATGTGCCAAACCACCCGCCTGCGACAAGACGTGATCCGCGTAAAAGCGAACGGTTCCGATCTTCGCCCGATAGAAGCCAGGTTCCTCATTATCCCCGGCGGCGAGGTGCTTGGCCGCTGCCAAGGCCCCACGCGCGGACTGCCAACCGCCCGCGACAATGCCGAATAAATGCAGCAGGGGCACCGCCCCAGCGAGCACCGCGCGCGGGTCGGTCGGGTAGGTCGCAAGCACCCAGGCGATGGTCTGTTCCAGCAGCGTGATGGCGTCGCGCAGGCCGTTCCGGATCGCCATGAAATCGTCTCCGTCCGCCGTTTCCAGCAATGCCAGCACCTGGCACATTTCAGCGACCGCGGCGCGCGCGGCAGCCCCCTGGTCGCGCAGGATTTTGCGTCCGACCAGGTCGTTGGCCTGGATGCCGGTCGTGCCCTCATAAATCGCCAGAATGCGGGCGTCGCGAAGGAATTGTGCCGCCCCGGTTTCCTCGATGAAGCCCATGCCGCCGTGGATTTGCACGCCGGTGGAGGCGATGTCGATGGCCGATTCCGTACTCCAGCCCTTCACGACAGGGATCAGCAGATCCACCATCGCCTGGTGACGGGCCCGTTCGGTTGCATCCGGGTCGCGTTGGGCTTTGTCGATCGCGGCAGCGACGACATAGGCCAAAGCGCGCATTGCCTCGATACGAGATTTCATCGACATCAGCATCCGGCGCACGTCGGGATGCTTGATTATGGCAACGCGCCCGCCCCCGCGCACACCGGTTTCGGTGCCCTGCACGCGGTTTCGCGCATAATCCAGCGCGTGCTGAAATGCTCGTTCCGATATCGCTATACCCTGCAACCCCACATCGAAACGTGCTCGGTTCATCATGATGAACATATATTCGAGGCCTCGGTTGGGCTCACCCACCAAAGTCCCGATCGCACCTTCTTTGTCGCCGTAAGCCATGATGGCAGTGGGGCTGGCGTGAATACCCAGCTTGTGTTCCAGCGACACACAATGCACGTCGTTGCGGGCACCCAGCGATCCGTCGGGATTGACGAGATATTTCGGCACCACGAACAAGGAAATGCCGCGCACCCCCTCCGGCGCGTCAGGCAAGCGGGCGAGCACGAGGTGAACAATGTTCTCCGTCATGTCGTGATCGCCATAGGTGATGAATATCTTCTGGCCGTAAATACGGAAACGATCGCCCTCCGGAACCGCTCGGCTGCGCACGGCGGCGAGGTCGGACCCGGCCTGCGATTCGGTGAGGTTCATCGTTCCGGTCCAGCTGCCCTCAACCATTTTCGGCAGATACATTTTCTTTTGCGCGTCGGAACCAACCAAATGCAGCGCCTCGATCGCGCCGGTGGTCAGCAGCGGACAGAGAGAGAATGCCATGTTGGACGCGTTCCACATTTCCTTGACGGCGGTACCCAACACGGCCGGGAGGCCTTGCCCGCCATATTCGGGATCGCAACCGAGCGCATTCCAGCCGCCATGGACGAATTGTCTGTAGGCGTCGGCGAATCCGGCCGCGACGTGGGCACCGTCCGAGTCCAGGCGGGCGCCTTCCTTGTCCCCGGAATGGTTCAGCGGCGACAGGACGTTGCCGGCGAATTTGGCCGCTTCCTCCAGGATCGCATCGATCAGGTCAGGTTCAGCATGATCGTAGCCCGGAAGAGCCGCGATGGCGTCCATGCCGACGAGGTCGTTCAACACGAAACGCATATCGCGGAGGGGGGCAGTGTATTCGGTCATGGCTGTGTCCTTACCCAATCGCGCTGGCGGATTTCGCGCGTTCGCGCAGGGCGAATTTCTGGATTTTACCAGTGGAGGTCTTTGGCAAATCTCCGAAGACGTAGGCCCGAGGCACTTTGAACCCCGCTAAAGCGGCAGAACGCGCGCAGTTCCTCGGCCGTCACAGCCGAACCCGGTTTAAGTTCGACGAACGCGCAAGGGGTCTCCCCCCATTTTTCGTCAGGCTGCGCGACCACTGCGGCACTGAGGACCGAAGGGTGGCGGTACAACGCTTCCTCTACTTCGATGGACGAAATATTCTCGCCGCCGCTGATGATAATGTCCTTGGAACGGTCACGGATTTTTACATAGCCATCGGGCTGCATCACCGCGAGGTCGCCGGTGTGGAACCAGCCGCCTTCGAAGGCTTTCTCGGTGGTGTGTGGGTTCGACAAATACCCTTTCATTGTAATGTTGCCGCGCAGCATGATCTCGCCCATGGTTTCTCCATTCCAAGGCACCGGCTGCATCGTTTTTGGATCGAGCACCGTCATCGCCTCCTGCAACGGTGTCCGCACGCCCTGACGGCCGTTGCGCTCGGCGCGTTGGTCGATGGGAAGTTCCTCCCACGCCGCGTGCTTGGCACAGACGGAGACGGGGCCGTAGACCTCGGTCAGCCCGTAGACATGGGTTAGGTCGATGCCGGCCAGCTCGGCGCCCTCGATGATCGCGGCGGGGGGAGCAGCGCCGGCGACCTGACCGGCGATGCGATGGTTCACACCGGAGCGCAGTGCCGGGTCGCAGTGGAACAGCAGCGAGTAGACGATAGGCGCGCCGCACATGTGGGTAACGCCCTCATCGCGAATGGCATCCCAGGCGGCCTTCGCCTCCACCCGCCGGAGGCATACATTCACCCCAGCGCGTTCGGCGATCGTCCAGGGGAAGGTCCAGCCGTTGCAATGGAACATCGGCAGCGTCCAGAGGTAGATCGCGTGCTGCGGCATTCCCCAGTTCAGGATGTTGCTAACCGCGTTCAGATGCGCACCGCGGTGGTGGTAAACAACGCCCTTGGGGTCACCGGTAGTGCCGGAGGTGTAGTTCAGGGCAATGGCGTCCCACTCGTCGGCGGGGTTTTGCCAGTCGTACGAGGGATCGCCCTCGGCCAGGAAGGTTTCATAGGTCACCGAACCCACCAGATCGCCGTGCGGCCACGAGGGGTCGTCAACATCGATCACCAGCGGCTTTTCGTCCAACATCGCCAACGCCGGGCCGACAACCGCGGAGAACTCCCGGTCGGTGATCAACACCCTGGCGCCACCATGCTTCAACATGAATGCGATGGTCTCGGCCTCCAGGCGGGTGTTCAGCGTATTCAGTACCGCGCCGCACATCGGCACGCCGAAATGCGCTTCATACATTGGGGGCGTATTGGGCAGCATGACCGCGACGGTATCGTTTTTGCCGACACCGCGCCGCGCCAGCGCGGATGCCAGCCGCCGGCATCGTGCATAGGTCTGCGACCACGTATATCGCTCGGCGCCATGCACGACCGACGGCTTGTCGGGGTACACATACGCCGCCCGTTCGATGAAGGTCAGCGGGGTCAATGGGGAGAAGTTGGCCTGATTCTTGTCGAGGCCATGCAGATAAGCGGGGTTTCCGGTCATTGTTTCCTCCGTGAACGAACGCCTGTCCCTTCTACCTCCCGCAGACCAAATTTGGCAGCCGCATCGTCGCCGATCAGGTCGTGGTTAACGCTGGCGATCGGCTCGCGCTGACGCGCTGAAAATTTCACGCCAGACGTTCGAAACGCGCCCGATCGGCCGGCAGAAGGCGGACGGTGACGCGTACGGCGGTGTCGTCGTCCGAACGGGTCACGACCGCCCCATGCTGGTAAAGCCAGGCGATTCGGGCGCCGTCCTCGGGCGCGATTTCATAGCTGGCGATCTCCATGCCCTCGGCGATGCGGGCATCGATCGCTTCTGCCAACGCGCGCAGACCATCGCCGGTGATGGCGGACACCGCGACCGCACCGGCCCGCACGGTGACGCCTTCGACCCCGCCCATCAGATCGGCCTTGTTCAGCACCTCGATGGTGCGGGATGGCCAGGACGCCTCCAACGCGCCATCGGCTACCATCTCGTCCAGCACTTTCATCACGTCGGCCCGCTGAGCCGCGGTATCGGGGTGAGCGGCGTCGCGCACATGCAAGATGACGTCGGCCTGAGAGACTTCTTCCAAAGTGGCGCGGAACGCTTCCACCAATTCGTGCGGCAGCTCGCTGATAAAGCCCACGGTGTCGGACAGGATCGCGCGCCGGCCGGACGGCAGGCGCAAACCGCGCATGGTAGGATCGAGGGTCGCGAACAACTGGTCCTTGACCACAACCTCGGCCCCGGTCAGGGCATTGAACAAGGTGGATTTGCCCGCGTTGGTGTAACCGACCAGCGCTACCACCGGGAACGGCACGCGTTTGCGCGCCGAACGGTGCAGGCCGCGGGTGCGCCGCACCTGCTCCAAATCCTTCTTCAGGCGCACAAGGCGTTCGTCGATCAACCGTCTGTCGGCCTCGATCTGGGTTTCGCCGGGGCCGCCGAGGAAGCCAAACCCGCCGCGCTGGCGTTCCAAATGGGTCCAGGACCGCACAAGACGGGATCGCTGATACTCCAGATGCGCCAACTCAACTTGTAGCGTGCCTTCCTTGGTCGCAGCGCGTTCGCCGAAGATGTCCAGAATCAACCCGGTACGGTCTATAACCTTACAGCCCCAGGCGCGTTCGAGGTTGCGCTGCTGCACCGGCGATAGCATCGCGTCCACCACCACTACAGTGACGTGAAGACGTGACAACGCCCGCCCTTGCGTTGCCACCTGCCCCTCGCCCAGCAAGGTCGAGGGACGGCGGATGCGCAACGGCAGGATCGCGTCATGCACCACCACCAGACCGATGGACGCGCAAAGGCCCACAGCCTCCGCCAGACGGGCCTGGGCGGCACGCGGACGGTCGGGGACGCCGCTGTCCTGCGTGCCAAGGATCTGCTGAGGCAGTTCTTGGCCGAGCCGGCTCCACGGCAGGATCACCGCCGCGCGGGTCGGTCCTGCATCGTCGGCGGCCCAGCGTTCCTCGAGCCCGTCCTCGTCCTGTTCGTCCGATGGGTCAGTCGTCAGTGGCGGCAGTGCTCATCTCCCTGGTCGCACCGGCCGGAACCGGGGCACTGGCGGGATCGAACAACATAATCGGTGCGCCTGGCATCACCGTGCTAATCGCGTGTTTGTAAACGAGCTGCGTGTGCCCGTCGCGACGGAGAAGAACGGAAAAATTGTCGAACCAGGTAATGATACCCTGTAGCTTGACCCCGTTCACCAGGAACACCGTCACCGGTGTTTTGCTTTTCCGCACATGATTCAGGAATACATCCTGAACATTTTGCGCCTTTTCGTTGGCCACTTGCGATGTCCTTCTCGTTAGCCGGTTCTGGCGGTCTCGCGGCGGCTCGTGGCTCGGCCACCGCACGGGTCACTTTAATCCCACACCCCCTACGGCAAGCAAGCGTAGTTCAGTGGCCAGGTGGTATGCACTGAGGAAATGGATATCGGGGGCCGCATGTTCAACACCCCCGTCGTGCGAAGCATCGCCGACCAGCACCGCGGTGACCCCCGCCGCTTTGGCGGCCACCATGTCCAGCGCCGTGTCGCCCAAGTACCAAACCGTCGGGTCGGGCTTTCGCCCCATTTGCTCCAACGCCATGAAGATCGGTGCCGGGCTGGGCTTGTCGTCGGACGCGTCGCCCGCGCCGATCACCGCCCCAAAATGGGGCTCCCAGCCGAGGTGCGCGACTTCCTTGCGCAGAAACGCACCGGCCTTATTCGACACCACGCCCTGTGGCCATGCCGCAGCGGCCATCAGCGCGTCGGCCGCGCCGGGCATCGGCTGCACATAGTCCAAATGTTTCTCGTTGAAAGCACGGTAGAAAATATCCCGAGCCTCCTCCCAGCGATGGCCGAACATCGGGGGGAAACTTTCTTTCAACGAGACGCGAACGCGGTTTTTTGTGTCCTGCACGGTCCATAACGGCTTACCGAATGCGGCAAACGCGGCGTTCAGTGCCCCGGCGATGCCGGCCCAGCCGTCCACCAGAGTATTGTCCCAGTCGTAGAGCAGCAACGACGGTCTGACGCCTACAACCGTCATGCGGCGCCCTTCAACAGCCGAGCGAGCACCAAAGCGTTGGCGCAAACCCGCATCCAGCCGTCGAACGAGAAGTCGTGAGCGTTGTCTTCCGGCGCGAAGCGATCGATGTAGCCCTTGAGCAGGCCGGGCATCATGACCTCCATCGTGCCGGGCGGCCGGTCGCGCTCCGCCGGCACGACCCAAAGCAGCGTGTTATCTCCATGCCGCCGCACGGCCAGGTAAAGCGGCAGGATTTCTTCCTCTGGGATCGGGGTATTGCGCTTATAGACAAATATCTTCTCCGCGCGTTGCAACTCTTCCATGAACTTGCCGCGAAGAAACTTCAAGCGCACGGCCTCCTGCTCGCGCATGACATCGGCGCTGCGATCGCCTTCGTACACGAAACTGTGATAGACAAGGCCATAGGCGCGTTCGTGGATCATGAACTCCCGCGGGGCTTCGCCTTCGAGGCGTGGATCCACGTTCTCGGGCTTGCCCAGACCTTCGAAGCCGTTGTCGAGCCCGTGGATCAGCGGGCGCAAGAATGTGCTGGAAAAGCGGAATAGACCGAGTGGTTCCGCCTCGCAGGCCCGTTGGACCAGTCCGAATTCGCAGTTTTCCCCGACACTCTCGAATTGCAGGGCCAGTCGCTGCAAATCGAGGCCCGTGCGATCCTGGACCCAGGCATCGAGGTCGCGGGGAGGCGGGACCTCGAAGCCTTGCGCTTCACGGCCGCTGAGCATGGTCCCCCTTGGCAACAGATGCGTGCCGAGTCCAGAGGGCACGACCCAGTAGAACCTGGCTTCGCTGAACGAGAGCGACAGCGTCCGGTGGTCGTCGCTGATGCTGAAATCCAACGGCCGTGCCGCGTCCGGGTGTTGCAGCCTAACCGCCAATGAGCCCTTTTGGCCCACGACGCTGGACGGCAATCGATACCCCAGCAATGTCGGCCGCTCGAGGGCGGCGGAACCGACAACGACGCCGTTGACCGAGACGATCAGGCGCTGCGCGGGAAGCTGGGGAGCATGGATGAACGGCACGACGTCGAGCATCAGTACATACTCGTTGGCATCCGAGTTCCGCGTGACCTGCAAATGGCTCTCGGTGCCGGTTGCCCAGGTAAACCTGGGCTCGGGTTGCGACCAGCCCTTGCCTAGATGGGCCTGGCTGTTGCCTCCGATGCCGAATGCAATCGCATGCTCTAACTCAATCGTCATTCCTCAAAGACCAAATCGTAGCCGCATGTTGTTTGGGTCGCGCCCACGGGTGACCGTATTTCATCTGTCCGCCGCTGAAATGCAACCGATACGACATAATACAAGGTGGCCACCAGGTCAAAACTATGTGAGCCGTTTAATTTTTTACACCGCCCACGCCAGTAACGCTGGAACCAGTGCGATGGCGGCTCAGATTGGCATCGATTCTGCTATATCGACCATGAGTTCGGGTTGCCACGCGATGAAGATGGAAGGCGTTGTTTCGTTTTAGGAAGCATTAACATAGCGGCAACCGGTGCCGGTCCCAGAGCCGAGCAATCCGCGTTAACCGCCGCCAATCTTTGGGATCAGCACAATTTCGCTGCCGGGTCGCAGCTCGGCCGCATAGGCGTCTTGATAAATCTCGCCGTCGATCGCGACGGCCATGCTTTCCTCCACCTGGGTTCCCAGACCTGGAAAGCGCTTTTCCAGTTCCAGGATCAGGCGGCGGAAGCTGGTTGCCTCCACCTCGAACTCCGTGATTCCCCCTGTCAATTCAAGGGAAGCAGAGCCCGAGGAGAGGACAACCTTAGGCACTCAACTTAGCCGGCGGCGTCGATAGCGGCGCGGATCTTCGGCGGCGACATCGGCAGATGCTCCATCCGGATACCGATGGCAGACTTGATGGCGTTGGAAATCGCGGCCATCGGCGGGATGATGGGAACCTCCCCCACGCCGCGCGCCCCGAAGGGATGGCGGGGGTTCGGCACTTCGACCAGCACGGCTTCGATCATCGGCAGGTCGGAGGCCACCGGGCAGCGGTAGTCGAGGAAGCCTGGATTCTCCATCTGGCCCTTGTCGTTGTAGATGTACTCTTCGCTGAGAGCCCAGCCGATGCCTTGGGCGGCACCGCCTTGGATCTGGCCTTCCACATAGCTGGGATGGATGGCCTTACCCACGTCCTGGATCGCGGTGTAGCGGATGATTTCGACGTGGCCGGTCTCTTTGTCGACCTTCACGTCGCAGATGTGGGCACCGAAGCCCGCACCGGCACCCTGGGCGTTGACGGATACTTCCGCGTTGATCGGACCGCCGGTCCGGCCTTGCTTCAGGGCGATGGCCGCAAGGTCCAACGGCGGGAAAGCGCCCGCATTGGTGCCAGCCGGGAACGCCTGGCCGTCTTTCCACTCCACCGCCTCGACCGGGATGTCCCAGGTCTGCGCGGCGCGCGCCTTCAGCTGCTCCACGACCTTCTCGGTCGCCTGCGTCACCGCCATGCCGGTAGCGAAGGTCACGCGCGACCCGCCGGTCAGGAAGGTAAAGCCGATGGAGGCAGTGTCGGCCACGATGGCCTTCACCTTGGACACGGGCACGCCCAGCACTTCCGCCGCCATCATGCCCATGGAGGCACGCGAGCCGCCGATGTCCGGGCTGCCGGTGGCCACCATGACGGTGCCATCTTCGTTGATGTGCACGGTCGCGGAGGATTCGCCGCCGATGTTGAACCAGAAGCCAACCGCCAGACCGCGGCCATGACCTTCCGCGATCGGTGCTTTCCAATGGGGATGCGCGCGCGTGGCTTGCAGCACCTCGGTGAAGCCGATGTTGGTATGGGTCGGGCCGTAATGGGTTTTGGTGCCGTTCACCGCGTGGTTCTTCTCACGCAGTGTCAGCGGGTCCATGCCCAATTTCGCCGCCAGATCGTCCACGGCGCATTCCACCGCGAAGGAGCTGATCGGCGCGCCGGGGGCGCGGTAGGCCGCGACCTTCGGACGGTTGGACACGACGTCGTAACCCAGCACGTCGATGTGCGGGATGTCGTACATCGCGAAGCCGCACATGCAGCCCGGCCCGATCGGGGACCCGGCATAGGCACCGGCCTGGAATTTCAGCACCTGTTGGGCGGCGACGATGGTGCCGTCTTTTTTCGCACCAAGCTTGACGGTGACGGACGCGCCCGAGGTCGGGCCAGAGCCGCGGAACACTTCTTCCCGCGTCATCTGCATCTTCACGGATTTCCCAGACTTCCGGGAAAGCGCAACAGCGACGGGTTCTAGATAAATAAGAGTCTTGCCGCCGAAGCCGCCGCCGATTTCGGCGGGGTTCACACGGATGTCGGCCATGTCCAGACCCAGCAGCTTCGCCGTGTAGGCGCGGACCATGAAATGACCCTGCGACGAAGCGTGGATGGAGATTTGGCCATCGGGGTTATAGGTCGCGAGGCAGGCATGCGGCTCGATATAGCCCTGATGCACCGGCTTGGTGGTGTAGCTGCCTTCGACGATGACCTCGGCTTCCGCGAAGCCCGCATCGATGTCGCCTTTCTTGAAGGTCACGACCTTCGCGATGTTGGACGCGGTGGCCGGCTTCGGATTGACGCCGGCAGTGAACATGTCGGCATGCAACACCGGGGCGCCGGGCTGCATCGCTTCGTCGACATCGATGACATGCGGCAGCACTTCGTATTGCACGTCGATCAGTGCCAGCGCCGCATCCGCGATTTCCGCGGTGGTGGCAGCGACGGCGGCGATGGCGTGGCCTTCATAGAGGGCCTTGTTGCGCGCCATGACGTTGTCGGACAAATCGCGGAAGTTCATCGGGCCTTCACCGACGAATGCTACTTCCGAGGTGATCTCGGGGAAGTCTTTCGACGTCACGACCGCCTGCACGCCCTTGAGCGCCTCGGCCTTGGACGTGTCGATCGACACGATGCGCGCATGCGCGTGCGGGGAGCGCAAGATCTTGCCCCACAACATCCCGCCGACGCGGGTATCGGCGGAATAGAGCGCCCGCCCGGTGACCTTCTCCACCCCATCCGGACGAATGGGCCGGGTGCCAACGACCTTCAGGTCGCCTGATAAATAATTCATTTAGACGGTCTCCCCTCGCATAACGGCGGCTGCATCCATGACGGCGCGGATGACTTTGTCGTAGCCCGTGCAGCGGCAAAGATTGCCGGCCAGCCAATAGCGGGCTTCGGTTTCGGTCGGATTTGGGTTCTCATCGAGCAGCGCCTTGGTGGCGACGATCAGGCCCGGGGTGCAGAACCCGCATTGCAGCGCGGCATGCTCCAGGAATTTCTGCTGGATCGGGTGCAGATGGTCACCCTGGGCGATGCCTTCGATCGTGGTGATCGACGTGCCCTCGGCTTCCACGCCCAGCATCAGGCAGGAGCATACCAGGGTGCCGTCCACGAGGATGGAGCAGGCGCCACAGTCGCCGGACGCGCAGCCTTCCTTGGAACCGGTCAGCCCGACGACGTCGCGCAGCACGTCCAGCATTGTCTGCTGGGTTTCGCACAGGAACTCGGCGGCTTCGCCATTGATGGTGGCGGTTACGTGTGTCTTGCTCATGTTAGTGGGTCTTCCCTGTCGCTTTGCCAGAGGCGCGGTCGAAAGCGATCTGCGCCACGCGGCGGGCCAGAACGCCGGAGATTTTCTTGCGGTACTCGGCGGTGCCGCGCTTGTCGGAGATTGGTTTGGCAGCAGCCTGCGCCGCGGCGTCCAGCTTCGCCAACGTATCGGCGTCGAGCTTATGCCCGATCAGCACGTCGGCCATTTCCTTCACCAGCAGCACGGTCGGCGCGACGGCGCCGAGGGAGCAACGGGCGGCGGTGCAAACCCCGTTGGCATCCAGCGTTACGCTGATGCCGCAGCCGACGACCGCGATGTCCATTTCCGTGCGCGGAATGAAACGCAGGTAGGCGTCGGACGAACGCGCCGGACGCGCCGGGAACTTGAATTCGAGAATGAATTCGTCCTTGGCGAGCGAGGTGCGGCCGGGACCGGTCGGAATGCTCTCGACCGGCACTTCGCGGCGGCCGTTGCTGCCGACCACAACGGCGATGGCGCCGGCGGCATACAGCGCCGGCACGCTATCGGCGGCCGGAGACGCGTTGCAAAGGTTGCCCGCGAGCGAGCAACGGCCCTGCACCTGAGTGGAGCCGATCAGGTCGAGCGCTTCGACAACGCCGGGCCATGCTTTGGTCATCCCGGCATGGGCTTCGACCACCGCGCCGGGGGTGCCGCCGCCGACAACAAAGGCGCCGTTTTCTTCGCGGATGCCGATGACGCCGGGGATCTTCTTGGTGTCGACGATCAGTTCCGGCTTGAACCGGCCGGCCCGCATCTGGATCAGAAGATCGGTGCCCCCTGAAAGAACCTTGGCCAGGCCCGATGCGCCGGCCAGTAGTTTTACCGCTGCGTCCACCGAAGTGGGTGCGGCATAGCTGAGACTTGTCATCGTCGCTCCCGAGTTAGTTCATGCTCACGCTTCCGGTCCCGGGTTGTCCGGGCACGGCTGAGGAGGACGTTAGGCGATAAGGGGCGCGCGGTCGAGAGGGGGACCGGACGGCCGATTTTCGGCCGGCGTTCACCGATTGTTAAGGAATTGCTGGCATTGAGGATGTCCGGTTTGGGTGAAAGGGTGCCAGGACGATGTTTGATAGCTATTCTGCGATTGAGGTTGTGACCTTCCGCTGCTATGTAGGGGTGGATGGACAGGACGAGATACGACGATGGTTCGAACAGCAAACCCCTGGGGTGCAAGGCGCGATCGCGGCGGCGATCGACGCGTTGCGCCGCCGCCCAGCGCATTGGTGGCGGCGCAAACCGTACGCCTCGCTGCATGGCCCATCCTGTCTGGGGATCGGCGAAATCCGGGAGGAACACCCGAAGGGCGGGCACTACCGTATCCTGGGTTATTTCGGACCCTTGGAGACGGTTTTCACCATGGTCTACCCCTTCAAGAAGGACGTGGACCCCAGTTATCCGCTGGCGTGCCCTCAGGCCCGGCTTCGGCGGATGGAGATCGAACATGACCAGCGACGCACCCATCTCTGGGGCGGGTACACCGTCCACTAACGCGTTGGACAACCGCGAATTCCGCGCGTCGTACATGGCGCACGGGCTGCGGGCCTATCTGGCGGACCAAATCCGGGCGCTGCGTGGCAACCGCTCGCAGCGGGAGTTCGGGCGGTTGATTGGCAAGCCGCAAAGCGTAGTGTCACGGCTGGAGAATGAAGATTACGGGAAGTTGACGCTGCAAACGTTGCTGGATATCGCCGAAAAGCTGGATATTGCGTTGGTGATAAAATTCGCCGATTTTCCGACTTTTCTGCGGGCGGTGGCAGATGCAACTCAAGATGCGATGTCGCCCAAGGGATATCAAGACCCGCCCGCCCAACAGGTTGCATCCCGTGGTCGGTCGGCCGACAAACAGACCTCACCGTAATCCCCCAAGGGAACCCGCCATGCTAGCCGGAGAAGCCGTGGTCGCGATCTGGAACGACATTCCCGCCGACACGCGGGAGCAGTTTTACGACTGGCACATTGTCGAACACATGCCCGAGCGGGTTGGCATCCCCGGATTCCGGCGGGGCCGGCGGTATATCGCCATCGACCCGGTGACGAAGCCCGAGTTCTTTACGCTGTACGAGCTCGACACCATTCAGGTCGCCCAGGGCGTGGATTACGCGAACCGGCTGAACGATCCGACTCCGGCGACCGCCCACGTCACGTCGCGCTTCCAGAACACGTTCCGCGCCCTGTCGCGGGTGCTGGTCAGCCACGGACCGGGAAGCGGCGGGGTCTTGCTGACCATTCGGTTCGGGTGCGACGCACAACACATTCCTGGCCTGCGGGCCTTGGTCCGCGCGGCAGGGCAAGCGGCCCGTGTCACCGGCGCACATTTCTGCCAGGGGGATGCTGCGGCGTCTTCCGTGCGTACGACCGAATATCAGGGGCGGACCGACATCCAGGCCACGCCGGATTGCTTCATTATGATCGAAGCAACCGACGCCGAGGCCCTGACTCAAATCATGCAGGATCGCGCAATGACCGGCGCTGGCGCGATGGCACCGTATGAACGAGGCCTCTATCGGCTGGAATATACCCGCACCAAGACCGGCTTCGCGCCTTAGAGCGTGATCGCCTGAGGTTGACTTCAACCTCGGGCGTGAATCACCCTCTCAAACAAAGGCTTAGACCATGATCCAACGCCGAGATCGCATGCAACCTCAAACGATCATGGTCTAGCCCCAGCGCCCCAACCCAGCGGCTCGAGCCCGGCGGACCACGTACCAGGTCCAGACCAGCTGCGGCAGCAGCGGCAGCAGCAGGACGAAGGGTTTCACCGACCAGGGTGCGGCGATGAACAGCAGGCAGCACAGCCCGCCGAACACCGCGAATCCCCAGTGGATCGACGTAACGACCGGCGCCGGAACGCCGGAGCGGTGGGCGACCTGATACAAATGTCCGCGGTGGGGTTGCGTCACGTTTTCCCCGTCTTTCCAGCGCCGCACCAAGGTGAACGCGACGTCGTAAAGCACCCCTGACAGCAAAACCGGCACCAGCATGAAGGACACCGGCACCCCCTCGATCCGGCCCGCCACGACCGCCAGCACCGCGAGGATAAAACCGCAGAACTGGCTGCCCACATCGCCCATGAAGATCCGGGCCTTGGGGAAATTGAACGGCAGAAACCCCGCGATGCCCGCCGCCAGCAATCCGCAGGCGGCATAGACGAACCACGCCTGATGCATCGCCGCGATGCTGCCCAGAAACAAGGCCGCGATCAACGTGACGCCGCTGGCCAAACCATTCAACCCGTCGATGAAATTCATCGCGTTGGTGGCAAAAAGCAACCAAACCGCGGTGACCGGCACACCGAACCAGCCGATCGGAACCGCACCGAAATAGGGCAGCCGATAGTCCTGAATATAGAGCCCCGTCCCTAACGCCACGCATGCCGCCAGCACCTGGGCGCCGAGCTTGACCGTGAACGGCCAGTCGTAAAGGTCGTCCAGAAATGCCACGAGCGCGATGGCGACCGAAGCCCCGATCACGCCCCGAAAATACGGATCGGCGAGCCGCGCGAATTCGCCGAAACCGTACAAGATCGCGATACCGATCAGAAACGTCAGCACAATTCCGACGCCGCCGCCTTTTGGGGTGGGGCGGTCGTGCGCCTTGCGAACCTCGGGCGTGTCCATCATCCGCACGGCGATCATTGCGCGCACGATACCGGCGGAGCACAGCGCAAGCAGCGTGGCCAACGCCAGATGACGCAGGACCGCCGCGGCCGTCATTGTTGTCATGGGCTGGATGCTACCGGGATAGCCCCGGCGTCCCGGCGGGTACGGCGTAGAAATTCATCGTGAGCGACACCGCCGTGTAATACCCCATCAGCGACACGACATCCGACACGCCGGGGTGCCCCAGCAGATCGACGGCGCGGGCGTAGAGGCCCTCGGTGACGATGCGGTTGTTGGCCAGTGTCAGCGCCACTTCGTAAACGGCCTGCTCGCGTGGGTCTTCGAACGATGTCGGCAGTCCGGCGGCGATGGCTTCCACCTGCGCGGCCGTCAGCCCGACTTCCTTCCCGCGCTTTTCGTGCGCGGTGGCGGGGTAGTCGGATTGCCATTTGTTGGTGATTACCACCACCGCGATTTCGCGTTCCCGTTCGGTCAGGGAATAACCGCCTGGGGTGAAATGCCGGCCGAGGGGATCGGCGGCATGCACCAGCTTGGGGTTGTGGATCCAAACCTTGTATGGCCCTGGCAACCGCCCGCGCGGCCCATCCACTAAATAACTGTAAGCCGCTTTCTGCTCGTCATTCATTTCGGCGAGCGTCAGTTCGGTGTACCGACCGAAAGTGGGCATCTCGTGTCCTCCGTTTATGATTGTCCGCCGAAGCTGCCGATGAAACCGGCGAGACCGGTCATGCGCGCGGTGGCGGAGCGGGCAGCATGCAGTGCCGCACGCACCGCGTCCACCGCGTCCGGCAAGTGGTCGTTCACCACCACGTGGTCGAATTCGCGCCAGTGGCCGATTTCGTCCTGGGCGATGCGCATGCGGCGGGCGATTTCCGCGTCGGTATCGCCGCCCCGGCCCTTCAGGCGCGATTCGAGCGCGGCGAGGTTGGGGGGCAGGATGAAGACGCCTAGCACGTCGCCTTTGAGCCTGCCGCGTAACTGTTGGTGGCCCTGCCAGTCGATGTCGAAGATCAGGTCGTCGCCGGCGGCCAGCGCTTGTTCGACCGGCGCTCGGGGGGTGCCGTAACAATGCTTACCTTGCAGCACCCGTGCCCATTCCAGTAATTCGCCGTTCTTTTCTGCTCGGTCGAACGCCGCCTGGCTTATGAAATGGTAGCTGACGCCGTCGGTTTCCCCCGGCCTCGGGGCGCGCGTGGTGACGCTGACGGACCGCCGCAAGCGGGGTTCGGATGCCAGCAGCGCATTGGAAATAACGGTTTTGCCGGCGCCGGAGGGGGCCGACAGTACAAGGCATAGGCCGCGGCGGGCGATCTCGGTCATTCGATGTTCTGCACCTGCTCACGCAGCTGCTCGATCGTGGCCTTGATCTTCAGGCCGGTGGCGGTCAGCGCGACGGAGGCGGACTTGCTGCACAGCGTGTTGGCCTCGCGGTTGAACTCCTGCACCAGGAAATCGAGGCGGCGGCCGATATTGGTGCCATCATGCAGCAGCGCGTGCGCGGCCGCGAGGTGGGCGGACAGGCGATCCAGTTCCTCACGCACATCCGAACGGGATGCCAACAGGGCGACTTCCTGGGCGATGCGGTCTTCCGGCAGCGACGGCGACTCGCGCAGCAGGTTGGTCAGGTTTTCCATCACCCGGGCTTGGTGCGCAGCCGGCTGATCGGCGGCCTGCTGGGCGGCCAGATCCCGCAGCGCCGCGATTTCCGACAACTGGGCGCGCAGGGTCTCGGCGAGGCGGGCGCCCTCGGCCTGGCGGGAGACCAGCAGTTCGGCCAGCGCCTGGGTGAACCCGGCCTGCACCGGGGCATTGGCGGCGGCGCGTTCCTCGGTCGGGTCGGCGGTGGCCTGACGCATGACGCCGGGCAGTGCCAGCAGCGCCTCCGCCCGTGGCGGGGGGGAACCTGGGATGCGCGCGTGCAGGTCCATTGCGAGAGCGAGAACCTGATCGAGGACGGCGGGGTCGAGCGCCAGTTTCGTTTCTGTGTCGCGCTTGATGTTGAGGTTGGCGGTGACGTTGCCTCGCTTGAGGGATTTGGCGGCGAGGTCCTTGAAGGCGGGCTCCAGCGCCTCCCACCCGTTGGGGAGACGAAAACGCAATTCGAGGCCGCGGCCGTTGACG
>JANXTL010000056.1 GCA_025352375.1 Acetobacteraceae bacterium | reverse complement strand
CCAGTTCCTCCGCGAGAACTACGCTGAAGAGTAGACGACCTGCAACCATTGATGTAGCGGCATATGGGAGGACTCGAACACGGTCCCAACCTTCACCGTGAACTGGCGCTTGCAGGGTCCGCACCGATATAGACCGACCCGCGCACCTTTCACGCGGGTAATCCGGTCCAACCCGCCGCACCGAGGACACGCGGCGCCATGCGGCCATACGATCTCTTCCAACATCGCGTGGGCGGCGGCTTCGTCGTGAAAGTAGGGGGCGGAAAGAATGGACATCGGGGTTGCTCCTTGACCACATTCCTAACCGGTCATAGTGTGTTTGTCAAATACATAATCGCCCGTCGCTGCCTCGGCCGATGGCGGCGCTTTCGTTATGGCGTTCCGCTATTACTCCCCGGAAATCCTGTGGGAAACAAATTCGCGGCGAGCTGACCGCCATCCACGTCCAGCGTGGTGCCGTTCACGTAGCTCGCGAGGTCGGAGATCAGGAACAGCGCCGCCTTGCCGATGTCGTCGGTTGTTCCGCGGCGGCGGGCGGGGAGCAGGCTGGCTGCGTAACCGTCCTGGCGTTGCGGGGTGTCGTAGAGCCTCGGGGTCACGATGTGGCCGGGGGCGATGGCGTTGACGGCGATGCGGTGCGGCGCCCACTCCACCGCCATGGTCTGCACGAGGGAGATCAGGCCGGCCTTCGCCGCCCCATAAGCGCCGCGCATCGGGCTGGCGCGCTGGCCATCGACCGATGCGATGCCAACGATCCGCCCCGGCGCGCCGCGCGCGATCATCGATTGCGCCACCGCCTGGCAGGTGAGGAAGAAATAGCGCAGATTCAGGTGCATCTGCTGGTCCCAGACGGCCGCCGTGGTGTCGAGCAGGCTGCCCCAGGCGGCGGCACCGACGATGGAAACCATGGCGTCGATTCCGCCCAGTTTATCGTCGGCTTCAGCGACGATGCTGGGTATTCGCGCGTCGTCCAATACGTCGCCGACGATAGGGATGCCGCGTCGCCCGTGGCCGGCAACCATGGCGGCGACCGCTTCCGCCCGTTCCGCCACGATATCCACCAACGCCACATCGGCCCCGGCTCGGGCGGCGAAGGACGCGGTCGCCTCGCCCATGCCTTGGCCGCCGCCAATGATCAGGAGTTTGCGGCCGGTCAGGCCGAACAGCGATGTTTCGTCTTGCATAGGGTCTCCTCCGTTTCGTTGAATCGGAGGATAGGCCGAAATGTTTTCGGCGTTAACACTTCGTTAACCTCAGGGCGGTTTCAGGTGCACCGCACGCTTGGGCCTGGATTGTTAGCCTTTGCCCGACCCGCGGGACCCGGTTCCCCCGCCCTGTCTTGAGCGCTATCCTCGGCTGCCGCCCGACAAGGACCAACCCGCATGGCCATCGCATCCTCGACCTGGGACCCCGCCCAATACCTCCGCTTTGGGAACGAGCGGCTGCGCCCCGCCCTCGACCTCCTGGCGCAAATCCCGCTGGAGGCGGCGGCGCATGTCGTCGACCTCGGCTGCGGGCCTGGCAACGTTACGCCGTTGCTCAAGCACCGGTTTCCAGGTGCCGACGTGCTGGGTATCGACGGCTCGCCCGACATGCTGGCGAAGGCCCGCATTGCCGCGCCGGATTGCCGCTTCGAGATGGGGGACTTCAACATTTGGGTTCCGGAGGCAAAACCCGACCTGATCTATTCCAACGCCGCGCTGCACTGGGTCACGGACCACGACATCCTGTTCCCGCACCTGCTGTCGTTGCTGGCCCCCGACGGCGTCCTGGCGATCCAGATGCCGTCGATGCACGACGCGCCGTTGCGGGCCTTGCAGAATGAGGTCGCGGCTACCGGCCCCTGGGCGTCCATCCTGAAAGACACCGGGTTCGCCCGCGGCTTGCTCCCCACCGGCACTTACTACGACGTCCTGAAGCCCCGCACCCAGCATCTGGACATCTGGGAGACCACGTTCCTGCACGTGCTGACCGGCGAAAACGCCGTCACCCAGTGGGCCGAGGGCAGCAGCCTCCGCCCGTTCCTCGATGCGTTGCCGAGCGAGCTGAAACAACCATTTCGAGATGCGTATTCGGAGGCGTTGCGCCCGCACTACCCGCGCCGCGCCGACGGGACAACGCTGCTGCCCTTCAAGCGGCTGTTCATGGTGGCGCGGGTTTAGACCATGATCTTTTGAGGTTGCACGCGATCTCGGCGTTGGATCATGGTCTAAGCCTTTGTTTGAGAGGGTGATTCACGCCCGAGGTTGACGTCAACCTCAAGCGATCACGCTCTAAGCCTTTGTTTGAGAGGGTGATTCACGCCCGAGGTTGAAGTCAACCTCAGGCGATCACGCTCTAAGCCCGCGCCAGCAGCGCCAGAACGGCCGCCGCCGCCGCCTCCGATGGCGATCCGGTGGGTGGCCGCAACGCTTCCAGCACCGGCCGGTAGGCCGCGACCTGAGCCGCGCCCGCCAAGGGGTCGGTCAGCAATCCACGCAGCACCGAGGCCAATTTTTCGGGCGTGCAATCCTCCTGGATCAATTCGGGAATCACCTCCCGCTCGGCCAGCAGGTTCAGCAACGATGCGTATTTGACCTTGACGGTTCGGCGCACGATCCACGCGGTAATGGGGTGCACGCGGTAGGTGACCAGCATGGGCACGCCTGCCAGAGCCAGTTCCAGCGTGGATGTGCCAGACTTGGTCAATGCGGCGTTGGAGGCGGCATAGGCACCGAATTTTTCGGCGATGTCGGTCACCAGGATGGGCTTCACCGCCCACGCTTCGGTGCCGGCCCGCACTGCTTCGGCCACCGGGCCCGCGAGCGGCACCACCGGCACGACGCCGGGCGGCAGCAGCCGCAGGGTTTCGCCAAGGATGGGTAATAGTTTCGCTACCTCGGTGCGCCGGCTGCCCGGCATCACCGTCAGCACCGGCGCATCCGGTGCGATGCCGTGCCTGGCGCGGAAGGCTGCGCCGTCCCCGGTGTCTGCCCCGCTTTCCAGCACCGGGTGGCCTACGAAGATCGCGGGCAGGCCGTGTTTGGCGAAGAACGCAGGCTCGAACGGCAACAGGCACAGCAACGAGTCCCACAGGCCGGGGTAATGCTTCACCCGGTGTTCCCGCCAGGCCCACACCTGCGGCGCCACGTAGTGCGCGCGTTTCAAACCCAGGGGTTGGATGCGTTGTAGCACCCGCACCGCGAAGCCGGGGGCGTCGATCGTGACCACCACATCGGGCCGCCGCGCCGCGATGTCGGCCACGGTCTGCTTGATCCGCCCGTTCAGCTTGAACAGCTTCGGCAGCACCTCCACCAGCCCCATGACCGCGAGGTCGCGCATCGGGAACAGCGATACCATGCCCTCAGACGCCATCCCGGTCCCGCCGATGCCGGCAAAATCCAGGTCGGGCCGAACCGCTCGGAGGGCGCGCATGAGACGGGCGCCGAGGATGTCGCCGCTTTGCTCCCCCGCGATGAGATAAATCAGTGATTGGGTCATAAGTGGGCGGCCCCGAACGCGAAAAAGGGGCCGCGGCGTTCCCGCCGCAGCCCCCAATCCGTCAACCCAGATCAGACCTTCTGGAGATTGACCGCGGAGCTTTTGCCCTGCTGGCCCTTCTCGATGTCATAGCCGATCTTCTGGCCTTCGTTCAGGCCGTTCATGCTGGCCCGTTCCACGGCGGAGATGTGCACGAACACATCCTTGGAGCCGTCGTCGGGCTGGATGAAGCCGTAACCTTTTTGAGCGTTGAACCATTTCACGGTGCCACTGGCCATCGTGATGTCTCCTGATACAAACCGGCGACCCACGAGATGTAGGCCGTATCACTTTTGGTTTAGGTGAGAACCGGATGCACAGGCATCTATTCCGAGCCGCGGTTGGCCCCTAAAAAGTGCCGTGACACCTATATGGGCGCAGTGCGCGAGAAATGCCAGTACTAATTCGCGGCATCTTCGAAGGCGCGGAGGCCGTCTTCTATCATAGCGCGCGAGACGCCGTTGGTGATGAACACCAGGCGGCTGGTGCGGGGGTCGCCTTCGGGCCAGCCGGGCAGCAGGGTCGGCGGATGCAACAGATGCCGGATGGCGTGCAGGGCGACGGGGCGGTCTTGGCCTCGCAGGTTCAGGATACCCTTGATACGCAACAGTTTTTCGCCGGATGTGGCGATCAGCATCTCAAGCCACATCCCCAGGCCCTGCCAGTGCACCGGTTTGTCCAGGGTGATGCAGAAGGCGTGCACGTTTGGGTCGTGATGGTGGTGGTGTTCGCCGTCGAACGCCTCGGCGTCCAGCCATTTTTTGACATCGGGGATTTTTCCGGTGGGGTCGAACAGGCCGGCATTCAGGATGGTGGAGGGATCGATCGCGCCGTTTTCGGCGATGACGATGGGTGCGCCGGGATTCAGGGCTTTCATGCGGGCGATCAGGTCGGCGGCGTCCGCGAGGTCGGTCTTGGTCAGCACGATGCGATCGGCCACCGCGACCTGGCGCACAGCCTCCTGGTACGTGTCCAGATGCGCGCCGCCGTTCACCGCGTCGATGACGGTCACGATGCCGTCCAGCCGGTAGACCGACGCGACGGCGGGGTCGCTGAGCAGCGTCGCCAGCACCGGGGCGGGATCGGCGAGGCCGGTGGTCTCGATCATGATCCGAACGATGTCGCCTCGGCGGGCGCGGGGGAGCATTTCGCGCAAGACGCGGGACAGGTCGCCGCGCACGGTGCAGCAGAGACAGCCGGCGTTCAGCAGGATGGTGGTGTCGTCGATTTTTTCGACCAGGAGGTGGTCGAGGCCGATCTCCCCGAACTCGTTCACCAGCACGGCGGTGCGGGCGAGCTCCGGCTGTTTCAGCAGGTGGTTCAGCAGCGTGGTTTTGCCGGCGCCGAGGAAGCCTGTGAGGACCGTGACCGGAGTGGTATCAGGCATGTTTGTACAGCATGTCGGGATCGATCTCGGGCCTGGCGATCTCGGTCAGCACACCGCCCCGCACCGCTCGGAAGAAGCAGTTCCGCCGCCCGGTGTGGCAGGCAACGCCATCCTGATGGACGAGCAGCAGCAGCGTGTCGCCGTCGCAGTCTATCCGAAGTTCCTTCAGATGCTGGGTCTGGCCGGAGGTCTCGCCCTTGCGCCATAGGGAATGACGGCTGCGGCTATAGTAGCAGACCCGGCCGGTCGCCAGCGTCTCGGCCACGGATTCGCGGTTCATCCAGGCCATCATCAGCACCTCCCCCGTATCGTGTTGCTGCGCGATGGCGGGGACGAGGCCGTCGGCATTGAAGACGATCGCGGCGAGTGCTTGTGTGGCATCCTGTGTCATGGATGCTATCTAATGCCGTGGCCGCCGGCCGCAAAGGAGCACGCATGGGATTCGCCCCCCGCACCGAGGCATTGCTGACACGCGCCGACGCCATTTGCGCCGGGCGGAGCGTGCGGCTGACCGATTTGCGGCGGCAGGTGCTTGGCTTGATCCTCGATGCGCCGCAGCCCACCGGCGCCTACGATCTGCTGGACCGGTTGCGCGCCACCCGCGACGGTGCGGCGCCGCCCACGGTTTACCGCGCGTTGGATTTTTTGCTGGAGAACGGGCTGATCCACAAGCTGGAGCGCCTGTCGGCCTTCGTCGGCTGCATCGCGCATGATAATTTTCCGCACGCTTCGCATGACGCCCACGCCCACGCCGCGCAATTTCTGATCTGCCGCGGGTGCGGCAAGGTGACGGAACTGGAAGACCACGAACTCGCCCACGCCCTGGAGGATGCCGCACACCGCCAGGGCTTCACCGTGGGCAAAGCCACCATCGAAGCCGAGGGACAGTGCGCCGCCTGTTCGTCTGGGGAGATTGTTTGATGCCGATGCTCGCCTCCGCCGACGCCGCCCGCGTCAACCGCCGCCGAGGCTCCGCCCCCGATGGGGTGACGTTCTGGCACACGCTGTATCTGGGCACGACCCGCTACAACATGGCGCCGGGGACGCCCGACCCGGATGCGAGCGCGCTGTTCCCGATGGCGTTCCTGGTGGAGCAGGACCCCGGCAGCACGGCGCAATCGCACTACCACCAGCAGGACCAGTTCCAATTGGTGGTTGGCGGTCACGGGGTAATGGGGACGCACGAAATCCGCCCGCTGACGGTGCATTTCTCCGGCGCTTACACGGCGTATGGGCCGATACGGGCCAGCGCCGATGAGGGGGTTTGGTATTTTACCCTGCGCAACGGCTTCGATCCGGGGGCGCGGTTCATGACGATGGCGGAGAACCGGGTGGCGCTGCGTTCGGTCGTCGGTCGGAAGCACCGGGAGGCGGTCAATGGGCCTTTGTCCTTGGACGCGGTGGCGTTGGCACCGGAGCCAGACGGCATGGGTGCCTGGCGGTACAGGATTGGTGCGGGGGAGAAAGTCGTTGGTCCAGATCCGACGACCGGGCGAGGGCAATACTGGGTGGTCGCGGACGGGACGATGGTCTGCGACGGTTCGGCGCTGCCCCGGCTGTCGTGTTCGTTTGTACTACCGGACGAGGCACCGTTGGAGGCCGTTGCCGGACCGGACGGGCTGGACGTCGTCGTGATGCAATTTCCCCGGCGCTGACGATGACCGTCCGACCCCCCTCCCCGTCCCGCCTTCGCCGGTTGGTGTAATGTCCCCGGCGCATGACAAACCAGCCATCGCCTAGCAAGAAACCCGCCAAGCCCCGACCGATGCCGTTGGCAGATGTGCGGGCGTTCATCACCGCGATCGCCGCCGACAATCCGGAACCGCGCAGCGAGTTGGCGTTTACCGATCCCTACACCCTGCTGGTGGCGGTCGTGTTGTCGGCGCAGGCCACCGACATATCCGTCAACAAAGCAACCGAGACGCTCTACCGGGACGCGAATACCCCCGCCGCGATGATACTTCTGGGGGTCGATGGGGTGGCCCGTCACGTCAAGTCGATTGGCCTGTGGCAGGGCAAAGCCCGCAATGTCGTGGCGTTGTCGCAAATCCTGCTGGATCGGTACGGCGGTCAGGTGCCGCACGACCGAGCGGCTTTGGAGGCGCTGCCGGGCGTTGGCCGCAAGACCGCCAATGTGGTGCTGAACGTGGCGTTCGGCGATGCCACCATGGCGGTGGACACCCATATTTTCCGCCTGGGCAACCGCACCGGCCTGGCACCTGGTACGACCGTGCGTTCGGTGGAGGACAGCCTGGTCAAGCGCATCCCCGCCGACCTGCTGCGCGACGCCCATAACTGGCTGATCCTGCATGGCCGCTATATCTGCAAAGCCCGCAAACCGGAATGCTGGCGCTGCCCCGCGACGGCGTGGTGCCGCTATAAGGACAAGACCGGAGTCCCGGCGGCGTAACGCCTTATACCAGCCGGCCGAACCCTAGACTCTCGCTGAGGCGGTCGGCCGGCTGGTATCGTATTGATTTCGCGCGCAGCCGCCACGCCAACCCTGCGCGCATACCAGTCACCGGCAGGGGCGACTGGTATTACTGTCCCGGCCAGTCGATCTCCGGCAGCCGCAGCAGCGGCACCTGCCGCATTGTCAGCGTGCGGTATTGCAACGTGAGCGGCACCTCGACTTCGTCCGGCTCCCCTTCGTTGGGTGCACCGGCCACGAGCGACAACACCGCCTTGGCGGTAGTCGCGGCAGCTCGGCTAAGCGCACCACTGCCCGCCAGGACGTCCAGCGCCGCCGCATAACCCGCCACCCGCGACGTCCCGGCACCCATCGGCTGCAGCTGATCGTCGAGCGCCAGCGTCGCGGAGGCCGTCACGCTTAGCGGCCCCCAGTTCAGGACCAAAGTCTGCACCTGTATGGACCCGCCGGCGTCCCGCCAGGCCGTGGCCCAGGCCACGGGAGTCTGCGCGGCAGATAAAGGACCCGATATCGTACCGTCGAAATCCAGCCGAGCGACGGTGCTGCCGAGAGGCCATCGGGTTGGTTCGGGCAGGGCGATAGCCTCGGCACTAAAGGCGAATTTCTTGTCGGCCTCGCCGGACTGGCCAGGTGCCTGGATTTCCGCGTGCACGCGGATCCGCTCGGCGGACGCCGTCCAGGCCAGACCGGACACCAATTTTGGCTGATCGGCCAGGATATCGATCGTACCGGCCCGATCGCCGGATTCGAGGCTCGTGATCGCCACCAGGCGCGTAGCGGTCAGGACGGTGTCCGGCCCGGCCCCCGCACGAAGATGCTGCTCCCCCAGCGCTTCGATTTCCATACTTTTGGGGTGCAGTAGCGAGAGGCGCAGCATCACGCTGGGCGCGAACCAAGTGACACCATCGGGGGCCAGCGTTTCACCACCCGAGATCGTGACGTTTCTGACCTGGAGGGTCGCGGCGAACGGCCAACCGCCCGGCACGGCTTTTCCTCGGGTCACAGTTGCGTTCGACGCTTTGCTGCCGGCAGCCCAGGCGTCGAACCCGCTCTCCAGCCGGCCGACGGCGATACGCCACACGACGGTGTCGGCGATAGGCACCAGGGTCAGCAGTCCCGCGGCCAGGATCCAGGTTCTTCGCCCCATTTTTCCTCAGTGTGCGGTGGTCCGGCTGACGCGGGTTATAGGCCTGTCGGTCCTCGAACGGAACTGCCGACGATACAACCTATAAGCGAATACCGTGATACGATCCCCAAGCGGAGCGCCAATCCGGCTACCTCGTCATTCGAAAAAAAATTCTTATGAATCTGTGACTTATGGTCCTGATGTGCCGCTTCGGCGGCCGTGCGGACGTCATCGGCCCACAGATTTATCCACAGATCTATTATTGACTTGAATCTCAGATTCCAACTCCTGTCGTAGGCGTCGCATGAGTTCGTCGCGATGGAGCCCGACGGGAAGTGCCGGCCGGATCTCGATGTGCACCGTCCCCGGATACTTACGAAACGCCCGCCGCCCCCACAGCAGGCCGGAGTCGGTGAGCACCGGAATGACCGGCAAACCGGTTGCCGCCGACAGCGCGGCCACGCCGGGTTGGAGGGGCAGGAGGGCGCCGGGGTCCGCACGGGTGCCCTCGGGGAAGATGACGATCTGCTTGCCCTCGGCCACAGCCCGTCTGCCTTCCTTGATCAGCGTTCGAATGGTGCGTGCACCGCCGTCCCGGTCGATCGCGATCATGCCTGACGCACCGATCAGCCTGCCCATCAGCGGGATGCGCAGCAGCTCCTGCTTCATGACGTAGCAACAGCGCGGCACCAGGGTGAACCACACCATGGTATCGAACGCCGACTGATGGCGCGACGCGATCAGAGCCGGACCCGCCGGCAGATTTTCCAGGCCCGAAACCTGCAGCCGGATGCCGCACAGCACGCGGGCCGACCACACGGCCAGACGGGCCCAGGCGAGGACGAAACCCATCAACCGGTCTCGGTTGAACGCGGCCACCACCGTCCCGGCGACACAAAGCAAAAATGTCCCGCCGAAAAAAACGACGCTGAACAGAATGGAACGCAGCATGGCGATCACGCGTGGGTAGCCTCTCGCGCCGGCAGGTAGGTTGTCAGGCCGGCCAGGGCGATCAAATACTTGGTATACTCCTCGACCAAAAGGCGGGCGGTCGCGCCGAACCCTGGATCTGGGCGACCCTTACGCGGTTGGGCGTGCACCGGTTCGGGCAGCAGAAGCACCCCAGGCAGCGTCCGTTGCAATTCCACGATCGCCCTGGGCATGTGGAACCACGCGGTCACCACCATCAACGTCCCGATCCGGTTGTCATGCACCCAGGCAGCGGTTTCCGCCGCATTGCCATGGGTCGACATCGCCTCCCGCCCCAGCTTCACGCGATCCGCCAGCGCCGCTGTATCGAAGCCCAAACCGTGCGCGATCGCTGCGAGATCGGCCTTACCGCCAATGCCAGAAATCAGCAGACGGCCGGCGCGGCCCTCGGTCAGGAGGCGGAGGCCTTCTTCGATCCGATCCGCGCCGCCGGTCAGCACCACGATCCCGTCGGCCCGTTCAAACACCGCGGTCGGTCGTTCGGCGATTCGCAAAAACCACACAAACCCGCCCGACCAGGCCAGCAACAGCAACGCCGGCAGCAGCCACCAGCGACGCAAGCGGGGTGCGCGGATATTCATGGCAAATGTCGCAGCCAACGGCGCACCGTCATTTGCGCGGTCGCGAACCCAATCGCGGCTGCTACGGCCGGCAGTGCCCCGATGCATCCCCAAAGCGGGAGCGGCAAAGCCGCGAGCAAATCCTGGACCGACATCGCCGGCCTAGCGTTGTCGGCGAATGGCGCGGCGAACGCGGCCAGCGCCACAAACATGGGGATGGCCGCGAGCCCGCCCACCAACCCGCCCGACGCCGCCAACAGCATAGCCCGGCGCGCGAACCGTCCGGCGATGAACCCATCGGTCGCGCCAAGCCCATGCACGATTTCTATGGCATCGCGCCTTGCAGCAAGCCCCGCTCGGGTTGCGACGGAGATGACGGCGATGGCAATGCCACAGACCAGCACCAAGGCCAGCATCGCACAGGCCTGCAAGCCGAACGCCAGCGCGGACAGACGCCGCATCCAGACCCCGTGATCCTCCAGCATGGTGCCGGGAGCGGACTCCTCCAACGTGCGGCCAAGCGCGCCGAGATCGACCGCCGCCCCTTTGAGCTTCACCGCCACCACCGCGGGCATCGGCAGCGCGAGCTGCCCGGCGCTATCGCCCAGCCAAGGACGCAGAAGTTCGGCGAGTTCGGCATCGGTCAGCACGTGCACCGAAGCGACACCCCGCGCGGCCGACAGCAACGCCACAGCGGCGGCAAGCCGTGTGCCCTCGGGTTTCACCGCCGGTTCCATCGGCCGCGGCACCTGCACGGTCAGCGCGGCGCCCGCGCCTTCGTGCCATTGGCGGGACAGCGCGGTCGATCCAACCCATCCCGCCATGGATAACGCGGCCAATAGCGCCATCGCCGCCACGAGCAGCGGCAGCATCCAACCCGACAGCGCACGGCGGAGCCCCAACTCATCGGACCGGGATGCACGGGCGGAGGCCGAAGGGACTTTCACGCGCCGCGCACCAGACGACCGTCTTCCAGGCGCAGCGCCGCCGCGGGATGGCGGTTCATCAAGGCGTCGTTGTGGCTGGCGACCACGACGGTGGTTCCAATCCGGTTCAGCTCGCGCAGCAAGACCATGAGCCGCTCCGCTTGCTCTTCGTCCATGTTGCCGGTCGGTTCGTCGGCCAGCAGCAGGCGGGGGCGGGCGATGACGGCACGAGCGATGGCGACGCGCTGCTGCTCCCCGCCGGACAACGCTCTGGGCAGGACGTGCAGCTTACGCCCCAGACCGACCCAGCGCAGCAATTCGGTGACATCCGCCCGGATTTGCGCCTCCGCGCCACCGGCCAGACGCAACGGCAGCGCCACGTTCTCGAACGCGGTGAGGTGCGCCAGGAGGCGGAAATCCTGAAACACCACACCGATCCGCCGGCGCAGGTGGGGCAAAGAGGCGCGCGGGGTACGGCCGATGTCGGCGCCCAACAGCGTCAAACGGCCGCTGGTCGGCAGCACCGCCAGATACATCAAGCGCAGTAAGCTGGTCTTGCCGGCGCCCGACGCACCCCGCAACCAGCAGAACATGCCCTCGGGCAGTTCGAAACTGATGTCGTGCAACACCTCCGGCGACGGGTGTTGCCCGCCGTTCCCGCCATACCGCAGCCCCACCGACTCGAATCGCACCATGCGACGAGATTATCCGGCGACGGGCTCCGCACCAAGGAACGTCCGGCGTTGGGCCAGGTCGGCCGCCAAATCCAGTGCCGCGAGAAGGCTGGTGGGGTCGGCGATGCCCTGGCCGGCGATATCGTAGGCGGTGCCATGATCGGGGGAGGTGCGGACGATCGGCAGCCCCAACGTGACGTTGACACCGTGGTCCATATCTAGCGTTTTCAGGGGGATAAGTGCCTGATCGTGGTACAGGCAGATCGCGGCGTCGTAACGGGTGCGGGCGACGCGGGTAAACATGGTGTCCGGCGACCAGGGGCCGGAGACGTCCAGTCCCTCGGCCCGCAAACGCTCGATCGCGGGGGCGACCAGCGTGGCTTCTTCCTTTCCCAGCGCGCCTTGCTCCCCGGCGTGTGGGTTCAGGCCGGCGATGGCGAGGCGCGGATGGGGGATGCCGAAGTCGCGCATCAGCGCCGCGTGGGTCGTACGGGCGGCCGCGACGATCAGGGCGGGCGTCAACATCGCGATGGCGTCGCGCAGGGACACGTGCACCGTGACCGGCACGACGCGCAGCGACGGGCTGGCCAGCATCATGATTTCCTGGCCGGAGACCCCGGTGAGCGCGGCCAAAAACTCGGTATGGCCGGGATAGGCGAACCCCGTTGCATATAGCGCCGCCTTATTGATCGGGTTGGTCACCACCGCACCGGCCTGACCGTTCAACGCCATCGCCACGGCCCTGGCGATCGAACCCACGATTTGCGGCGCGTTGGCCGGATCGGGCTCGCCCGGCCGAGGCGTGTTGGCGAGCGGCATCGCGATAACCGGGAGCGCGTCGGGGAACACCCGCATCGCGGCGGCGGCGTCCGCCACGGGGACGATCGGCACGTGCAGACGGAGGCGCCGAGCCAGTTCGTTCAGATGGGTGGGATCGTCGAGGACGACGAAGGGGTATCCGTCACGTCGGGCGAGCCAGGCGCGCAAGGTGCATTCCCCGCCGATGCCAGCCGGGTCTCCCATAGTCAAAGCGAGCGGACGCACCATCGGGTCGGACATGGGTTCGGACCTTTCGTCGCGGAAGGAGAGGCGATGGGTGCAGCGACACCCTGCTGCGGTTGGCCGATACACGGTCCAACGGGAAATCGTAAGCGCGCGTATCTTTCCCTCGAATTTTGCGCCGCACCAACATCGATTCAGAAAGCGGAGGCACGGCGTCATGAGCGACGATCGAGGTGTTTTGGCGGTTAGCCGGGGCTTCGGCGAATGAACCCGCGCGACCACGTGGCCCAGGCAACGGTCGACATCTGGACGAGACCGGGTTTCGGATCGCCGGCAAGACGCAATGGCTGCGTATCGCCTCGACCTTGCCGGCATCAGAACCGCCGGGTGGATGTGTCGCGGTTCTTGCACGATCCAGGACCCAGTCGCACCGATGGCGGAACTACGCCTTGCTCGATACCCGGGATACGTGGGCAGTTACTTGCCTTTTAGAGTAACGCGCTCCACCGATTGAAAATTGGCGCATATCGCCGGATCGGTGAATCGCTCGCATTCGCGCAATCGGCCCAATGTCGCAATGGTCTGATTTGTCTACATAAAATTCATCCCCCCGTTCAGCTGGATGGTTTGCCCGGTCATATAGGCATTCCCCATGACCATCAGCACCGCCTGCGTCACTTCGTCGCTCGTCCCGAACCGCCCCATCGGAATGCGCGCCGGCGACGACGCCACACCCGACCGCACCATATCCGTTTCGATCAGCGACGGTGCCACCGCATTCACAGTGATCCCCTCCTTCGCCAATCGCGCGGCATAGCCCCGCGTCAGCCCCTCCATGCCGGCTTTGGAGGCATTGTAGTGCAGCCCCACCCCACCCGCGCCGCGTGCCGCGCCGGATGACATATTGACGATCCGTCCCCACTTCTGCGCACGCATGTAAGGCAGCACCGCTTTGGTGCACAGAAACGCCGATTTCAGGTTCACCGCGATGGCGGTGTCGAATTCTTCCTCGCTCAGGTCGTCGATCCCGCGAATAATTGCGATCCCCGCATTGTTCACCAGCACATCGACCGGCCCCAATTCGGATGTCACGCGTTCGACCATGGCAGTCACCGCCGCACCGTCGGATACATCCGTCCCGACGGCCACCGCCCGACCGCCCCTCGCCTGGATGTCGGCCACCACCGACAGGGCATCCACGGCGCGTTCCCGGTAGTTTACCGCGACCGCAGCGCCCGCTTCGGCCAACGACCCGGCTTCGGCCAACGACCCGACTTCGGCCAACGACCCGACTTCGGCCAACGACAAGGCAATCGCCCGCCCAATGCCGCGGGACGCTCCGGTCACGAGGGCCGTCCGGCCAGTCAAATCCATCGGAGGTTGCATTCTGGGATCCTTCGCGGTTACACAACTTGGTTGTCACGAACTGGCATGCCGTCCTAGCCCCGCGATGCGCCACCGTTGGCCCAGTTGACACGGCTGTGCCTACATGCGAGACGCGCAAACGGCAAAAATGCTTTGTCGCGCTGTGCAATCGTGTGGTTATCGCTCCTGGTCCGGTTACAACATTAAGTCGAACAAGAAGGCGGAACGCCTGCTCGACATGTCTTGAACGCCTATCATCCAGGGATACGAGAGATCATGACAATGGTAAACCGATCGCCGTTGAGTGACGACGAGTCCGACGACAAACTGAACCGGCTTTATCCTTTGAGCCAAATGACGAATGCATTGGCGGAACTGGAAGCCATGGCCTGGCTCCACGACAACCAAGTGGCCGCCAGGCTGATCGGTGCCGCCCGACTGGCCATGCAGGACACCTGACACCCCGGCCCCTGACACCCTGGCCCGAGTACGGCACATTGCGTCTCGCGCCGGATCGTCCGGCCCGAGACGGAGGAAACACACATGAAGGTCGGTTTCATCGGCGTCGGCAACATGGGCGGGCCCATGTGCCGCAACATTATCAAGAACACGAACCATGAGGTGATCGTGTTCGATCTCAATCCCGACGCGGTAAAGGTCTGCACCGACCTTGGCGCCTCCGCCGGGGCATCGGTCGCGGATGTCGCATCGCGCTGCGACGTTGTCATTACCTCCCTACCGCTGCCGAAAATCGTCGAAGAGGTGACGCTGGGCAAAGGCGGCATCGCGGAAAACGCCCAGCCGGGAACGGTGTTTATCGATCTGTCCACCAACGCCCCCGGCACCGCCAAGCGCGTTGCCGAGGGCATGGCCGCCAAAGGCATCCACATGCTGGAAGCCCCGGTATCGGGCGGCACCGCGCGCGCCACGGACGGCACCATCGTCATCATGGTTGGCGGCGATGCCGCGGTGTTCGAGAACAACCTGCCGCTGCTCAAGTCATTTAGCGGCGAAGTCATTCACCTCGGCGAAATCGGCTTCGGATCGGTCGCCAAGCTGATCAACAACATGCTGGCCTTCTGCAACGCCGCCGCCGCCGCGGAAGCGCTGATGATGGGCAAGCGGTCGGGCATCGACCTGAAGAAGCTGGACGCGGTGATCCGCAACGCATCGGGCATGTCCAGCGGTTACGCCGGCATGTCCACCAAGGCCTTCGCCGGCAATTTCGCCCCGACCTTCGCCCTGGACCTCGCGCACAAGGACCTGCGTCTGGCGATGGAGCTGGCGGACGAACTGGGCGTGCCAGGCCTGATCGCGCCGCAGGTGCTGAACCTGATGCGCATGGCCCGGGGCATGGGCCTGGGGCCGTCTGACTCCGCGTCCGTGATCAAGGTCTACGAAGCGGCCCTGGGCGAAGAAGTGCGGGCGTAAACTCAGTGCGCGGCGGGGGGCTGTTTCCCCGCCGCTTTCGCCGCCGCCTCGGCCGCGTCCGTGCGGCCCGACTGGCGGTCGATCACGTCGTGCAGGCCGCCGGCAGCCTCGGTCGCCACCACAACCGCCACATCGCCCCAGTAGCGGCTCAGGGTGCCCGCCGGAATTTCGTTCAGCTGCACGACCTTGCCGCGCTCATCCCCGCTTGGCACCGACACCGACCAGACAATCTCCACCCGCTCCTGGTGGTTGGCGGTCGGCGTCACCGTGACTTCGCCCTTTACCAGAAAATCGGCGCCGGTTTTGTCGATCTGCACCATTACGCCATAAGCTTTGAGGCGTTCGCGCACATTCCGGGTCAGCGCCGAATTCCCGTCGCCGGGCGCCCCTGTGACCTCGGCCACCATCGCCCGCGCCGGCCGGTTCAGCAGGCTGTTGGGGTTGGCGCGGTCGCGGGTAATGCGGATGCTCGTCAGCAGATCGAGCAACTTGGGCGCGGCATCGGCGGCGACCCGTTTCAGCAGGTCGGGGCTGCCGACGGCCCACGCATCGGCGGATGCCGGCGCACCCTCCGCGCTGCCTTGGCTTTTGCCGGCGGGGTCCTCGATGCTGAACAGGGGCACCATGGTGCCGTCACGCGCCTCCAGCCGGGACACCAGGCGCCATTCGGCGGCGGTGGGGCGCTTGGCCTGCGCTGGCACCTCATGCTCCTGCAGGGCCTTTGCCAGCGCTTCGGCGAGCGCCTGACGCGCGTCCGGCGGCATGGACGGTGCATCCGGCGGCGCGATGACCAGCAGGGGCGCGGTGGGCTGCGACAGGCGTTCGGCCTCGGCCCCCGGCCGGTTCTTGAACGGCGTGGGAAAATCGCCGCACCCGGCAAGCCCCAGGGCACAGAGCAACGCAGCGGCGGACAGGAGGCGGTTAAACAAGCGCGATCACCGATATCTGATGCCCGATCGGGCCGCCACCGGCCAGCGTGCGGCGGCGGTGGCTAAAGAAGCGTTCGTCGTCGGCCAAGGTGTCGACGCCAAGGTTCGCGACCGCCCCGACACCGGCAGCGCGCAACCGAGCGGCACAATAGCCTGGAAGATCGAATTGCCAACGGTCCGGCCGATGGCCGGGCACGAAAAACACGGTATCGGCAGCCGACTGCTCCAGCACAGCGTCGCGCAAATCCGGCCCAACCTCATAGGAGGCCTGGCCGATGCACGGTCCCACGGCGGCGGCGATCGCATCGGCGCGGGCACCCAGCCGGATCATGGCGTCGACGGTCGCCTCGATCACGCCCGACACCGCGCCCCGCCATCCGGCGTGCGCCGCCCCCACGACGCCGGCCGCGCGGTCGGCGAACAGCACCGGGGCACAGTCG
This sequence comes from Acetobacteraceae bacterium, assembly GCA_025352375.1. GTDB lineage: Bacteria > Pseudomonadota > Alphaproteobacteria > Acetobacterales > Acetobacteraceae > Rhodopila. The sequence continues at coordinate 7,236 of JANXTL010000056.1, read as the reverse complement.
GCTGTGACGATGCCCAGCGCGAGGCCCGTGCGATCGGTGACCATCGCATCGGCGCGCGGCCCCTCCCCAGCCGCCCATGCTTCCGTCACGACGGCCACATCGTGCCCGTGCACCTGCGTCACGCCCAGCAGACAGTCCGCCTCCGCCCCGAGCGCCCGAGCGGCTCGGGCGCGGTTTTCGAGGACCGATTCACGGGTGTCGGCGCTGGACAGGCTGCAATTGAGGCTCGCGAACGGCCCGGCCGACACCCCACCCCGGCGGGTGAAGAAGCCATGCGGGAAGCCGATGGGATCGGTGCGGAGAAATTCGGCCATTGCTCGGGTCTGTGGCCGGGTTCGGCGGCGTCGTCAATCCGGCGCGCCGCCTGGATCCGGTCCGACCATCCCGCCGACATGCTCGCTGAGTTTCTGCAAGGCCTTTTTCAGCGTCGCCCATTCGGCCTTGGTCAGCCCGTCGGCCAAAGTCGCCTCGAGCCCACGGGCCAACGGGACGACGCCGGTATGGACCGTCACGCCTTTGCGGGTCATGCGCAGCAGGCGGCCGCGTCCGTCGTTGGGGTCCAGGCTTTGCCGGAGCAGCCCTTTCGCGACCAAGGCCGCCGCCGCGCGGCTGACTTTGACCTTGTCCATCGCCGACCATTCGCCGACGGCCGTTGGCGAGCATGTACCGAGGCGTCCGACCACTGCCAGCACCCGCCATTCGAAAATTGTCAGGCCGAATTGCGCCGCATATTGCGCAGCGAACAAGCGGGACACGCGGTTGCTGGTAACCGACAGGCGATACGGCAAAAAATCTTCCAGATCGAACGGCTGCGGCACACGATCCGGATTTGCGTCTTTTCCTTTTGGTGATTTCATTTATAACTACCCCCTCGCGATCATTATATCCCGGAACCGCTTCGCCGCAAGGAACTCAAGTGGGGATTCGAACAGAAAAGGAGTTGCAGCATGCCAGCCTACCTGTCGGGTTTTGGAAACGAACATGCGACCGAGGCCGTGGCGGGCGCGCTGCCGATCGGTCAGAATACCCCGCAAAAAGCGCCACTCGGACTGTACGCCGAACAGATTTCCGGCACCGCCTTCACCGTTCCGCGGCACGAGGCGCGGCGAGTGTGGCTGTACCGCATCCGTCCATCCGCCATGCACGGTCCCTATGGGCGTATCGATAATGGGCTGCTGGGCGGGCCGCTCGCGGCGCCGTCGCCTAACCGGCTTCGATGGGATCCGCTGCCCATGCCGGCGGAGCCAACCGATTTTATCGCCGGGTTTTTGACGGTTCTGGCCAATGCCGATACCGCGAACGGCACCGGCGTGTCCGTGCATATTTATCGTGCCAATCAAGATATGAACCGCCTGTTTTGGAATGCCGACGGCGAAATGTTGATCGTTCCGCAGCTCGGGCGTCTGGCAATCGCCACCGAGCTCGGGCTGCTGGACGTCGCACCGGGCGAAATCGCGGTCATTCCACGTGGCATGCGATTCCGCGTAGCGCTGCCCGACCGGACGGCGCGCGGCTACATCTGCGAAAACCACGGCCCGGCGTTCCGGCTGCCGGAACTCGGGCCGATCGGGGCGAATGGACTGGCCAATCCCCGCGATTTCCTGTTCCCGACGGCTTGGTTCGAAAATCGAGACGAACCTACCGACGTCGTGCAGAAATTCATGGGTAACTTATGGGCAACGACGCTCGATCGTTCTCCGCTGGACGTGGTCGCGTGGCACGGCAATCTCGCACCCTACAAATACGACCTCTCCCGCTTCATGACGATCGGCACGGTCAGCTTCGATCACCCCGATCCGTCGATCTTCACGGTGCTGACCTCCCCCACCGACACGCAAGGGGTGGCCAACGCCGACTTCGCGATTTTCCCGCCGCGCTGGATGGTGGCCGAACACACGTTCCGCCCGCCCTGGTTTCACCGGAATATCATGAACGAGTGCATGGGCCTGGTGCATGGCCAATACGATGCCAAAGCGACGGGATTTCTGCCGGGTGGGCTGTCGCTGCATGGGATGTTGTCGGCACACGGCCCCGACGCCCCGACCCAGGCGCGTGCGATGGCGGCCGAACTGGCGCCGGTGAAGCTGGCCGATACAATGGCTTTCATGTTCGAAACCCGGCAGGTTCTGCACCCGACCCAGCACGCGCTATCGATTCCGCAACTGCAGCCCGACTACGACTCCGTGTGGGACGGGCTGCCGAAGATGTTTGACGGGGACCACTGTTGAGGCAGGATCCCGCGTGGAAAGGCTTTAGGTTCGATCCCGTGCTATTCACGACGATTTGGTGAACAATGCGGGCCAACGTCCCAAGAGGAATCGCCCCATGACCGACCCGACTATTGACCCCGCCCGCACGAGCTGGGTGGCCTCCGCCAACGGCCACACCGAGTTTCCCGTCCAGAACCTGCCGCTGGGCGTGTTCAGCCCTGCTGGCGGCGGCCCGCGCGGCGGGATCGCGATCGGGGATTCGATCTTCGACATCGGCGCGGGTCTGGAATTGGGCCTGTTCAGCGGGATCGCACTGTCGGCCGCGCAGGAAGCGTCCGGCCGTTCGCTGAACCCGCTGCTGGAGGCTGGACCCGCCGCGCGTCAAGCTTTGCGGCTGGCCGTATCGGACCTTCTGGCCACCGGCGGAGCGGGTCAGGCGCATGCCGCCCGCCTTCTGCACGAAGCCTCGGCCTGCACCATGCACATGCCGGCCCGGGTTGGGAATTTCACCGACTTCTTCGCCGGCATCAATCACGTCATTACCGCCGGGAAGATCACCCGCCCCGACAATCCGGTGCTGCCGAATTACCGTTACGTGCCGGTGGCGTATCATAGCCGCGCGTCATCCGTACGCCTGTCCGGCGAACCGCTGAAGCGGCCGAACGGTCAGCGCAAATTGCCGGCCGAGGACACCCCGACGTTCGGCCCGTGCCGCAATCTCGATTACGAGATCGAATTGGGTATCTGGATCGGGCCCGGCAACGCCGTCGGGGAGCCGATCCCCATCGCTCAAGCATCGAGACACATCGCCGGGTTCTGCCTTCTGAACGACTGGTCCGCCCGCGATATCCAATCCTGGGAATCCCAGCCGCTCGGCCCCTTCCTGGGTAAAAGTTTTTCGTCCTTTGTTTCGCCGTGGATCGTGACGGCCGAGGCGCTGGCACCGTTTCGCGGGCCGCAGCCGCCGCGCCCGGCGGGCGACCCTGCGCCGTTGCCGCATCTGTTGGATGCCTGCGATCAGACGTATGGCGGGCTGGACATCGATTTCGAGGTCTACATCCACTCCGCCAAGATGCGCGCGGACGGAACCGCACCGCACCGTTTGTCAGCGGTCAACGCTTCGGTGCTGTATTGGACCGTTGCGCAGATGGTGGCGCACCACACGTCGAACGGCTGCAACCTGATGCCGGGCGATCTGCTGGGCACCGGCACGCTGTCCGGCCCCGACGTCGGCACCGAGGGATGCCTGCTGGAAATGAGCCGCGGCGGCCAGAAGGACATCGAACTGGGGAACGGCGAAACACGGCGTTATCTTGTCGATGGCGACGATATCGTTTTCCGGGCCCATTGCAGCCGGCCGGGTCAGGTGTCGATTGGATTTGGGGAGTGTCGAGGCCGGATCGGGGCGGCCCCGCCATAGCGACGCCACCTCTACTTCAAGTGGCGGTCCCACATATCGAACATGTCGGCCCAGGTTTGTTCCGACGCCGTCGGGTGGTATGCCTGGCGTTCCGCGAAGGTGTAGCCGTGCGCGGAACCAGGGAAGACTTTCAGCGTGTATTTCACGTCGGTCTTCTTCAACGCCGCATCCAGTGCCGGTGGAATATGCGCCGGCACCGAGGCATCGGTTTCCGCGAAACCGTAGTACAGCTCACCCTTGATGTCGTTCAGCAACAGATGCGGCGAGTCCGGCTTGTCGGTGACGATACCCACGCCATACAGCGACGCTGACGCCACAAACCGGGTGGGAAATTTCGCCGATACGGTGGTGATATATTGACCGCTCATGCAATGACCGACGCACCCGACGCCGCCCGGTTTGACCTTGTCGTTGCCATCGAGCCAACCCAGGATCGCGGCGGTATCGTCGATCACCAGTGCGTTATCGATACTGTTCATCGACGCACGGATGACGGCCGACATGGCGTCGTCGCGGCGGGGAATATCGAAATGCACGGTGCCCAGGCGGTAATACATGTCGGGGAGAATGCAGAAATAGCCGTGCCGAGCGATGCGGCGGGCGTGGTGGCGCAGTTCCTCGCGGGTGCCGGGGGCGTCCATGTACAGGATGATGGGCGGAAACGGTCCGCCCTCCTGGGGGCAGGCGGTGAAAGCCGGCATCTTGCCGTGCTTGGTGGTGACGATGACGTGTTGCTCGATCATCCTGGATCTCCCGGTCTGGAAAGGCCAGTTTCGCCTTGTCGTGCGGGATATGCAACCGGACGGCGCTCGGTCATAACTCCCTCACAAGAGGGAGTGAACCGCCATGCGCAGCACCGCGCCGATCGACAGCATACTGGCCGACGCCATCACCCAAACGACCGTCGCCGGCCTGACCGCGGCCGCGGCCGATACCAACGGCAGGATCTACGAGGACGCGTTCGGCTGCCGCAGCCTGGGCGGAACGGCACGCATGACGACGGACACGGTATTCCGCATTGCGTCCATGACCAAGGCGATCACCGGCGCCGCCGCGATGCAGATGGTGGAGCAAGGCAAGCTCGCACTCGACCAGCCTGCCGGGGAGATCCTGCCGTTCCTCGCCAACCCGCAGGTCCTGCTGGGCTTCGACGGCAAGGGCAATCCCATCCTGCGCGCCGCGCGCGGCACCGTTACGCTGCGCAACCTGCTGACCCATACGGCCGGGTTTGTCTACGACACCTGGAACGAGGACATGAACCGCTTCGCCGCCGAAACCGACCTGCCGGCGGCGCGCACCGGCAAACTGGCGGCGCTGGCCGCACCGCTCGGCTACGATCCCGGTGAGCGCTGGGAATACGGAATCAATATCGACATGGCGGGCCGCATGGTGGAGGTTGCCAGCGGCCTCGACCTCGAAACCTATTTTCGCCGGTTTATCTTCGATCCGCTGGGCATGCCCGACACCGGCTTCGAGTTGCGGCCGGAATGGGAAGATCGTCTGGCCGTGGTGCACAGCCGCGGCGAGGGCGGGACGCTGACGCCGATCAAGGCATCGCGCCCGCCCGAGAATCCAGAATTCTATCCCGGCGGCGGGGGCCTTTTTTCCACTGCCGGAGATTACCTGACCTTCCTGCAAGCGCTGATGCACGGCGGCCAGTTCAACGGTGCCCGCATCTTGCGGCCGGAAACGGTGGCGCTGATGGGCGAGAACCACATCGGCGCGCTGAACGTGCAACCGCTGGTCAGCAACAAGCCCGCCATGTCCAACGACGTTGAACTGTTTCCCGGCATGGACAAGAAATGGGGGCTGAGCTTCCTGATTAACACCAAGGACGTGCCGGGGCGCCGCAGCGCGGGCAGCCTGGCCTGGGCGGGGATCAACAACACCTACTACTGGCTGGACCCGAAGAAGAAGATTGCCGGGGTGCTCATGACCCAGGTCCTGCCCTTTGCCGACCAGGGCGTGTTGGGCTTGTTGGACCGGTTCGAGGCGGCGGTTTACCAGAGCGTGGGGTAGTTCTTTGCCGGTGGGCGGCAGGTTGGGGGACACACTACGCCGCCTTCACCCCGGCGATAAATCGCCCGACCTCCCCGCTCAGGCGTTCGGATTGTTTCGACAATTCCGCCGCCGCGCCGAGCACCTGGGTGGCGGCGGCGCCGGTGGTGCTGGCGCCCTCGCTGACGCCGCCGATGGTGGACGTCACCTCGGTGGTGCCGATCGCCGCTTGCTGCACGTTGCGGGCGATTTCCTGGGTGGCGGAACCCTGCTCCTCCACCGCCGCGGCGATCGCGGCCGCGATCTCGCTGACTTCGCCGATGGTGGCGCCGATGCTTTGGATGGACTCCACAGCCTCCTTGGTCGCGACCTGGATTTGCGCGATCTGACGGGCGATGTCGTCGGTCGCTTTGGCCGTTTGGGTGGCCAGGCTTTTCACCTCGCTGGCCACCACCGCGAAGCCCTTGCCGGCGTCGCCAGCCCGAGCGGCCTCGATTGTGGCGTTCAGCGCCAGCAGGTTGGTCTGTCCGGCGATGTTGCTGATCAGACCGACGACCTCACCGATCTTCTGGGCGCCTTCGGCCAGCGCACGCACCACGGTATCGGTGCGTTTTGCGTCTTCCACGGCACGACCGGCAATTTTAGCGGACTGTGCCACCTGGCGGGAGATTTCGCCAATGGAGGATGCGAGTTCTTCCGCCGCGCTGGCGACGGTTTGCACGTTCACGCTGGCTTCCTCGGCGGCCGCCGCGACCGTGGTGGCCTGCTGCGTGGTTTGCCCCGCCGTGGCTGCCATCGATTGCGCGGTCGCCTGCAACTCGGTAGCGGCGGACGACACCATGCCCACCAGTTCCCCGGCGGTTTTCTCGAACCCGCCGGTCAAAGCCTCCAACCGCGCCGCCCGCTGTTCCTTGGCCTTCTGCTCGGCCGCCTGCTCAGCCGCCAGACGATCCGCGGCGATGCGGTTGTCCTTGAACACCTGCAACGTCCCCGCCATCGCGCCGATTTCGTCCTTGCGCCCGACACCAGGAATCTCGGCGCCGGTATCGCCGTCCGCAAGTTTGCGCATCGCGCCGGTCATGCCCAGGATCGGGCGCGCAATGGCGCTGCCGATGAACCAGGCGAAGGCGATGCCGAGCAGCAGGCCGGCGCCGACAAGGGTCATGCCGATGGTCTGACTGGTGTCGATGGTAGCGTGGATGTCCTGTTCCGCCACCTGCTGATCCTGCGCGGCGCCATGGCGGATGTCTTCCAAATTGTGCTCGATGCGATCCGCTTCGGCGTGCATGTCATGCGTGACGAGCGCTTCGATCTTGACCATCAGCGGGAGGACACGGCGGTATGCGTCCTCGTATTTCGCCATCAGCGCGGCGGCGCGATCGGCCGGCGGCTTCAGGTCGCCGCCGCGCACCAGCGGTTCCATCGCCTTGAACATCGCGCTCAGGGTTTCGAATTTGCCGGCCATCGTCTTCCCTTGCGCCTCGTCCCGGCTCAGCAGAAATTTATTGGCGTTCAGCCGCACGTCCAGCAAAAAACCCGTGCCTTTCAACGCCAGCAGTTGAACGTCGCTGTTGCCGGCCCGCCCGGCGGCGACCGCGAGTTCGTCCA
>JANXTL010000048.1 GCA_025352375.1 Acetobacteraceae bacterium | reverse complement strand
TGGCGTTCGGCAGCCGGTGCCAGGAATTGCCGCTGTCGGTGCTGCGATACAGCGCGATCGGGGCGGACCCGGCGAACATGACATTGGACCGCGTCGGATGGATGGTCAGCGCCCAGATCGTGACGTTGGGTTCGGGGAAATCCAGTTTTTGCCAGGTCGCCCCGCCATCGGTGCTGCGGTACGGCCCGTCCTGGGTGCCGACGAAGATGGTGTTCGGTTCCGTCGGATGCGGCAGGATAACCCGCACATCGACATTGTCCGGCAGGCCGGCGGTCACCGAAGTCCATGCCGGATCGTCAGGCGTGCGGCGGAACAGCCCGCCCTTCGAGCCAGCGCCGCCCGCCGCCGCGCCGGCGAAAATCTGCGTTGTCATTCCTGGTTCCCTCCATTGCCCGCGAGTTTACCATCGCCGGCAGGGAACGCTATAAGGCCACGAAAGGGCGAACGTTCTGGAACGTCGGGCGTTCGGGGTAAGGGAAACAATATGCAACTCAGCGTCATCATTCGCGGTCAGCACCCCCTGGGCGATACGGCCGGGCACATGCGTGACGATCTGGAACTGGTCCGCACTGCCGAGAAAGTGGGGCTCGACGGCGTTGTGAAGGGTTCCCATTACAGTTCGGAACCGTTCGAGTCCGTGCAGCAGATCCCGTTCCTGGCGTATTGCGCCGCCATGGCGCCGCGCCTGCGCATTATTTGCGGGCTGGTGTTGGTACCGTTGCATAAACCGATCGATTTGGCTGAGCAATTGGCGACGCTGGATGTGCTGTCGGGCGGGAAGCTGGTGTTCGGCGCGGGGATCGGCTACCGCGACGTGGAATTCAAGGCGTTCGGCATCCCGCGTGGCAAGATGGGCGCTCGTTTCGAGGAATGCATGACGGCGGTGCGCCGTTTGTGGACGGAAGACCGCGTCACCATGAAAGGCTCCAATTTTGAGTTGGACGGTGCGGTGTGTTCCGTCAAACCGTTGCAAAAACCGACTCCCCCCATCTGGATCGGCGGCAACGCCGACATCGCCGTCCAGCGTGCCGCTCGGATTGGCGATTGCTGGTATATAAATCCGCACAATACGCTTGAGACGATTGAACGGCAGATGAATTTGTACAAGCGGGAACTGGATGTTTTGGGCCGGCCGTTTCCGACCGAAGTGCCCATGCGGCGGGAAGTGTTCGTTGCTTCGTCGCGGGCCGAGGCGATCCGGTTGGCACAGCCGTATTTGGAAGAGAAATACAAGGCCTACCGCGCCTGGGGCCAGGACAAGGTCATGCCGGAAGGCGACGATTTCAATCACGAATTTTCCGAACTTCTGGAAGACCGTTTTCTGATGGGCTCCGCCGCCGAGGTGGCCGACCAAATCAACCGATTGAACAAGCGGCTGGGCGTCAACCACATCGTGGCCTCCATCCACTGGCCAGGCATGCCCAACAGCCTGGCGATCGAACAACTGCACCGGCTGGGCGAGGATGTCCGGCCTTTATTGACCTTTTGAAGGAGCGCGAAAAAATGTCCAGAGAACCGACGTTCGGCCGTTATGCCGAAATCCCGTACGACGAAATGACCCCCGAGCAGCAGGAGGGTTACAAGGCGATGCTGGAGTCTAGGGGCGGGCTGCCGGGGCCGGCCAAAATCATGGTCCATAATCCGAAGTTGGCGAAGGTTATCGGGCCATTCGGCGGGCATTTCCATGCAGGCAAATACTCGCTGACCCTGCGCGAGCGGGAGATCGCGGTGTGCGTGATCACCAGCAAGTTCCACTCCAATTATCCGGTGTGGGCGCATGAGCGGCACGGCAAGGCGGCCGGGGTTCCCGCCGAAAAGATCGATGCGATTCTGGCGGGTCTGACGACGTCCTTCGACGATGAGCGGGAACAGATAATTTATGAGATGGCGGTGACGCTGTCGAACGCGCGCTGGGTGCCTCAGGGTTTGTACGACCGCGCGGTGAAAGCACTGGATCATGTGGGGATCACGGATGCGATCGCGCTGATCGGGCATTATTCCACGGTGTCGATGACGCTGGCGTTCTACGACGTGCCGGCTGGGGCGACGGGGATGAAGCGCTAGAGCGTGATCGCCTGAGGTTGCATGCGATCTCGGCGTTGGATCATGGTCTAAGCCTTTGTTTGAGAGGGTGATTCACGCCTGAGGTTGAAGTCAACCTCAGGCGATCATGGTCTAAGCGCGCCCGATCGCTGCCCACAACGGATCGCCGAACGGGGGCGTCGATTCCCGTTCGGCGACGGCTGCAAATCCCGCCTTTTGCAAATAGGCACCGACCAGCCGTTGCTGGTCTGGCCCGCCCAGGCGTTGCCAGATCGCGACTGCTTTCGTTGGGAAGCAGCGGTTCGAAAATGTCACTACGAAGGGCGCCCCCGGCCGCAGCACGCGGTGGATTTCGCGGAAGACTTCCACCGGTCGTTGCAAATATTGGATCGATACGCAGATGCAGGCCGCGTCGAAGGCTTGGGTGTCCAACGGCAGGATCGGGTCGATATTCAGGTCCTGCACGAACCAATGTTTCAAGCGCGGGTTTCGCGCCAGTTCTGCCTCGTTCATGCCGAGCCCGACGACTTCGCGGTACGCAACGTCGTCGGGAAAATGGCTGACCCAACTGCTCATGAGGTCCAAAATCGAGCCGCCGGCAGGCAACACGTCGCGGTAGATCGACGTGACGGCCGCGATGGCACCGTCGTCGATGTGGGTGACGAAGCGCGGAAAATCGTAGAATGCGGCGTCCGGCGACGGATCCTCCTTTTCGAAGGCCGCCGCCGGTAATCCGGGGAGTTGTTCCACGGTTTAACCGTTTACCTTGCGCATGATCTCCACCCATTTGTCGACCAGCGGCAGCACGGTGTCTGCCTTGGCCGGCGGGAACATCGGCACCACGCGGGTCACACCCAAATCGGCGAGGCGCTTTACCTTATCGAGATCGGCCTGATGGCCGAACGAGGAAACTTCGATGGTTGCCGGATCGCGCCCGGCCTCGCGCGCCATCTCATGGAATTTCGGCAGGACTTCGGCGAGATCGAGCCGGCCGGCCGTCGGAATCCAGCCGTCGCCGTAGCGGATCGCCCGTCGCGCGCCTTGCGGGAAGGCGCCGCCGACGTGGATGGGCGGGTAGGGTTTATGGACCGGCTTCGGATTGGCGATAATCGCGTCGAATTTAACGATCTCGCCGTGATATTCGGCCTGCGGCTTCGTCCAGATTTCTTTCATCGCCTCAACCGACTCTCGCACACGCTGAAAGCGGGTTTTATAGTCGGTGCCGTGGTTTTCCATCTCCTCCCGGTTCCAGCCGCCGCCGATGCCGAACAAAAAGCGGCCGCCGGACACTTGATCCAAAGAGGCCACCAGCTTGGCGGTCTGAATAGGGTCGCGCTGCTGCACCAGCAGCACCCCGGTGCCCAGCTTGATGGTCTTGGTGACCGAACTGGCGGCGGCCAGGACCACGAAGGGGTCCATGGCGTCGTAGTAAGGTTGCGGCAGGTCGCCGCCGCCGGGAAACGGCGATTTGCGTGACACCGGAATATGGGAGTGTTCCGGTGCCCAAACCGACTCGAACCCGCGCGCCTCCAGCGCCTGGGCCAGTTCTGGCGCCGACATGGAATACGCGGTGAAAAACATGGCTCCGCCGAACAGCATGATCAGTCTCCTTTGTAGGTTTTGCAGACCAACCGCAGCCGGCCGGCGATGGTGTCGCGGACGTGTTGCGGCATTGGGGTGGCGGCGCTGGCCGCCTTCCACGCCGCGCTGTCCGGGATTTCCGGCCCGGTCAGGTGATACAGCGCGACGTATTTCGTGGCGTTGGGGCCCGTGGAAACGAACCGCCGGGCCGACAGCACGCCGGGAACGGCGGCGAGCGCTGGAACATGCTCCTTGTCGTACCAATGGTTGAACGCGGCATCGGTGTCCGCCGACGGCGTCATACCGACCAGCAGCAGGCCGCCGGCATGGGCGGGGGCGTTGGCGTCGCCGGGCAGCGTCTGGTCGCCTTCATACCGCAGAATGCGCTCGATCTTCGACGTGATCCGCTTGGACCAGGGGGAGGCATTGTCCCCGGCGATGCCGAGGTAACCGGGGCCCCGCAGGACCGCGGAATTTTCCAGATCGTAGGTTACGACCGACAAACGAGGATTGTCGGCGCCGATCCAGCGTTGCATCGTCAAATATCCCGGAATGCGTGCCCGCTCGGGTAAGTGTTCGGTGTCCAGCCAGTCGTTGAATTCTCCCGCGTCGACGTGGGTGAAATCCATCGCCGCGATCATCGCGCCTTTTGCCATCGTTGCTTCTCCCTTGCTTCAGTAGGCGGCTTCGAGCAGCCGTATTGCGTCCTCAATCTGATCGCCGGCGGAGCGCACGCCGGCGTTGGCGTTGAAGTTCTTCACCGTCTCGTTCGCGATCCCGCGCAGGTCGTCGCGCGGGATATCCAGTTGCCGCAAACGAGTGGGGACGCCCATGCGCGTATACAAGTCCTCCAGCAAATCGGCGACGGCTAATGCGGCCTGCCGCCCGTCCATGTTGGCATGCCACACGCCCAACGCTTCCGCGACCTGCCGCGCGGATCGTATGTCCACGGTGTCCGACAGCCGAATGCGTGGAGCGTGCACGACAGATGTCGATTCCCCCTGTCCCACATGCGGGTAGCGCACATGCAGCGCGGTCGAGACCGCGTAATTGCCCGAGAACGGCCCGCTCCGGAACCGCCTGATACCATCGTCTTCGGCTCGGTTCATCAGGAAGGCAGCGACGCAAAGATCGGTGCGCAGCGTCGGGTTGTCGAGTTCGTCCACCAGCCGAGGATAAGCCGCATGCGCCAGCTTGAACGCATGGTCCCGGTCCCCACGCGCCAGCGGATTCAAATCGACTTGCGACATCGAACCCACCAACCCCGCGAACAACGTCGTGGCCGTGGAGCGGATCAACGACGGCGGCGCGGTCAGCAGCGCGTCGTCGTCGAAGAACACCGCCCTCGGCCGTGTCTTGGGATCGAAATATTCCATCCGCTGATCCAGGTCGGGGTTCTTCAGCCCAGTGCCGGCGCGGTTCATCGCGCTAGTGGGCGTGGTGGGGATGTTGACGATCGGCGGCTTCGGCGCCATCAGCCGGGGGCTGTAGGCGGGTTTTCCTTCCGGATATTGCGTCATGATCGCAAACGGGTCCCCCGGCTCAGCCATGAAGATCGCCACCGCCCGTACCGCGACGATGACGGACCCGCCGCCCACCGCGATCAAAAAATCCGCCCCCACGGCCAGCGCCGCTTCCTTGGCCGCGACCACGGATGCGTAGGACGAGTCCTTCTCGATCCCATCGTACACCCCGGCATAGAGGTCCCCCAACGCCGCCTCGATGCGCCGGACGGTGTCGGTGCGGCGGTTCACCGACGGGGAGCAGACCACGAACGCCCGCTTGCAGCGCGCCCGTTCGACGGATTCTTTCAGACCCTGCTCGATCGCCCGTGGGCCGCAATACAGGCGCCAGTCATGGCTGGCGGCGCGGAACGCATTATCGGGCATGGGATCCTCCTCGGTTGGGTTCACGGAATTCTAGGGGCTGACCCTTGCCACGCAAACCCTGGGCGGCGATCATCGGGGCACGGCAAGGAAGGACAACGCCATGAATGATCCCGTGGACGTGCTGATCATTGGGGCAGGGGCCTCGGGCGCGGCGATGGCGTGGAGCCTCGCGGACACCAAAATGCGCATCGTCTGCCTGGAGCAGGGCGATTGGATGAAGCCGTCCGATTACCCCGCCAACGGCCGCGACTGGGAAGCCCGAGCACTGGGCGATTATTCCCCGAGCCCGAATATTCGGGCGCGACCCGAGGATTATCCGATCCACGAAGATAACTCGCCCATCAAGGTGGTGAATTTCAACGGGGTCGGCGGCGGGACCGTTTTTTACACCGCGCATTGGCCGCGGATGCATCCGTCGGATTTCCGCGTTCGCAGCCTCGATGGCGTGGCCGACGACTGGCCGATCCGTTACGCCGACCTGGAGCCGTTCTTTACCGAGAACGACAAGATGATGGGCGTTTCCGGTTTGGCTGGCGATCCCGGCGTGCCGGAACGCAATCCGCCCATGCCGCCGTTGGGCCTCGGCAAGTCGGGAACCCGGTTCGCCAAGGCGATGAACAAGCTGGGCTGGCATTGGTGGCCGTCCGATACGACCGTCGCGACCACGGATTACGACGGGCGGGCGAAATGCATTAATTTGGGACACTGCACGCCGGGTTGCGCGCAGGGCGCCAAGGCGAGCACCGACATCACCTATTGGCCGATCGCACGCCGAGCGGGCGTGGAGTTGCGAACCCATTGCCGGGTGAAGGAGATTCTGACCAACGACCAGGGCATGGCCTCGGGCGTTGTGTATTTCGACAAGGATGGCGTAGAACAATTCCAGCCGGCCGAAGTTGTTGTGCTGGCCTGCAACGGCGTGGGCACGCCACGTTTGTTGCTGAACTCGAAATCCGAGCGGTTTCCGAACGGATTGGCTAATTCGAGCGGGCTGGTCGGCAAGAATTTGATGTTTCACCCGGTTGCCCAGGTCTACGGTTACGTGGACGAACCATTGGACGCCAATCGTGCCCCGCCGACCTGCCTGTGGAGCAAGGAGTTTTACGAAACGGATCCGTCGCGCGATTTCACGCGGGGCTACACCATCCAGTTCAACCGCGGCACCGGCCCGGTCACCGAGGCGATCACCAGCACGGCCAAGGGCATGCTGCCGTGGGGCGCGGATCACCATGCGAAGTTCCGCCGCTTCAACGGTCGCCGCATTGCCCTGACAGCGATTTGCGAGGATCTGCCGGAGGAGCATAACCGCGTCACGCTGGACTCGGTTTTGAAAGACAGTCACGGCATCCCGGCGCCGCGCATCGATTACAAAATCGGAGAAAATTCCGCGAAGATGATGGCGCACAGCATTGCGCGAGCAAAAGAAGTGCTCGCGGCGGCGGGTGCGACGGATATTACGACAACCAGTCCTGTTATTTACGGCGGCTGGCATTTGCTGGGCACTGCGCGTATGGGCAACGATCCCGCTCGTTCCGTGGTGAACGGTTGGGGGCGCACGCATGATGTGAAGAATCTGTTCATCATCGACGGGTCGTTGTTCGTGACATCCGGCGGGGTAAACCCGACGTCGACCATTCAGGCACTGGCGCTCTACATCGCCGACCAGATGAAGCAGCGGTTGGCGACTTTGTTCGACTGATACCAACGGCCTGAAATAATGACTCTTCCATTATTTCAGGCCGTTGGTATGCGCGCGGGGTTGGCGGGGCGGCCGCGCGCCAAATCAAGACTCATACCAACCGCCGTTGACCCAGTCTTCATGGGTCAACGGCGGTTGGTATGAGGTGTTACTCCATCATGGCCGGGCACCGGGTCGGTGCGCGGTCATGATGGTTGAAGGTTCCGTCACACGTCGTCGGGGCTGAGCATCGCCAACAACGCCGCCGATTGCACATGAACCTCCGACTCCCGTTCGAGGTTCTTGGGGA
>JANXTL010000045.1 GCA_025352375.1 Acetobacteraceae bacterium | reverse complement strand
GAAAATTTTTCCGAAAGATAAATTTTCTCCATCGGTTCCGTCCCCTGTCCAAACAAAGCAAATCCTCCTCGCTGCGCGACAATCCTCGGGCTGTTATAGGATCCATATATCATAATCGGGTGCATTGGAGTACCGTCCACGGGCTTGGGCGGCTCATATGCACGAACCTGGTCGCTACTTTCATCGAGGATACCATCCTTGAAGGAAATATGGTCAAGGGCCCCGCGATTCCAGGCTGCCGGATCACACATCCATATGGCGGCGTCGGTTGATTTAGCCTCCGCGGCTGATACTAATGCAAAATAGATTGCCACGAACGGATTTTCCGTCCAGTCAAGAAGGCGCGTCGGCACACCATAGTGCTGCATTAAGAACAATTTATCCCAGTCACTGGTGAGGCTTCTTTGCAGGAACGGCAGGGATCTTTGCACAAAACGCGTGGTTAGTGCAAGCTCCAGTTTGGCTATATCGCTGATCTTAGTCCTCTTTGGGTGGCGATACAGAGTTGGCACCAATTTATAGGACTTGCTACGGCAGCCACGATACCAAGAGACAACAGACGATGACTGGAAGTTTTCGATCGCTTGAAGAAGTTCCGCAAACGTATCTGGCCTCAATACGGTTATTGTGTTGGTCACCTTCGTTCCTTGAATTGGCGGCGGTATGATCACCCCTGCCGTTCCTGATCATCAATATCACCGGTTGGATTGCGTCAGATCCTAACCAGCCCACCTTCGTATATAGCCGAGATCGGTTGAAATACCCCGGATACCCGCACTCTACCTTAGCATGATTGTTGAATTCACGAGAGCGTTGCTGCCATGTTAGCTCCGCACCCATCGTCGGCATTCACACCGAGGCATGACCGGCCCGAGACCTTTGGCAAGGGACTGACCGGACTCTCAATCTCCAAGGTTGCCTCACGCGATTAGGGTCCCCTTACTGACAAGCCAAACACTCATCGTAATCGTTCGGGTTCCCCCCACCGGCGACCAGAGGCAACGGCAACTGCCCATCGTTCGCCGGAGGCGCCAGAATCCCGGTAAACGCCGCTGGCGCCACCGCCTTCTCGCTGACGTTGTCGGCCCGAGCGATGGACAGGCTGCGGCAGTAGTACAGCGACTTAACCCCACGCTTCCACGCCATGTAGTGGATCTGGTGCAAATCCCGCTTATGCACGTTCGCGGGGAGGAAAATGTTCACCGACTGGCTCTGGCAGATGAACCCGGCCCGATCGGCCGCATGCTCGATGATCCAGCGCTGATCCAGCTCGAACGCGGTCTTGAACACGTCCTTTTCGTGCTGGGTCAGGAAATCGAGGTGCTGGACGCTCCCTTTGGTCAGGGTGATGGACGACCACACGGCATCGGTGTCCTGCCCGCGCTCCTCCAACAGCTTCTGCAAGTGCCGGTTGCGAACCGAGAAACTGCCCGACAGCGTCTTTTGCAAAAAAACGTTGGCGGCGATCGGCTCGATCCCCGGCGACGCATTGCCCGCGATGATAGAGATCGACGCAGTCGGCGCCAGCGACATCTTGTTGGAGAACCGCTCCATCACGCCGTATTCGTGCGCGTCCGGGCAGGCGCCGCGTTCCATTGCCAGCGCCACCGAAGCGGCGTCGGCCTGGCTACGGATGTGTTTGAACATCCGCTTGTTCCAGGATTTCGCGACCACGCTTTCCCAGGGCACCATCATCGATTGCAGGAAGCCGTGGAATCCCATGACCCCCAGCCCCACCGAACGCTCCCGCATCGCGGAATACCGCGCTTTCTCCATGCCGTCCGGGGCGCGATCGATGAAATCTTGCAGCACGTTATCCAGGAACCGCATGATATCGTCGACGAACGTCGGATGGTTCTCCCACGCGAACCAGTTTTCCAGGTTCAGCGAGGCGAGGCAGCAGACGGCGGTGCGGTCCTTGCCGTGGTGATCGCGCCCTGTCGGCAGGGTGATCTCGCTGCACAGGTTGGACGTCTTCACCTCCAGCCCCGCCAGCTTGTGGTGTTCGGGGCGGGCGTTGTTGACGTGGTCGGAGAAGATCAGATACGGCTCCCCCGTCTCAATCCGAGCGGTCAGGATGCGCACCCACAAAGCGCGGGCGGAAATGGACCGTACCGGCGCGTTATCCTTGGGCGACAGCAGCGGCCACGGCTCATCGGCTTCCACCGCCCGCATGAAGGCATCGGGGATCAGGATGCCGTGGTGCAGGTTCAGCGCCTTGCGGTTGGGATCGCCACCGGTGGGGCGGCGGATTTCGATAAACTCCTCGATCTCCGGATGCCAAACCGGCAAGTACACCGCCGCCGACCCGCGCCGCAGCGACCCCTGGGAAATCGCCAGCGTCAGCGAATCCATCACCCGGATGAACGGGATGACGCCGGACGTCTTGCCGACCGCGCCAACTTTCTCCCCGATCGAGCGCAGATTGCCCCAGTACGACCCGATGCCGCCGCCCTTGGAGGCCAGCCACACATTCTCATTCCACAGCCCGACGATGCCATCGAGACTGTCCGAAGCCTCATTCAGAAAGCAGGAGATCGGCAGGCCGCGCTGGGTGCCGCCGTTGGACAGTATCGGGGTGGCTGGCATGAACCACATCTTGCTCATGTAATCGTACAGGCGCTGCCCGTGCGCGGTGTCGTCGCCGTAGTAGGATGCGACCCTGGCAAACAGGTCCTGGAAGTCTTCGCCGGGCATGAGGTAGCGGTCGGACAGGGTGGCCCTGCCGAAGTCGGTCAACAGCGCGTCCCTCGACCGGTCGATTCGGACCTGATGGCGACCTGGCATTTGGACTGCGTCGAGCACGACTTTGCCTCCCTGGCATCTATTCCGCAAGAATCCCGATTGTAGTCAGGATTGGGCGGGCGTCCACCATATATGGCCGGGGCGGCACCGGTAGCCCACCAAATAGACGATGGGGGCGATTGGTGTGGCGTAAACGTCACGGAACAATCTCACGCCGTGGAACGCGACTCCAAAGCCTCAACGGTTCTCGCGAGTGGACACATTTTAATCTAATAGCGTTCCTGTTTTGTTTCAAGCCCCGCGAATCACCGGAGAAATTATGATTCGGCCGGAGAAATTATGATTGGGAACGAGTCAGGCTCGCCAACAGCGCGGGGATGAACACCAGACTGGCGAGCAGCGTGCAGCCCAGGCTGATCAATAACAGCGTGCCCATGCTGGCCGTGCCGGGGTGCCCCGATAGCGCCAGCGATCCGAACGCCGATCCGGTGGTCAGGGCCGAGAATACGATGGCGCGCGCGGTCGCCGAACCCAGCGGGTTCCGTTGCCCCGTCCGCCAGTTCATCACGAAGTAGATGTTGAACGACACCCCCACCCCCAGCAACAGCGGCAGGGCGATGATGTTGGCGAAATTCAGCGGCAGCGGCAGCAGCACCGCGATGAGCGAGGTCAGCAGCGCCGACAGCAGCAGCGGTGCCAGCACCAACGCCACGTCGCGCGGCCGGCGCAGCGTCACGAAAAGGATCGCGGTGATGGCAATCAGCGCCCCGATGGCAGCGGACCGGAAAGCGCCGGTGATGGTGGCGCTGGTTGCCTGGATGGTCACCGCGGACCCGCCGGCGTCCGGTGCTATGCGGATGACGTCCGCGACAAAAGCCCGTAACCCGGCACTGGTGCGTGCCGCCGGGGTCGGTACCACCTGCACCCGGACCCGGCCGTCGGGCAGCAACCAGTCGCGGGTCAGCTCAACGGGCAGCCCGGCCAAAGTGACCGGTTCGGCGCTGAACGCGGTTCGCAGGTTGTTTAACTGCATTGGCAGAAAGCGGGTCAGCGCGACGTTGGCCGCGTCCAACACGGGATCGGGCGCCTTAGCGAGGGCGCGCAAATCCTCGGCGATAGCCGCCAGCGGATGGTCTTTGGGCAACTTGGGCAAGGCGGGTTCGATCTGCGCCAACGCCGATTGCGCCGCCATCCGCATCTGATCGGCCGTGACCGGCGCGGCCGGATCGCGTGCGGTCATGGTCGCGGCCAGAATCCCGTAGGCGTCGGCGATGGTGGCCAGACGTTCCGCCTGATCGGCCGGCACGAAGCTGTTCAGGCTGATGGCCTCGGCCACCGTTGGCAAGGTTTTGAGCTTCGCGGTCAGCGTCGCCGCGTCCGCCGCCGAGGCGGCCAGAATGTCGATGGTGTACGGATTGGTCAGCGGATTGGCGATGAGGTCGCGCAGGGTGCGCATCGCCTCGGTATTGGGGTTCTTGGTGTTCAGCGGGTCGGAATCGAACTGCAAACGCGGGGACAAACCGCCCGCGACGGCGGCCAGAAGCAGGAATGCCCCCAGGATAGGGCGCCGGTAACCAACCACGACCGGGTCCAATCGGCCGGCGAAGGCGAACCCCACCTCCGTCGCCTCATCGCGCGGGCGGAACACGGTGATGGCCGCGGGCAGGAATCCGACGGTGCAGGCGAAGGCGATCAGCATGCCGACGCCGGCGATCAATCCCAGCTCCGCCACGCCGGAGAAATCGGTCGGCACGAACGCCAGAAACCCGGCCGCCGTGGCCAGGGCCGCCACCAGGATCTGGTCCCCCGCCTGCGCGGCGGTGGCCCGCATCGCGGTGGGCAGGTCGTGCGTCTCATGCCGCTTGTCGCGGTAGCGCACGCAGAACTGGATGGCGAAATCCACCGCGATGCCGACGAACAACACCCCGAATCCGACCGAAACCAGGTTCAATGTGCCCACGGCCGCCGCGGCGAACAGCACCGTCAGGATTAGCCCGAGACCCAAAGTCAGCAGGATCGGCACGATCAGCCGCCACGTCCGTACCGCCAGGAACAGCCACAACGTGATCAACACCACGCTGCCGATCAGGCCCTCGATCGCGCCTTCCGCGACAGTCGCGAATTCCTCGTCGGCCAAGGCCACCTGACCGGTGATCCTGACATGTGCTGCGCCCGATTTCACGAATTCCAGGTCGGCGATGACTGCCCGCAAGGCGGCGGTAGCCGCGCCGCCGGGCTGCAAATTCCCAAAATCCTGCTTCGGCTGCGCCAGCACGAAGCGGTAGGGGCCGGCCAACTCGCTCAGCCCGCCGCCCAGCAGCCTCTGCCAGGACAAAGGCTCCGGCTTGCCGCTCGTCGCATTGGCCAGGGCGGCATGAAAGCTGGCGATCGCCGGCAGGTAAGGCGTCAGATCCGCATCCCCCCGGGACGCGCCCATGCCCAGCAACGACAGCGCCGCGAACAGCCCGCGGATGGAGGGATCGGCGACCAGTTGCCCGAGGAAGGGCTGCGCGTCGATCGTCTGGTCCATCAGCGCGGTGAGCTGCTTCGGCTCCAGGAACAGAAATCCCTCCCTTTGGAAGAAGGGCAGCGCATCGGGCCGGCGGACCGAGGTGAAATGCGTCGTGTCGGTTGCCAGCCTGGCGGCGAGTTCGGCGGCGGTGGCCTCGGCCTGCTCAGGTTCGCGCGCGTCGATGACCGCGACCAGCAGATCGCGGAACTGGGGGAATGCCTTGTCCATCGCCATCGCCCGCTGCCGCCACGGCAGACTGGGCGAGAACATCAGATCGGTGTCGGTGCTGACCCCCAAATGGCCGGATGCGAACCAGCCGGAGAACAGCGCCAGCAACAGGGCACCAAGCATCACGCGCCAGGCGTTACGGCGGCTGGCGTCGACGACGCGAACGAGGAGGTGTGTCAGCATAGATTCAACCGCCCCTCCCCTCGCGGAAGGGGGAGAGTCTTGCCAAAACCCCCACCTCAATAACTACGCGGCAGTCCCAGCACATGCTCGGCTATATACGAGAGAATGAGGTTCGTGCTGATCGGCGCCACCTGATAAAGGCGGGTTTCGCGGAATTTGCGCTCGATATCGTATTCCTCCGCGAAGCCGAAGCCGCCGTGGGTCTGGATGCAGGCCTCGCCGGCCGCCCAGGACGCCTCGGCCGCCAGCATCTTGGCCATGTTCGCTTCCTCACCAGGGGTCTGGCCGGCTTCGAACTTGCGGCAGCCTTCCTGCACCATCAACTCTGCCGCGCGCATCTGCGCGTAGGCGCGTGCCAGCGGGAACTGGATGCCCTGGTTTTGGCCGATGGGGCGGCCAAATACGTGCCGGTCCCGCGCATAGTCGGATGCTTTCTTGAGGAACCACTTGGCGTCGCCAATGCATTCCGCCGCGATCAGCAGCCGCTCGGCGTTCATGCCATCCAGGATGTAGCGGAAGCCGCGGCCCTCGACGCCCAGCAGGCTCTCGGCCGGGATTTCCATATTGTCGAAGAAAATCTCGGTGGAATTGTGGTTCATCATCGTGCGAATCGGCCGGATGGTCATGCCCTTGCCGACCACGGTGCGCATATCGACGATGAAGGTCGACAGCCCCTCGGTCCGCTTAGCCACCTGATCCTTCGGCGTCGTCCGAGCCAGTAGCAGCATCAAATCCGAATGCTCGGCGCGGCTGGTCCAGACCTTCTGGCCGTTGACGATGTATTTGTCGCCTTCCCGACGGGCAAAAGTGCGGAGCGAGGTTGTGTCGGTGCCGCTGGTCGGTTCCGTCACCCCGAACGCCTGCAACCGCAGCTCGCCGGTCGCGATCTTCGGCAGGTACTGGGTCTTCTGCGCCGGGGAGCCATGCCGCAGGATGGTGCCCATAATATACATCTGGGCATGGCAGGCGGCGCCGTTGCAACCCTCGGCCTGCACGGTCTCAAGGATCGCCGCGGCCGCGGACAACGTGAGGCCGGCACCGCCGAATTCTTCGGGGATCAGCGCGGCGAGGTAGCCGGCCTCGGTCAACGCGGTGACGAAAGCGGTGGGATAAGCGCGTTCCTGGTCCAGCTTGCGCCAATATTCGCCCGGGAATTTGGCGCAGAGTTTCGCGACCTCCTGGCGGATTTCGGTGTGCGGGTCGGCGGGCAAAGCGTGGTCCATTTGGCGCTCCGGTCTGTCGCCCCGGTCCTTAGCCCATCGCGTGCAAGCGTTCCAGGTAGGACCGCATCGCTTCCACCCGCAACGCCGCACCCACCGCCCAGCAAAAATGCACCATTCCTGTACGGTCCGCCGGATCGGCGCTTTCACGATCCAGCCGCACATAGCGGGATAATATTTCGGTATCGAATGTTCCCGTGCGGTACGCCGCGTAGTTCGCCACCGGCTGATCGATGAACTGGACCGAATGCCGCCCGACGACGGCGAGGCGATTGCGCACCGTCCGGCCGATCAGCGCGATCGTGCCACCATGAGTCTGCATGTTGGGTATTCCCAGAATGCCACCGTTGAACCCCTTCGCATCTGGCGGTGGGTGGCAACCATCGTCCGCCAACAAATGGCTCCCGACGAACTCCGAATCCGCCAGATGCCAGGGTTCCGGCGTCGCGCAGATGCGATCGGTTCGGGCGATCGCATACAGCATGGGTGCAACGGGGCGATCGAACAGGACGTCGGCATCGGTGTAGAGCAGTGGCTGAAACTGCCATGCGTCCCGCCAATCCGCGATGGCGTAGCGTGCCGCGATGTATCCCACCCGATCCACCGCCAGGGTTGGCAGGATCGCCAGCTTCGGGGGAACACCGGCGGGGAACAAGGCCGCGATCTCGGCCGGCGGCTTATCGGTGAGCACCACGATCTCCCCGGCGTACTGCCCCACCGTGACCAGCGACGCGATCGCCAGCGCGAATTGCCGCATCACCAGTTCGTTGCCAAAAGCGGAAAAATAAACCAACGGCCGGTAGCGAAACAGCCGATCGATCTTCCAGACATCCCACGACACCGTCAGACGGTGAGGCCACGCGGTACGGTCGAATGGAAGATTCCAGCGCAGGTCGATCTCCCGCGTGCCAATCCGCAGCTCGAACCCCGGATGCAAGGTCGCGGCTTCCGGGCACGTTGCCTCACCGGCCGATTCAAGCAGCCATTGTCCGTCAACCAGCCCTCGCAGGATCGTCAGGTCCGCTGGGTCCAATGGCAAATAGCGCGTCGCCGGCCACACGTCGCTGCCCGCCAGCTGACAAAGCCCCGTCTCCGCCGATGCGAGCAAACACTGGCCGTGCCTGATCAGGTGGATGCTGCGGCGATCCTCGGTTCGGGCGATCGTCCAACCCGCCAGTGGCCCGTCGATCAGGCTTAAACCGAGCGCCTCGGCGTCGTCGCGCAGGAAATGGCTCAGCCCGACCTGCAACGCATTCGTCAGATTGCCGATGTCCAGCACATCCACGCCGTCCAATGTCGAGGTCAACGGCCGGTGCACCAGGGCGCCCGTGTCGCGTGTTCGGCAGACCAGCGTCCCCAGCCCGGTTAGCAGATACGTCATGCTCCAAGCTCTGCCCGCTTGCCGCGCCGGCCGCAATCCGCGAGCATCCGGGCACGCGTATGACCGGAGAGCCCCCGTGAGAGAAAATATCAAAGAGAAACTGCACCGCGACGGCAAAGCCTTCGGCTCCATGGCGATGGAGTTCCTGGTTCCCGGCCTGCCGGCCATCATTGCCGCGACCGGCGCCGATTTCGCGTTGTTCGACATGGAACACACCGGCGCGAGCCTGGAGACCATGAAGATGCTGATCGCCGGCTGCCGGGGGCTGGATATCGCGCCGATTGTGCGGGTGCCGCGCGGCGAATATCATTTCGTTGCCCGAGCACTGGATATCGGTGCACATGGGGTGATGGTGCCGATGGTGAATAGTGCCAGGGAGGCTGCGCATATTGCCTCCTGCGCCCACTACCCCCCGGCCGGGCAGCGCGGCGCGGCGTTCGGCGTGGCGCACGACGACTACCGCATGGCCGCCCCGGCCGAGGCGATGGCTCGGGCCGATGCCCGCACGCTGGTCATCGCGCAGATCGAAACGGTGGATGGTCTGAACGAAGTCGAAGCCATCGCCGCCACCCCCGGCATCGACGTCGTCTGGCTCGGGCATTTCGATCTCAGCAATTTCATGGGTATTCCCGGGCAATTCCAGCATCCCGATTTCCTCGCCGCCGTGCGCCGGGTGGTGGCGGCGACGCGTGCGGCGGGGAAAATCCCCGGCTTCATGGCGAGCAATGAGGCTTGGGCGCAGGAGTATTGGCGGCATGGATTTCGGATGCTGGCGTACGGGCTGGATCATTTGTTGTTTCAGGCGGCGCTGAAGACGGGGTTGGACCGGTTGCGGGCGATGGGTTGACTGTTTTTTTGCATCGGCGGCGATGAACGTAGGCGCGCTGGACTGCTGCGAATTTCAAGAAATACGCAGCAAACAAAAGCTAGGGCAATTATCTGCCGATTTGGAAGGTCGCAGGAAGCAATCCTATCATAGCCCGATTTGACTGATGACGATAAGCTCCTGTATGGAGCGCTTATCGTGACACGCTCTCATGTTGGCCAAGGGAATCCAGTGGAATTCGAAATCTCGAAAATCGGCGCCGCCGTCGATCAGCTAGACTGGGCGATACGGCTGTTTTTGGATCATAAAGCCTATACACCGGCAATTACCCTGGCTGGCGCGGCAGAAGAAATATTGGGCAGGGTCGCAGGCGCGGGCGCAGCATACGGGACACTGAAAAAGAAATTTGCTTCTGATCTTTCGATGCCAGAAAAGGAAGTCTCACAGCGCCTCAACAAAGCCAGAAACTGGTTAAAGCATTGGGACGAGCGCGCCGATACTGAAACGGTATGCCTGGAACTGGATAAAGAGCCCATCCAATATATCGTACGCGCCTTGGCCAATCTTGCAACGCATGACGTATCACTGCCAAGCGAGGAGGGACGGCGCTTTTTAGCGTGGCTATCGGAAAACGGAATGTGTCCGGATGACATCTAAGCCATGAAGGGCGCAAGCATCCTCGCGCTGCTAGCCGGATTGGGTGGATGCACCGATTCCGCTGATATGTTTCCGCTGAATGCTGCTGCTCAACGTCTTGGCCCTGTGAAAGGATCGTTCGTTAGAACAGGAATAGGGCGAGGCCCTGTCACCATCACAATGGCAACCGGCGAGATTTTAACGGGAGAATATCGCGTAGCTTTCGGCAGTTCGGTCGGAACGGCTTTCTCTGGAACCCGATCAGCTTCCGCTATCGTCATAAGCGACGGGCCTGTTCAATTTGTCATGACGGGGCCAAGCACTCAAATGCTGTGTCGTGGAACAAGCAGCACGATGGGGCACGGCAACGGCCAGTGCCAGACTTTTGATGGCGCTATGTGGGCGATTAGCTGGTAACTGAGCGGCAAGGAAACTTTCAGTGGGCACGACAAATCGGCCTGTCCCCTCCTTCGCGCGACGCGTTTAATCGCAGCACGACGCAGCCATGTAAGTCGGACACGCTCGGTGTCCGACTTATATCCTCTGCCCGCCGGCTTGAAGGACACTGGCCCGTCGCAGCACCAGTCAACCGGCCTCCAGGTGGTGCGGGGAGCCGGGTCACATGCCAAGCCACCCGCGCCACCTTACCCTCGCCATCAAACCACCGGCGAAGCCCCACCGTCCATGTTGATCGCCGTGCCCGTTGTGAACCCGGCATGATCCGAACACAGAAAGCACGCCATCGCGGCGAATTCTTCCGCCTTGCCCATGCGTCCGACCGGAATCCCCGCGCCTGCCTTGGCAACGAACTCCTCGAACGGCACGTTCGCACCGTCGGCCGCGTGACGCCGAGCGATCTGATCGGACACGATCTGCCCCACCAACATACCATTAACCAAAATACCATGCGGCGCGCCCTCGGCCGACATGACCTTCATCAGCGCCATGCCGGCGGCGCGGGACACGGCGGTCGGCGCCCCGTTCGCCCGTGGCGCCTTGGCGCCGGTGTTCAGCACGTTGATGATGCGGCCCCATTTCCGCTCCTTCATACCCGGCCAGCACAGGCGGGCCAGGCGGATGGCGGCGAACAATTTGAGGTCGAGGTCTTCCTGCCAGATCTCATCGGTGATCTTGTCCGACGGCATGGCGCGTGACAGGCCGGCATTGTTGATCAGAATGTCCACCTTGCCGAAGGTCTTCACCACGTCGGCGAAGGTCTTTTCGATATCGGCGGCCTTGGACACGTCGCAGGCGAACCCGGCGACCTTGCCCGAGGCGCCCTCATTCGCGGACACGACCGCCGCCTTCAGCGAGTCGGGGGAGCGTGCGAGAATCGCGACATTGGCGCCGGACGCGGCAAATTCCTTGGCCATGGCGTACCCAAGACCCTTGCTTGCCCCGGTGATGATGGCGACGCGACCGTCGAGACGGACTTCCATGATGTTACTCCTCCCTGAGTGGATGGCGCAGTGTGGGTCAGCCTTGAGCCAGGTGCAACCGGGCTAGTCCGCCTCCGCCTCCCCCATTTTCGCCGCCAGGGTCGGCATCCGTGTCGTGCTGCCCATCAGCCATGCCTGCAACCGGGACAGGTATAAATATACGACGGGTGTCGTGTACAGTGTCAGTATTTGGCTTAGCGCCAAGCCGCCCACCATCGTGAAGCCGAGGGGACGGCGCAGTTCCGATCCGGCGCCGTGCCCGAGCATGAGGGGCAGGCCGGTGAGCAGCGCCGCCATTGTCGTCATTATAATAGGCCTAAATCGCAATAAACATGCCTGTCGTATGGCCTGCTCCGGCGCGACACCGTGCAATCGCTCGGCCGAAATTGCGAAATCCACCATCATTATGCCATTCTTCTTCACGATTCCGATCAGCAACAGGATACCGATGACCGCGATGATGGACAGGTCGATGTGAACCAAACGCAACGTCAGCAGCGCGCCCACGCCGGCGGAGAAGACCGTCGACAAAATGGTGATCGGCAGCACGTAGCTTTCATACAGAATACCGAGAATAATATAAACCGAAATGAATGCCGCCGCCAGCAGATAAGGCATCGTGGCCATCGATGCCTGGAACGCCTGTGCGGTCCCCTGGAACGAGGTGCTCAACGACAGCGGTGCCCGCATCTCCCGCATCGCACCCTGAATAGCCGTCACCGCATCGCCCAAAGCCGCGCCCTGGGCCAGATTGAAGCTGATCGTGATCGCCGGGAACATGCTTTGGTGGTTGATCGACAACGGCTGCACGGGCACCGTGCTCCAGGACACGAATGAGCTGAACGGCACGGCCTGGCCAGTGGCCGATTTCACATACAGCTTGTCGATGGTCTCGATGTCAGATGCGAGGCCCGGCGCGACCTCGAGCACAACTTTGTAGGTGTTCACTTGCGTAAAGAACTGGGTGACCTGACGCTGACCGAACGCATCGTACAGCGTGTCGTCGATGACCTGCGGTTGAATGCCGAAGCGCGCCGCCTTGTCTCGGTCGATCGTCAGTGTGGTGGTGGTGCCACCGGTTTGCTGGTCCGTCGTGACGTCGCGCAGCATCGGCAGCGTCCGCAACTTGGCCAGTACCTTCGGTGCCCAGACATAGAGTTCCTCCAGGTCGGCATCCTGCAGGGTGTACTGGTACTCGGTCTTCGAGATACGCCCGCCGGTCCGGACATCCGGGATCGCCTGCAAAAATAGCTGTCCCCCCTCGACCTTGGCCAATTTTGCTCGGTTGCGCGCGATGTAATCCTGAATGGAACCGCCCACCCGCTGCTCCCAGGGTTTCAGGGCGATGAACATGCGGCCGTTATTGGACGTTTGGCCGCTGAGCCCGGTGCCCATGCTGGCGGCGTAGGATTGCGTATCGGGATCGGCTGCGATCACGTCGGCCAATTTCTGCTGTAGCGCGAACATGTGCCGAAACGAAATGTCCTGCGCACCCTCGGTGGTGCCAAGGATCACGCCGGTATCCTGGGTCGGAAAGAACCCAAACGGCGCGGTCACCAGCAGGTAAAGCGACAGGCCGATGGTGCCCAGGAAGGTCAGCAGCGTGATGAATTGGAACCGGAGCGCGATGTCCAGCGTCCGGCGGTACCCCGCGTTGAGGCCATCGAAAAAGGCCTCGATCGCGCGATAGATGACATTGTGCCGCCCTTTGTGATGGCGCAGAAACCGCGAACACATCATCGGAGTCAGGGTCAGCGACACGACAGCGGAAACCAGCACGGCGATCGTGACGGTCATCGCGAATTCGCGCAGCAGGCGCCCGACGATGCCGCTCATGAGCAGCAGCGGGATGAACACGGCCACGAGCGATAGGCTGATCGACACGATCGTGAACCCGATCTCGCCCGCCCCTTTCAGCGCGGCCTCCATCGGACGCATGCCGTTTTCGATGTGGCGGTAGATGTTTTCCAGCATCACGATTGCGTCGTCGACCACGAACCCCACGGCTATGGTCAACGCCATCAGCGACAGATTATCGAGGCTGTAATCCATCAGATACATCACCGCGAAGGTGCAGATCAGCGCGACGGGTACGGTGATCGATGGGATGATGGTTGCCCAGAAATTGCGCAAAAACAGGAAGATAACCATCACCACGAGGCCGATCGACAGCATCAGGGTAAACTGCACATCCGCCACCGATGCTCGGATTGTCAAAGTGCGGTCGACGATGGTGCTGACCACGACCGCCGGCGGGATCGCCGCTTCGAGTTTCGGCAGCGCAGCCTTGATGCGCTCCACCGTATCGATGACGTTGGCGCTGGGCTGTTTGAATATAATCAGCATCACCCCGCGTTTGCCGTTCTGAATCGCGCCCACGAACCTGTTTTCCGGCGCGTCGATAGCCTCCCCGATGTCGCGGATTCGGATTGGCGCGCCGGCTTTCCAACCCAGCACGATGTCGTTGTACTCGCTGCCTTTGGTGAGCTGATCGTTATTATAGAGCGCATAGGTGCGCTGTTCGGCGTCGATCGATCCCTTCGGCGCATTCGCGGTCGCGGTAAGCAGGACCGACCGCACGTCCTCCAACGTCAGCCCCATCGCGGCGAGCTTCGAGGGATCGACCTGCACCCGGACCGCGCGCTTCTGTTCCCCGGCGATGTAGACCTGCGCCACGCCGCCGATCTGCGAGATTTGCTGCGCCAGGACGGTATCGGCGTAATCGTTGACCTCGATCAGCGGCAGCGTGTCGGAGTTGACCGCCAGGATCAGGATCGGCGCCTCCGACGGGTTGAGTTTTCGATAGGTCGGCGCCGAGGGCAGGTTCCTTGGCAACTGCCCGCCAGCCGCATTGATGGCCGCCTGTACGTCCCCAGCCGCGGCGTCGATGTTGCGGTCCAGGTCGAACTGGAGCGTGATCTGCGAGGACCCGAGCACGCTGATCGAGGTCATCTGCGCGACGCCTGAGATCTGCCCGAACTGGCGTTCCAAGGGTTGCGCTACCGCGGTGGCCATTGTTTCCGGACTGGCACCGGGGAAACTGGCATTCACGCTGATGGTCGGGAAATCGACCTTCGGAAGCGGTGCGACCGGCAACAGCGGGTAGGCGGCAAGCCCCACCAACACCAGCGCGGCAATGAAGAGCGAGGTGCCGACCGGGCGACGTATAAACGGGGTCGAGATGCTCATTACCGCGCGTATCCCTTCGTCTTGTTCAACCGCCGGTGCGGGCCGGCCCAGCGGACACGGTGACTTGCAACCCGTTCCGCAGGCGGGAAGTACCGTCCGTGACCACCGTTTGTCCCTCTTCAAGGCCCTTCGAGACGACCGCGAGCACGCCGTTGTCGCGCGCGACTTCCACGGTTCGGGCCTCCACCGTTTGGTCGCTTTTGATCACGTAGACATAGAGGCGATCCTGGCCATGCAGCACCGCCACCGAGGGAACGGTCAGCGCCCCGGCGTTGGTTCCGACCGTCATGCGGGTGTTGACGAACTGGCCCGGCCAAAGGGTGTTCGCCGCGTTCGGGAAGCTTGCCTTGACTTTGATGGTGCCGGTAGTCGCGTCGATCGTGTTTTCGATCGTGAGCACCTCCCCCCGGTCGAGTTCGGTCGTGTTGTCGCTGCCGAGAACCACGACCCCGGGTTTACCGGTCGCCATCGCGCGCACGATGGCGGACAGATTGTCCTGCGGGACCGTGAAGGTCACCGCGATCGGATGCAGTTGCGCCACCGGCATGATCGGGGTTGCCTCCGCCGCCCGCACGAAGGTGCCGGGATCGACATTGCGCAACCCGACCCGCCCGTCGAAGGGTGCGACAATGGCGCAGAACCCAAGATTGATCTTCGCGGTGTCGATCAATGCGGCATCGATGGCGATGGCGGCCGTGAGCTGACCGACGGTCGCCTGCGTCGACTCGACCTTCTGATGGGAAGCGATGTCCCGTTTGGCGAGTTCGGCGTAACGCACCATGTCTGCCCGGGCACTGGCCAGCAGCGCCTCATCCTGCTGCTTCTTCGCCAGGGCGGCGTCCAGCGCGGCCTGGTAGGGGCGGGTGTCGATCACTGCCAGCAGGTCGCCCTTTTTGACTTCCTGTCCTTCGGCAACCGGGATTTGCATCAGCTTGCCGTCGACCTGGGTGCGCAGCAGCACCGAATAATAGGCCTGCACGGTGCCGAGGCCGCGAATGATGACCGGCACGTCCTTGCGGATCACTTTGGCGACGGAAACGGGAATCGCCTGCGCCGGTGGCGCGGGTGACGGCGCGTCCGCTGCCCACGCGGAGCCGGACCCCGCGAGCAGCAGAGAGGCAACACCCATCGCCAGGGCCGGTAATCTCATAGGTGTCGGTTCCATCGAAGTTCAGCTCATACGCGCCAAACACGAATGCGGGTTCGGCTTGCCGCCCCCATCTCCTTCATGTTTATGCGTCCGTCCCAGCGGCCGTTATTGCTTTTCAAGGCCGGGCATTTTCGCTGAAATCCAGAATGAGCGCCAGCACCAAAATATGGACGATTTTTAACCGCCGTTAGACCATGATCGTTTGAGGTTGCACGCGATCTCGGCGTTGGATCATGGTCTAAGCCTTTGTTTGAGAGGGTGATTCACGCCCGAGGTTGAAGTCAACCTCAGGCGATCACGCTCTAGTCGGTCGCCACGCCCAACGCCCGGCGGAAGCGGTCGGTCAAATAGGCACCGTCGCGAGGCGGCAAATGGCGGGGCTTCTCCTCGGCGGAAATACGCAGCACGGCGAACATGTTCTCCCGACGTAGCCGCGTGCGCAGCGAGCCGACCTCGTCCATGTCGCGCGCCGTTACCACCGTCTGCCAGCCGCACGCCGTGGCCACGGCCGCGAGATCGGCGCCCAGGCCGGTATGGCTATACTGCGACCCGGTTTCTCCAAACCGGCCGTTGTCCAGCACGGCGACGGCGATGTTGTCCGCCCCCGAGGCCGCAATGGTGGCGAGCGCACCCATGCCCATGAGTTGCTCCCCGTCGCCGGTCACCACCAGCACCCGTTTCTTCGGCTGCGCCAAGGCGATGCCGAGGCCGATCATGGCCGCGCCGCCCATCGCACCCCACAAATAGAAATTCAGGGGTCGGTCGCCGGCCGCGCCGGCATCGTAGGTTGCCGCACCCAGGCCGGTGACGACCAGCAGGTCGCCGGGATCGCGCAGCAGTTCGGCGACCACCACCCGGCGGTCCAGGTTTCCATCGTTGGATTTGGTCATTTCACCCACACCTTCGCGCCAATCAATCGTTGGGACAGCAGCACCGCCACCGGGACCTGGCTGTCGAACGCGAATGCGGCGGCGGCCGCCACCATCTCCGCGACCTCATCGGGCCGTTCGGCGCGGCGGACGTGTACGCCGGCAGCGGTCAGCACGTGCGGGGCCGCGGTGCCCATCGGCACCTGCCAGGGATTGAACTCCCCCCACTCGCCCCGCATCGTGACCAAGGTCAGGAACGGCATGCGGCAATTGACCGGCAGCGACAGCATGTTGATGCAGTTGCCCACGCCGGAAGACTGCATCAACAGCGCGCAACGCGCACCGCCAAGCCAGGCGCCGGCGGCGAGGGCGATGCCCTCTTCCTCGGTGGTGAGGACGACCGGTTTCATGTCGGGATCGGCGTGCGCGGCCTCGATCAGATGCCGGTGGCCGGCATCGGGGACATAGCCGATTTGGGCGATGCCGGCGGCTTTCAGGGCGGCATAGACCTCCGCCTGCCAAGTTGGGTGTACCATGGGTTCTCCTTCTCCTGGGCTTTTTGCCTTGGGTTGCGCGGGAGGGCAAATTTTCGGGTGGTCATCCCCCAGGCGTCACCGGCCGCCTCGGCGCGACCGGGGCCTCCCGCATGGCCGAGAAGTCCACCGTCGGCATCGGAACGGACAGCATACCGAGCACCGCGTTGGCAAGGGTGTCGTAGTCCGTGAAACTGCGGCGTAAGCGGCCGCGCCAGACCGGGATGCCTCCGTTGGCGTGGAGCTCGAACGCGGACTCGCGACCGTCCAGGGCCGAGGACGCATGGTCCCAGGTGGCCTGAAGTAGCGCTGCCCGTTGCAGCGCCGTGTAACCTCCGCCACCGAAACTTTCCGCCAACCCGGCCGCCATCGTGGGATCGGCAAGGTCCGTGTCGGTGGGGGCGACCACCAGCGAGGAACCGGGCAGCACCCGCAACGTTTCGGTGATGCTCTGCCGCGCTTTCAACATGGCGATACTGCCGGCGGCGATGTGGTTGTGGTTGGGGTAGCAATAACCCTCGGGTGTGAACTGGGGGTCGAGTTCGGCCGCCGTCACGCAACTTCGCGCCGTTTGCACCGCCGTTACGATGTCCATCAGCAGGTCCACGGTTTGCGGGTGCTGCCGCAGACCCATCGCATCGGCGCAGGCCAACGCCAAACCCAGAGCGAACTCGGCTTTGGACAGCCAGCAGATGAGCTGGTGCCAGAACAGCCAGCGGGCGATGGGGTCGATGTTGGCGTCCAGGCGGAACACACGTTCGTGCGGCACGAATACTTCGTCCAGCCACAACTGGCCATCCAGCTCGTCGAAGCGGCTGGACCAGGGCGCGGCGAACGGGTT
Source organism: Acetobacteraceae bacterium (assembly GCA_025352375.1). GTDB lineage: Bacteria > Pseudomonadota > Alphaproteobacteria > Acetobacterales > Acetobacteraceae > Rhodopila. The sequence continues at coordinate 7,165 of JANXTL010000045.1, read as the reverse complement.
CGCCTCCCGTGCCGCGGGTTTGCGGCAAACCACGGTCACCCCGGGCGCGTTCACCGGAACAACCAGAGTCGCGCGGTGGCCATCGATCTCCAGCCCGGTGCCGGCGCCAACGAAAATGTCCTCGGCGTAGGCCGGGCTGGTGTGCATGCCGATCTTGCCGGTCACGATCAGCCCGGCCTCGGTCTCCCGCACCAGCCGCAGCGCCTGGCGGTCTGCCGGATCGGGTTTCAGGCGGGACCCGATGGTCGGATGCCCGGCGCAGAACGTCAGGAACCGGCCGCTCACGACAATTTCATCGCGGTAGGCCGCGGCCTGCGCGATGTCGGCAGGGAAGCGGCCGTAGGCTCGGACCGTCGTTTCCAGGCCGAGCGCGATGAGCGACCCATAAGCCGGGGTATGGGTGATATTCCCCGCGTTCTGGAACGTTGTCGCGGCGAAGCTGCGTCCCATGCCGCGCAGATCGGCGGCCGAGCGGGGCAGCACCGCGGATTGCGGTGTGCCATCCGGCGCCAATAAACGGTCCGCCCAGGCCGGATCGGCATGGCGGTCGTACCACTGGACGTACTCCTCCACGACCGCGCCGGTCGCGGAATGGGCCGCCATGTCGGCGACCTGCCCCTCGCCCATGACCCAGATATTTCGCCCGTTGTGGAGGCTTTGGCGGTAGTCGGCTCCCGAACGCATGGCGATCCTCCCCCACTTCGGTTGCCTCGAAGTATGCACCGAACGAAGGGAGCATCCAACGACGCAAAGAGTTTTTTGCTTGACTTCAGTGCGATGGCCGGTTACCGATGGCATGCTATGTGAGGAAAATAACTGGTGCGCACATTGCGGTCGTTCGTCAGTCTGCTCCTGCTCGTATTCCTGTTCGGCGGGGTGCGCGGGGCGGATGCCCGGCCGTTCCGGGGATCGACGAAGATATACGTGATCCTCTGCCAGACGTCGGACTCCGGCGCCGCCCCGCAGACAATCGAACATTATCGCAATTTGCTGTTCGCGTCCGGCACCGGCGGGCTGGCCGATTGGTGGCATGACATGAGCTACGCGAACTTCGACAACGCCGGGGCGGAGGTCCATGGCTGGTACCGTCTGAGCCGCAACACCGCGCAATTCACCGCGCTCGCCCGCTTCGACAAAGTGAACGCCTGCCTGGATGCCGCACGCACCGCGCCCAGTGGCGCGTTCGCGGTACCCGACGGCGCCATCCGGTATGTCGTGACCGCGCCTTCCGTCGATTTGTTCGGATGGACGGGCGGCGCGTTTTTGCCATTCGATTTCGATGTCGGTGCCGTCGCGCACGAAGGCGGGCACGGAATCGGACTCGATCATAGTTTTTCTAACGATCCGACCTACCGCAACGCCACCTGGGCCGCGATCGGCGAATACGACGATCCCTGGGATGCCATGTCCTGGGCCAATAGCTTTCGCGCCACGACACCATTCGGCGACGCGCCAGCCGGACTGGTGGCCCCGCATCTCGACCGGCTCGGCTGGCTGCCGCGGTCGCGGGTCGTCGTCCACGGCGCATCCGGTGCGGCCGAGACCACCTACACGATCGCCGCGATCAACCATCCTGAGGCCCCGGGCGCGCTGGTGGTGCGGGTTCCCTTCGACCCCGGCGATTTGTTCCGCTATTACACGATCGAGTTTCGCCGCCAGGATCGCTGGAGCGCGGGTATACCGGCCGATACGGTGCTGATCCACGAAGTGAAGCGCAACAGCGATGCCGGCGGCGTTCCGTCCGGGCCGCAAATCGCCTGGCTACAGCGTGATTTGTCCCGTTCCGATAAAGCGCCAGCGCAGACACTGAACGCCAATGGCGTGCAAATAACCGTAATGTCCGTCAACGCCTCGGCCAACCAGGCGGTTGTGCGCGTCCGCTCCGAAATGGCCGATCGCTGCCTGCAAGGTTTCGTCTGGCGGGAAGCCGGCCCGGCCGATCATGTCTGCGTCCCGCCGGCCGAGCGCGCGGACACGCGCAATGAAAACACGCAGGCCGCGGCGCGGCGCCAGCCCGGCGGCGGCTCCTTCGGCCCGGACACCTGCCGCCAGGGGTTCGTGTGGCGGGAAGCATTCAATGGCGATCACGTCTGCGTGCCGCCTGCCAGCCGCGATCGCGCACGGGCAAGTAATGCCGCGGCCAACCAGCGGGGCAACGCCGCCCGCGTTTCGTACGGGCCGAACACGTGCAAGCCGGGCTTCGTCTGGCGGGAGGCGGACGATTTCGACTGGGTTTGCGTGACAGGCGCCGTCCGCACGCAAACACGCGACGAAAACGCCCAGGCCGCGGCGCGGCGGCAGCCAGGCGGCGGGCCGTTTGGGCCCGACACCTGCCGGGCGGGATTCGTGTGGCGGGAAGCCTACCTGAACGACCATGTCTGCGTGCCCGTCGCCAGCCGCACCGCCGCGCGTAACGACAATTCCCAGGCGTCCGCGCGCCTGGCGATCCCATGAGCCGCCGTCCCATGCCCGCACCAGGAGGCGTTATGATCGCACGATTTTCGACGGTGGCCGCGCTGATTGTGAGCCTTTGGCCGGATGCGGCCGCCCTCGCTCAGCCGGCCGTACCACAAGTCAAACCGACCGTAGGCCAGATCTCCGACGAGGTCGCCCTGCAGCGCCTGCGCATGGTGGGGATTGAGAACCCGCGTGTGCTGCGCCGCGAGGGTACCGATATCCTGGCCCAGGGAAGGCTTCAGGGCCGCGACACGACGTTCCGGATGGAGGCGTTGCAGGGACATCTCGTGGACACCGCCGCCCCGGGCAGGGTGCTTGGCGGCCCAGGGGCGGCGGTCGATCGCCCGCTGATCACCGGCCCGCAGGTGACCGTGCCCCGCTCAGCCCTCAGCGAACCGGCACTCATGAGCGGGGCGGCCAACCCGGTACGTTAAGCCGGTAACACGATCGCCGGGCTGGGGAGCCCTGGGGGTGCGATCCAAAGTGATGCAATCACGCTGCGGCCTTTGGTGATGCACGGGGACATTCCTATTTTGCGTTGACACAACGACGCAAAGCCTTTCGCGAACCGCGACGCAAGCCTATTGTCGTCGCACGCCGGGGTGGCATACCGGCCGAAACGCGATGCCTAGAAGGGAAGTGGCTGCACCAGTATGTCCGCGCGTATTCTCATCGTCGACGATGTGCCGGCCAATACGCGCCTGCTGGAAGCCAAGCTCAGGGCCGAGTATTACCAGACCGCGACCGCGCGCGACGGGTTTGAGGCCTTGACCGCTGCTACAAATTGGCAACCCGACCTCATTCTGCTGGACGTCATGATGCCCGGCATGGACGGGTTCGAGTGCTGTCGCCGCTTGAAGGGCGATCCCGCCACCCGCCACATCCCCGTGGTCATGGTCACCGCCCTGGACCAGCCGACCGAACGTCTGCAAGGCCTGGAAGCCGGCGCCGACGATTTCCTGACCAAGCCGCCCGAGACCGAAACATTGATGGCACGCGTCCGCAGCCTCGTGCGTCTGAAACGCCTGCTGGACGAGTGGCACGCCCGCAGCGAAACCGCCCGTGCGCTTGGCTTGGGCGGCGATCCGTTCGCCGTGCCATCGGTGGCGGGCACGCGCGCGCTCGTGGTGGATGACTGGGACGTCAGCGCCAGCGCCGTGATGGACGCCCTTCCGAAGGAAGGCATCGTCGCGATCCGCGCCCGCAGCGGGCGAGAGGCGATGGGGATGACCCTTGAGGAATCCTTCGATCTGATCGTGGTCAGCCTGACCCTGGCCGAGGAGGATTCACTCCGGCTGGTCTCGGCGATTCGCGGCGGTTCCCGCACCCATGAGACTCCGCTACTGCTGCTGGCGGAGACCGAGGCCAAGGGCCAGGTGGTGCGCGGGTTCGAGCTCGGCGCCAGCGACTGGCTGATGTTGCCAGTCGATGAGAACGAACTGCGGGCCAGGGCACGCAATCAGATCCGCCGGAAAATCTATCAGGACCGGTTGCGGCTGGACCTGGGGTCGGTGCTGGAATTGGCGCTGATCGACCCTCTGACCGGCCTGTACAACCAACGCTATCTGCGCCGGCATCTGGCTGGCTTAGTGGAAAACGGGCAGGGTCGGCAGATGTCGGTTTTGATGGTCGACGTCGATTTCTTCAAGAATGTCAACGACCAGTACGGCCATGCGACCGGCGATCAGGCCTTGCGCCTGATCGCCGACACCCTGCGCGCCAACACACGGGTGTTCGACTCGCTGGCGCGTTACGGCGGGGAGGAGTTCGTCGTGGTGATGCCGGGCGCCGACCGAGAAGACGCGGTGATGGCAGCCGAACGCCTCCGTTCCGCAGTTGAGGCGGCGGATTTCACCGGCCCATCCGGTCAGCGTGTCGTTCTGACGGTCAGCGTAGGGGTGGGCTGCGCCACGGGTGCGCCCGTGACGCCGGATGCCCTGCTGCATGCCGCCGATACCGCGCTGTACGTGGCGAAGGCCGGCGGCCGCAACCGGGTCGAGCTGGCGGCTCTTACTTAATCTTGGATTCCTTGAACGCCACGTGCTTGCGCACGACCGGGTCGTATTTCTTCAGTTCGAGCTTGGTCGTGGTGGTGCGGGCGTTCTTCTTCGTGACGTAGAAGAAGCCGGTGTCGGCGGTGGAGATCAGCTTGATCTGCACGGTGTTGGACTTGGCCATGATCGGTTCCTGGTAGGCTGGGGGCGCGCGAAGGGCGGCAAAATGCGCATGTCGCCCGGCTTGGTCAAGCGCTATGATTCGATGCTCAGGCGAACGACGCGACACCGAGTCGCATCGGGTGTGGCGCTGCCATTTGGGTCCGGCACAAAAAATTCTTAGAAGGGCTGGCGGAATCAGCGCGCTGTGGTTAAAGGTGCTGTAGCGGTGTCTCGACTCGGGACCTCTCGTGGACAGGCCACAGGGAATGTGGTCCCTCGGGCCGGTTCGAAACCCGTGCCGGCCGCTCAAATCGATCCAGCAGGAGGTAACATGTCGAAAGCGTTTATCACCCGAGTTATCCAGGCATCCGCCGAACTCACGGGCGCCGCTGCCAATCGCGCCGCTGGCGACCTGATGGAAGCGATCGTTAAGGAATTGAAGAAGTCCGGCAAATTTACCCTGCCGAGCTTCGGAACGTTCACCGTGCGCAAGACCAAGGCGCGCAAGGGATTGAACCCCCGCACCGGCGAAGCCATCAAGGTGAAGGCCGGCAAAACCGTGCGCTTCAAGGCCTCCCCGACTCTGAAGAAAGCGGTCTGATCGTTCGGACCAGCGAGGCGCGCATGTCGCGCCTCGCCCCGCTGATTGTTGCGCACCCGTGGATTGGGGTGTTTGTCGTCGGGCTGGGCACCATGGTCGTGCCGTTCGACTCCTCGGTGAACGTCGCGTTCCCACACATCATCCGCGCCTTCGCGCTGCCGATCCCCGCCATTCAGTGGGTGGTGATCGCCTACACCCTCACCTACGCCGCCCTGACCCTGATATTCGGGCGGCTCGGCGACATGATCGGGCACCGGTTCGTTTTTCTGGCGGGCTGCGCCTGTAGCGCCGTGGCTTTCGCGTTGTGTTCCCTGGCGCTTTCCTATCCGATGTTGCTGGCCGCGCGCGTGCTGCAAGGGGTCGGTGCGGCACTGACGCTCAGCTGCGGTCCCGCTATCGCCACCAGCCTGTATGCGGAAGCGGATCGTCCGCGAATCCTAGGCTATTACACCATGGCGTTCGGGTTTGGTTCGGTTCTGGGGCCGATCGTCGCCGGGCTGATGATCGGGCAGTTCGGCTGGCAGGCGGTTTTCTGGTTCCGGGCGCCGGTGGCGCTGGCGGCATTCGTGCTGGCCTTCGGATTGTCGGCGGATCGCGGGCTGACGCGCCAAAGCTTCGACATGCCGGGGGCGCTGCTGCTGGTCATCAGCATGAGCGGGATGCTAATGGCGTTGAATCAATTGAAGGTCCTGGGTTGGGCGTGCGCGGCGGCCGCCGTGGTCACCGTGGCGGCGGCATCGCTGTTCACCCTGCGGCAGTTGCGGGTCCGGCAGCCGATCATCGACGTTCGCTACTTTCGCGACCTGGATTTCGCGCTGGTTAACGTGGCGCATGCGGCGTTGAACGTCGCCGGGTTCTCCATCATGCTGCTGGTGCCGTTCTATCTGGACCGGTTGGGCGGGCTTTCGGTGCCGGTCGGCGGCATCGTGCTGGCATCGTCGCCGTTGGGAATCATGTTGGCCGCACCCCTCGCCGGGCGGCTGGCCACGCGGTTTCCGCCCCGGCTTCTGGCCTTGCTTGGATCGGTCGCGATGGCGGCGGCGCAAATCGCGATCGGCATGGCGGGGGAGCCATCGCATATCCCGCTGCTGTGCCTGTCGATGTTCGTGCAAGGGTTCGGCCTGGGGTTATTCCAGGTCGCCTATTTCGACATCGCCACCGCGACGATCCCGCGGGAGAATCGGGGCGTGGCGGGATCCCTGGTGATGGTGACCCGCACCGTGGGGGTTGTGACCGGGGCGACCGTTCTGATGCTGATTTTCCAGACGTTGCGCGCGGACGCCTCGGCCGGTGGGGTGCCGGACACGGCGGCGTTCCTCACGGGCTTTCAGGGGGCGTTCCACGTCGCCGCCGCGCTGCCGGTGCTGGTGACGATCGCAGGGGTGCTTCGGGGCTGGGGTCGGCGCCGTTAGACGTTGATTCGGATGGAAGATTCATGCGCCCGCGCATACGCGCTGCCGCGATCCGATCAGGCCGCGATTTTACCGCAGGTTGCCTGGCGGAGGGCATAGGCCAGCAGCGGATCCCTTGGGGTCGCGGCCTCCATTGCGCGCACGGCGATCAAGCCGATGTTGTCGTACTCGTTCTTACGGCGCGGCGGCGCTGTCCCGCGTCCTCGCCGCGCTCGGCCCGCTATCTTTGAGCGCGCTACTGCTGACGCTCGTCCTGCTGTTCGGGCTACAGGGAGAACAAATCGTCCGCCGGCCCCTCAGCGTTGATCGGGGCCAGCAATTTCTTCGAATTGGCCGTTGCGACGGCCATCGCTTTGTTCGGTTTTCAGTCGGGTGCCGCGCTCGCGACCGTCGTGGGGGTTTTAGTGGAGGTGCCGGTCATGCTATCGGTCGTCTCGATCGTGCGCCGCTCTCGCCCTTGGTATGAACGAGGCACGAAAACGCGGTGAGCCTCATCCACGCCTCCCGAGGCCAGCAAAAGGAACCGCCGCGTGAACTTA
>JANXTL010000287.1 GCA_025352375.1 Acetobacteraceae bacterium | reverse complement strand
GCGCGGCCGGATTCGGCGCCGATCCCGTTCTCCGCGACGTTGCTGTTCGATCCGACGGTCACGTACAGGCGTTTTCCGTCGGCGCTGACGAGCAGGTTCTTGGTCCAGTGATGGTTGATCCGGCCGGCGGGCAGGTCCACGATCTTAGACCATGATCGTTTGAGGTCGCACGCGATCTCGGCGTTGGATCATGGTCTAAGCCTTTGTTTGAGAGCGTGATCGCCCGAGGTTGACGTCAACCTCAGGCGATCACGCTCTAATCGGCGGCGGCTGCCTCGGTATCCGCACCGGAGTACAGATGCGGCCAGCGACGCTTCACAAGCGGGCCGGCCTCGCTGTAGGCAACGCAGGTGTTCAGGATCTTGGGCGGGCCACCCATTTTCTCGGTGATACGGGCGTCGACCACGTCGCTACCGGGCTTCGGGTCTTTGCCTTCCGCGCGCATTTCCTTGCGCACGCGGGCGGGGGTGATGGTCTGGAACGCCGTGGTGGCCATCTGCTGCAATAGCTCCCGCAGATGGGTGCACCCCACCGGTCCACCGACCGCGTGGTTGGCGTCGCGCAGAAACCCTGCCTTGATCTTCATGCCCACGAGGCGGGAGAAGTTCGGGGCGGCTGTGGGACACATCCGGTACGGCGTGAGGTCGCTCGACGCCTCGCTCGCGACGATCGCCATCGTGTCGTCGATCGTCAGCCGCAGCGATAAATCGTGAATCGGTTCGCCGGCCGGGATGAAACCACGGTCGTAGTTCGTCTGACCGAAAGTCTTGACGTCGGTAAGGCGTGCCTCAATGTCGTACAACCCGTCGTCGCGGCGATATCCGCCGATCTCGATCGAACGCGTATGCTGCTTTTCCCGGGCGGCTGGCGCGCTCAACGGCATCGTGGACTCCTGTCATGTTGCACTGCACACCAATCTAGGGCACGGGCTTGCTGTCATGCAAAGGTCGCCCGAACATGGCTGCCATCCCTGGCGGACGATAAACGACCCGTTACCGCGCCCTTTCGGTGCCTCCCCGCATCGGCTAGGCTTGATGCAGGTCAATGAAGGCCGGGGACGGCCATGGAGAAAGTGCCTGAGCATGAACACTTTCCACGCTTTTTGCCGCCAGTCGCTTGACTCCATTCGGGCGCAGGGCCGCTACCGCACCTTCACCCCGCTGGCCAAGCAGGCGGAGGGATTCCCGTATTATCGCGACCCGGACGGCAAAATCGTCCTGGTGTGGTCGTCGAACGACTATCTGGCGATGGGCGGTCACCCCGTACTGGTCGAAGCAGCCTGCGAGGCCGCGCGCACCATGGGCGTCGGCGCCGGAGGCACCCGCAACATCGGCGGCACCAGCCCGCTGATCGATGCGCTGGAACGCGAGCTCGCAGATCTCCACGGCAAGCAGGCCGGTTTGCTGTTCACCTCCGGATTCGTGTCCAACCAGGCGACCTTATCCACTATTCTCAATAGTTTACCGAACGGCCCGGATGAGCGCTGGCAGGTGTTTTCGGATGCCAAGAACCATGCCTCGATGATCGCGGGGATCAAGGGTTCCAAGGCGATCGTGAACATTTTCCGCCATAACGACATGAACCACCTCGAGTCACTGCTGCGCGCCGCGCCCGCGTCCGCGCCGAAGTTGATCGTGTTCGAGTCGGTGTACTCCATGGACGCCGACATCGCCCCCATCGGTGCGATCTGCGACCTCGCGACCCGCTACGGCGCGATGACCTACCTCGATGAGGTGCATGCGGTCGGCATGTACGGACCGAACGGCGGCGGCGTATCCGAACGCGACCGGGTGGCGCACCGGGTCGACATCATCGAGGGCACGCTGGCCAAGGCGTTCGGCTGCCATGGCGGCTACATCACGGGCGACACGGACGTGGTCGATTTCATCCGCTCCACCGCGCCGGGGTTCATCTTCACGACCTCCCTGCCGCCGCCCACCGCCGCCGCCGCCTTGGCAGCCGTGCGGCATGTGCGCGCCGATCAGGCCCGTCGGGACAGACTGTTCGAGCGTGCCGATGCCCTGAAGCGCCGCTTCGACGCGGCCGGCCTGCCACGCATCCCATCGGAAAGCCACATCGTGCCCCTGCACATCGGCGACGCGGAGCTTGTCATGGACGTGAGCAACCGTCTGATGTCCGAATTTGGCATGTACGCGACCCCGATCAACTACCCCACAGTGCCCCGTGGCGAGGAACGCCTGCGCTTCACCCCCGGTCCGCTGCACACCGACGCGATGATGGACGAGCTGGTCGAGGCTTTGTTGGCAATCATCCAGCCGGCCCGCCGCGCGGCGGCGTGATGCCACGCTCGCGGAGGCAAACCCCATGATCGTCGAACTCGGCCATTTCTGCCTGATCCTGGCGCTGTTCGTCGCGCTGATCCAATCCACCGTGCCGCTGGTCGGCGCGGCGCGGCGGCATGTCGGGTGGATGGCGACCGGGCGGACCTGCGCCATCGCGGCCTTCCTGCTGATCGCGCTGTCCATGGCGGCGCTGATGCACGCCTACATCGTATCCGATTTCTCGGTCGTCAACGTCGCCGAGAACAGCCACACCGATAAACCCCTGCTATACAAAGTCAGCGGCGTCTGGGGGAACCATGAGGGTTCCATGATGCTTTGGGTGTTCATGCTGTCGTTCTGTGCCGCCGCCGTCGCGGTGTTCAGCAACAACCTGCCGCCCGCCTTGCGTGCTCGGGTTCTGGCCGTTCAGGGCATGATCGGCGTCGGGTTCCTGCTGTTCATCCTGTTTACCTCCAACCCCTTCCTGCGCGCGGTCAACCCGCCGGCAAACGGGCACGGGCTCAATCCGGTGTTGCAGGATCCCGGTTTGGCGTTTCACCCGCCATTCCTCTACCTCGGTTATGTCGGCTTCTCCGTCGCCTTCGCCTTCGCCGTCGCCGCGTTGATCGAGGGCAAGGTCGATGCCGCCTGGGCCCGCTGGGTGCGGCCCTGGACGCTGGCATCCTGGTGCGCGCTGACCATCGGAATCGCGATGGGATCCTGGTGGGCGTACTACACGTTGGGTTGGGGCGGCTGGTGGTTCTGGGACCCGGTGGAAAACGCCTCTTTCATGCCGTGGCTGGTCGGAACGGCGCTGATCCACTCGTCCATCGTCGTGGAGAAGCGCGACACGCTGAAGACCTGGACCATTCTCCTGGCGATCGTCACCTTTTCCCTTTCGCTCGTTGGCACCTTCCTGGTGCGCTCCGGCGTGCTGACCTCGGTGCATGCCTTCGCCACCGACCCGGCTCGCGGCACCTTTATTCTGCTGCTTCTTCTGGTCGCCATCGGCGGCTCGCTGGCGCTGTTCGCCGTGCGTGCGCCCAAGCTACAAGGCGGCGGTCTGTTCGCGCCGGTCTCGCGGGAGGGTGCGCTCGTCCTCAACAATCTGCTGCTGTCCTGCGGCTGCGCCACTGTCTTCCTCGGCACGCTCTACCCGCTGTTCCTCGACGCGATGGATGGGCCGAAACTGTCCGTGGGATTTCCGTTCTTCAACCGCACGTTCGTTCCCCTGATGGCGCCGATGATCCTCGCCGTCGGCATCGGCCCCATGCTCGCTTGGAAGCGCGGCGATCTACTCGGCGCCCTGCAACGACTATGGGTCGCGTACATCGTTGCGGCCCTCGTCACTCTGGCAATCTTCTACGTCACCTACGGCGGTCCGGTTCTCGCGGTGCTCGGCATCGGCATCGCCGTCTGGCTCGCCGCCGCCGTCGTCACCGAATGGGTGGAACGGGTGGGCCTGTTCCGCATCTCGCTGGCCGATAGTTTCCGCCGAGCGATCAAATTGCCACGGGCTGCGTATGGCATGAGCGCGGCGCATTTCGGCCTCGCGGTATTCGTCGCCGGCGTGTCCGCCTCGGCCTTCAGCCAGGAGGGGATTGAGGTTCTGAAAGCCGGCGGCTCCATGAAATTGGCGTCCTACGAGATCTTGTTGGAGCGGGTTGAGAAAATTCCCGGCCCCAATTTCACCGCCGATCGCGCCACGATCCGCATCTCCAGCGGTGGGGTCGCGGTTGCGACCGTCTACCCCGAACGACGCTTTTTCCCGTTGCAAAAGCAGACCACTGGGGAAACCGCGATCCGCACCAATTTGCTGGCCGATCTCTATTTGGCGCTCGGGGAAGCCGATGCCGAGGGCAACTGGACGGTGCGGGCCTATTGGAAACCGCTGGTGCCCTGGATTTGGATCGGTGCGGCGATCATGGCATTTGGCGGTCTGGTCAGCCTCAGCGATCGCCGCTGGCGGGTCGGCGCAGCTGCCCGTGCCCGCCGTTCCGCTGTCGCCGCACCGGCGGAGTAATGATGCGCCGCCTGATTGCTTTGCTGCCGGTTGGGCTTTTCCTGGTGCTGGCCGGCTATTTCGCCTGGTCGCTGCGGCCGGGCTACGACCCGCACGAGCTGCCCTCCGCCATGATCGATCGGGAGGCACCGGCCTTCGACCTGGCCGCGCTTGCCGGCGATGGCCGCATCGCCCGGGACGGGCTGAAGGGCCAGCCGTTGGTGATCAACTTCTTCGCCTCGTGGTGCGTGCCCTGCCGGCAGGAGCATCCGTTGCTGATGCGCCTGGCGAAGCAGGCTAACGTCCGGCTGTACGGCATCGCTTACAAGGATAAACCGGAGGATTCGGCACGTTTCCTGTCGCAACTCGGCGATCCCTATCGCGGGATCGGCGTGGACCGCGATGGGCGCACCGGGCTGGATTTCGGGGTCTACGGCGTGCCGGAGACCTACGTGGTCGATGCGGCCGGCCACATCCGCAAACGCTTCGTCGGGCCATTGACCGAGGCCGCGGTTGAAAAGGAGCTGCTGCCGCTGCTGCGACGTTTGGGTGGGTCGTGATGGTGTTCCGTTGCTTTGTCGTTTGTATTTCGTTGCTGCTCCTCGCGATCTCCGCTTATGCGGTCGAGCCCGTTGAACGCCTTCCCGATCCCGCGATGGAGGCGCGCGCTCGTTCTATCTCCACCGAATTGCGCTGTCTCGTCTGCCAGAACGAGTCGATTGACGAGTCCCACGCCGACCTCGCGCACGATATCCGCGTGCTGGTGCGGGAACGCCTGAAAGCGGGGGACACCGATGCGCAGGCAACCCAAGCGGTCGTCAGCCGCTACGGCGACTTCGTGCTGCTGCGCCCACCCGTCAAACCCGCGACCTGGCTGCTGTGGTTCGGCCCGGTCGCGCTGCTGCTCACTGGCCTTACCGGCACGTTGTATTGGCTTCGGAGCCGGCCCGCGGTCGTGCCGCCGGCGTTGTCGGCCGTTGAACAGGCAGAACTCGAGCGGCTTTTGAAGGACGACGCGTAATGCTGGCGCTGTTGCTCGCGGTCGTTGTCTTTGTCGTGCTGGGCCTGGTGCTGATGCCGTTGTTGCGTGCCCGCGCGGCTGGACTCGCGTCGGAACATTACGACCGGGTAGTCTACCGCGACCAGCTCCGCGAGCTCGATCGCGATCGGGCGCGCGGGGTGCTCAGCGACGCAGAGGCTGCCTCGGCACGCCTCGAAGTGCAGCGGCGGCTTTTGGCCACGACGGCGGCGCCATCCCGAGCGGCCCGAGCCGGCGCCAGCCCTATTGTTGCCGCGCTGGTGGCGTCGATCATGGCGGGCGGTTCGATCGGCCTGTATCTGCGGATTGGCGCGCCGGCAATGCCGGACATGCCTTTCGCATCGCGCACCGCCGACCCGCGTGTTGAGGCCGTCGCGCAGGCGCTGGTTCGTCTGAAACAGCGTACGGAGACCGAACCAGGCAATGCCGAAGCCTGGCTGGAGTACGCCAGAGCGATGGCGGAAGTGAACCAGTGGGCGCCGGCGGCGGATGCGCTGAAGCGCGCGATCGACCTCGGTCAGAACAGCCCTGAGACGCTGTCGGCTTTCGGTGAAATGTTGACGTTGAGCGCCCGTGGCACCGTCGTGCCCGCCGCGCGGGAGGCCTTCGCTGCAGCCCTGACGAAGGATCCATCTCTGGCCACGGCGCGATACTACAGCGCGCTGGCCGCGGGTCAGGACGGTGATTCCGCAAAGGCTATCGCGATGCTGCAAGCGCTGGCCGCCGATATCCCCGCCGACTCGCCCGAACGCGCCGATATCGCCAACCGGATCGCCGAAGCGGCCAAAGCCTCGGGCGTTCCCGTGCCTGCCCTCGCGGACGGTAAACCCCCTACCCCGCGGCAATCCGACACCCAACAGCAGGCAATGATCCGCGGTATGGTCGACGGTCTCGCCAGCCGCATGGCAACCAATCCCAATGACCTCGACGGTTGGCTGAAGTTGGGACGCGCCTATGGCGTGCTGAATGAAACAGCGAAGGCCGCCGATGCCTACAAGCATGCGATGGCTCTGAAACCGGGGGACCCGGCGATTCTGCAACAGGCGGCGCAGGCCATGCTGGCGAATCAGCCGGCCACGGCGCCGGTCCCGGCGGAAGCAGTCGATGTGCTGAAACAGATCGAGGCCCTGACTCCGGGGCAACCGACGGTGATGTGGTACCTCGGTCTGGCTGCCGCTCAGATCGGAAAACCGGCCGAGGCGCGCCAATACTGGGGCAGACTAATTGCCAGCCTGCCGCCGGACGGCGAAGAAGCAAAGACGATCAAGGCTGCCATGGACGCATTGCGGGACAAATAAGGAACGTTCCATGACAGT
>JANXTL010000204.1 GCA_025352375.1 Acetobacteraceae bacterium | reverse complement strand
CGCGCACGCGGCCCCCCTGCCCTTCGGCGATGACGATATCCGACGCCAAATTGCCGAATCCGCCACCGGGCAGCACGCGGTTGGCGAGTGCCACGAGGGCCAGTTCCTGCTCGCTACGAGATTGGTCGGTCATGCCTGTTCCCCCTGCCGTGTACGCAACACAGATGACCACCGGCGAAAAATGCGCGCAAGGGTCTTCCGACTCGCGCTTATTTATGTGCTAGACATCCGGGTTATGCCCATGGATGCCACTTCCCCCCCCGATCTGTCGCTCAGCGACGACGTTATCAAGAGCCTGTTCGGCGCGAGCGCGCTGGAGCAAGGCCGCACGTACGAACTAAGGGGGCGGGTGCAGAACCTGCAAATCAGCCCTGACGGCGACACGATAATGGCCACCACCGTGGGGTCGCTGCCCGACCCGTATACGCAGCGCGTCACGGTTCGCCGCAACCCGTTCGGGCCGCTGCTGGTCGCGGGCCGATGCTCCTGCCCCATCGGGCGGAACTGCAAGCATTTGGCCGCGGTCATGATTGCGGCACACCGGCACCAAACGACGGGGTCGGAGGCATACATGACCCCGGTTCCACCGCCGCCACCCACGACGCGCAAAGCGGCGATCCGAGCACCGGCCGCTCCGGCGCCGGCGCTGCGTCCGGAATCGATTCCGACCCCGATCACCGATTGGCTGAACTCCCTGGACGACACGGACGACCTGGAGTCGGAGGATTACCCCCCCTCGGTCCGCAACCGGGTTTACTACGTGCTGGACGCCGCCGCCGGCCCGGGCGGCGTGCCCAGGCTGACGATTCGGTCGATGAACGTGATGTTGCGCACGAACAACATGCCGGGACAGAGCAAGCCTTACCCCCCGATCAACGTCACCAATATGGCGCGCTTCGTGCGTCCGTCCGATCGGGCGATCCTGACGCGCCTGCTGCGGGTGGAGAAGCAAGACACCCAGGTGCCGGCCGAGGACGATCCGCTGGACACATTGCGCCGCATTATCGCCACCGGGCGCGCAACCTGGGGCAGCGTGACCGGCCCGCATATCTCCGAAGGCGATGCGATCCCGGCCGAATTCGGCTGGCAGATGGCGCAGGACGGCAGCCAGTACCCATCTTTGGACATAACCGGCGGCAAACTGGCGGTGCGCGTGCCGGATCCCTGGTACGTGGACCCGGAACGCGGCACGATGGGGCCGATCGCGCTGAAAGTACCCAAACATGTGGCCGCGAAAATGCTGGCGGCGCCACCCATTCCCCCCAATCTGAGCGCCCGGGTGCGGGCCGAAGTCGAAAGAAGGCTCCCCGGCTTGAAGTCCGCGGTTCCCAAGCAGGCTGAGACCGCCCAGAAGTCGACGGGCCCGCTGATGCCGCATTTGCGGCTGCTATCGGGCACCTTGCCCGCCGATCCGTATCGCGGGCGGGGCATGGTCAAGCGCATTCCCGGCGGGCTGTTCGAAGTGCCCCTGGGACGGCTGTCGTACAACTACGCGCCGGTGAGCCTGCCCTACACCTCATTGAAGCAAGTACAGTTGGCGTCCCATAACGGCGTGTTTTACGAGCCCGAACGCGATCCGCGCAAAGAGGCTGCCGCACTGGCACAGTTGCAGGCGCTCGGCTTCGCCTCGGTTTCCGAGTTGGCGCCGAGCAATTTTCGGCATGCGCATACGGACGATCTGGTGCTGGTGAAGGCGCGGGGGGAGGCCGATTGGCTCGATTTCGTCACGGGAGCCGTTCCGAAGCTGAAGGCCGCCGGCTGGCGGGTCGCGGTCGATGAGAATTTCGCCGTGCAGGCCTATGCCGCCGACAGCGACATCGAAGCGGAGCTGATCGAAGGCTCCGGCATCGACTGGCTGGAGCTGAACCTGGGCGTGATGGTGAACGGGGAGCGGGTGGACCTTGTCCCCGCGCTGATCCGGCTGATTAACAGGCCCGATCTGGCGGCGCTGCTGGACAAGAGCGACGACGCGCCGTTTGTGATTCCGATGGCGGGCGGGCGGCTGCTGTCGATCCCGGTCGGGCGCATTCGGCCCACGTTGCAGGCGCTGATGGAGCTGGCGGCCGGCGGGGGCATCGACCCGGACGCCGAAAAGATCGGATTTTCGCGGTTGGACGCCGTCGATCTGGCGGCACTGGAAGAACGGTCGGGTTTGGTGCTGAAGGGGGGCGAGCAACTGCGGGCGCTCGGCCAGTCGCTGCGCGAATCCGGCGGGTCCGTTCCTGTCGCCATCGTGCCCCGGTCCTTTAAGGGGGTCCTGCGGCCGTATCAGCAGCAGGGCGTGAACTGGCTGCAGTTCCTGGGCAGCGCGGGCCTCGGCGGGGTGCTGGCCGACGACATGGGTCTCGGCAAGACGGTGCAGACCCTGGCGCACCTGTTGATTGAGCAGCAGGCCGGGCGGCTGAAAAAGCCCGCTTTGATCGTGTGCCCCACCAGCCTGGTACCCAACTGGACGATGGAGTCGGAGAAATTCGCCCCGTCGTTGAAGGTCCTTGTGCTGCACGGGTTGGACCGCAAGCGGCTGTTCAAGCAAATCCCCAAGCACGATCTGGTGCTGACGACGTACCCGCTGTTGGCGCGGGATCATGCGGTGCTGACCGAGCAGGAATGGCACGTCGTTATCTTGGATGAGGCGCAGACGATCAAGAACCCGAACGCCGAAACCACCCGCCAGGCGCTGCGGTTGCAGGCGGGGCAGCGGCTGTGCCTGTCGGGGACTCCGTTGCAGAACCATTTGGGCGAATTGTGGTCGCTGTTCGACTTTTTGGCGCCGGGGTTCCTGGGGACTCAGAGGGGGTTCAAGACGCGGTACCGCGGGCCGATCGAGAAGGGCGGCGATGTCGAGCGGCAAACGCAATTGGTTGGCCGGATCAAGCCGTTTCTGCTGCGGCGGACAAAGGATGAGGTCGCCCCCGAGCTGCCGCCGAAGACCGAAATCAACGAAGTGGTGGAGATGGAGGACGCCCAGCGCGGCATCTACGAGGGCATCCGCCTGTCCATGCACGCTCGGGTTAAGGCCGCGATCGCCGAGAAGGGTTTGGCTCGGTCTGGCATCATTGTGCTGGATGCGCTGCTGAAATTGCGGCAGGCTTGTTGCGATCCCCGGCTGATCAAGCTGAAGGCGGTGGAGCGGTCGAAGGCCGGGTCCGCCAAGCTGGACCGGTTGATGGAGATGCTGACGGTGATGCTGGAGGAGGGGCGGCGGGTGCTTCTTTTCTCGCAGTTTACCGAGATGCTGGGGTTGATCGAGGAACGGCTTCGGCACGACGGCGTGCCTTACGTTATTTTGACTGGGGATACGAAGGACCGGGCGACGCCGGTGCGGCGGTTCCAGAAGGAGGAGGTTCCTCTGTTCTTGATCTCGCTGAAAGCTGGCGGGGTGGGGTTGAATTTGACCGCGGCCGATACGGTTATTCATTACGACCCATGGTGGAACCCGGCGGTGGAGGACCAGGCGACGGATCGGGCGCACCGGATTGGGCAGGATAAGAAGGTGTTCGTGCACCGATTGGTGACGCTGGGGACGATCGAGGAGAAGATGGAATCGTTGAAGGAGCGGAAGCGCGGGCTGGTGGCGAGCGTGCTGGAGGCGGAGAAGGGTGGGGCGTTGAAGATGACGGAGGCGGATGTGGAGGCTTTGTTTGGGGGGTAGGCGACAGTCGCATACCGTTACCATAAGGGCGGATTCAAGTTCCGGGACGAACACCACCCAGGTGGCCGGATGGGTTAGGGTGGTGGACCGAACCACAATAGGCCTCCGCCTGGCCGACGGCTGGGGTATCCGGCGTATAGACCATGATATAGACTGACGAAGTCTACCCCAAAGTCGCCCCCACCAATGCCGCCCCAGCCTTCTCCGCCACCCCGTCCAACCCCCTGCACACCGCTACCACCCCATCGTAAGCCGGCGCCGCCACGGCAATCGGCGCCATCCGCAGCGCATGCGTTTCAAAGTCCCAGATAAACTCCCGCCCGGTGCCCTCCTTGCTGACGACCCGCCCGTCCTTGGCAAAAACCGTCACCCGAGGGCCGAACAAAGTCCGCCGCACGACCGGAATAATCCGAACCCGTTTCATCAAATCCAAAACCTCCGGTGGATCGCTCTCCCCCGGCCCCGGCCCGGTGCCGCGCACCAGCGGATACCCCCCGGTCACCGCGCCATACGCGGAGAAATACTGCGTGCTCCCCACCACCGCATCGCCCCCGCGCGACGGAAACGCCGGGCTCGGGTATTCCGTTTCGAGCCAGTTCACAACGGCTTCGATCCGGTCGATATCCGCATAACCCAGGCCATGTTCCTTGCACAAAGCAGCAGTGACATCCACATGCGCGATGTTGTAGCCGGCGGTGGAATAAACGCGGTAGAGCGTCTCCAGGAACATCCAATCCTGACCCAGGCCCTTCGTAATGCCCGACAAATCAACGCTGTTACTGCCGGTAAAACTATACCGCAACAATCCTAGATTATTGCCGACGTACGCATGGTAAAACCCCGCCTCCCCCTCAAGGGTAGAATCCCCGCTCGGCTTTCCAAACCGCCCGAGCGCGCACGCCAGCAGAGCATTCCGCACCGCCCCGCCTTCGCGCAACGAAGCACCCCCTGCCCGCGCGCCCTCCAAGTTCCCAGCGGCCAAATTCACGCATTGGGCGATGACGCCGTTGATTTGTTCCTCGGTCAGCCCATGGATTTTGGCCGCCGCGACCGCCCCGCCGAAAATGCCGAACACCGGTCCGGAATGGAAACCGCGCGACATCAGCGTCGGAATGAACTCCGATGCCATGCGTTCCAGCACCTCATACGCCGCCGCAATGGCGGTGATAAATACCCGGCCGGAGCATCCCGTGGCCTCGGCGGCGGCCAAAGCCGGCGGCATGATCGCCACCCCCGGATGGGTCAACATGCGGAACGTATCCCACTTGCCGCCGGCGAACATCATTTCGGCGTTGACAAAGGCCGCACCGGCCTTGGTGAAACGCTCCCCCGAGCACAGGGCGGTCGCGGCGGTGCCGGGGTCTTCTTCTCGCGCCAAGACAAGCGCATCGCGCGTCGCCGGCAGGTCGCGCGCCAGCAACGCCGAGGACAGCGCTTGCAAGATCACCCCCTTGGCGCGATCAACCACGGCGGGGGGCAAGTCCTCGTATTTCAAACCGGCAACGAAGGACGCGAATTGGCGGGACAAAGACATGGTGGGTTTCCTTGAAAGCAACAACGTTAAGCAGACAACCCCACAACCTCCGCCACCGCCTCCAACTGCTCCGCGTAGCGGGAAACGGGGTTCAACATCAGATGGTTGGCGCCCATCGCGACCAGCGCCTCCAGCTTCTCCCGCACCTGCTCGGGGGTGCCCCAGATGCCCGAGGCGTCGGTGCCAGGCGGATTATGGTAAACCTCGGTAAACCAGCGAAGAAGCTCGGCCCGCGCCCGTTCCGGCTTGTCATCCACTGCCATGAACACGCGTTTGGAGATCGGGAATGCCTCCGGATCCCGCCCGGCCGCCGCCAGCGCTTCCTTCAAAATCGGCACCGACCGCCCGAACTCCGCGATCGACGACCCGCCCGAGCCCATCCAGCCGTCCGCGATGCCCGCCGTACGGCGCACGGCATTTGGGTGCCCCACGCCCATCCACAGAGGAATGTGCGGCTTCTGCACCGGTTTCGGCCCCATCGTCGCGCCATCCAGATGGTAGACCCGCCCCTGATACGACGTGCGTTCCTGGGTCCATAGCGACTTGATGATTTCGATCTCCTCGCGGAACCGGCGGACCTTACCCTCCTCGGGCACCTCGAACGCGCGGTAATGGTGGTCCCGCCCCAGGCCGACCGCTAATACCGCCCTGCCCCCGCTGACGTAGTCCAGCGAAGCCCACTGGTGCGCCACCATGTTGGGGGAGTGCACCGCGAGCACCACCACCGAACACCCCACGCGGATGCGGGTGGTGACGGCGGCGGCATAGGTCAACACCACCACCGGATCGAAACAGTTGACGTGATCCAACGTATTCTCGGTGACCCAAAGGTCCCGGAATCCCAAAGCCTCCGCCCGCTGCGCCACGTGCCGCACCGCATCCATGCCAATGGCATCGGGCGAACGATGCGGCAGCGAGACCCCAAACGGGATCCGGTCTTTCAAGGCCATACCTCAGACTTTCTTGATGACTTCCATCTGCGCCCCATCCGGGCACTGCACGAACGCGATCTGGCGGCCCGGTCCGGGGGACAGCTCCTCCAGGATCGTCACGCCATTCTTCCGCAGCGCCGCCATGGTGCCTTCGAAATCGTCGGTCTGTACGGCGATGTGCTCGATGCCGTAGTGCTGCTCGTGGTTCTGTTCCGTGTTGATCTTCGTGATGTTCAACTGCAACCCGTGCAGATCGACCAACACCCCGCGTCCCGGCGGCCGATCCTTGATCGTCCCGCCGAAATTGGCGACGTAGAACTGCGCGGTTGCCTCTGGATCGGGGGTTTTCAGGTGTACGTGGTGAAGATCGAAGGCCATGGTCGTTCTCCCGTTGATATTCACCCCAGCTTGGCACCGGCTGGAGCGGAGTTCAACCGGGCTTCGGCCTGTGACGATATTGGCCGCCCCTTGCGCGCGCATCTGGCTGGTACGACGGCGATTACGCCCGCATGCAAATTTATTTTGCGAAAAGGCGTCCGCGTTAACCTTTCATTAACAAACTCATGCCTATCCTCGGTTCGACCGATCCCGGCCAGCATAAGGAGGTTGTCGAATGCACCTGTATTGCCGCCACAAACGTCGCAGGGTACGCCCTCGCCTGTCGACGCTCGCAGCGGTCGGGTTCATGGCAGCCATGGCTGTTTTATTGGCCGAACCGGTGAGAGCCGGGTCAACGACGCCAGACCTCGCGGCGCTGAAAGCGCGGTATGCGCGGCCGGCTCAGATCCCGTATCCCGCCGACAATCCATACAGCGCGGTGAAAAGCGAGCTCGGTCGCACGCTGTTCTTCGATCCGCGCCTGTCAGGTCCTTCCACCATGTCCTGCGCGAGCTGCCACAACCCATCGCTGTCCTGGGGCGATGGGCTGCCGAACGGCATAGGCTCCGCTGCCAACAAACTGGGGCGAAGATCCCCGACCATTTTGAATCTAGCCTGGGCCTCCGCGATGGGCTGGGACGGGCGGGCCGACACTTTGGAACAGCAGGCCGTGGGGCCGATCCAGGCGCCCGGTGAGATGAACCAGTCGATGCCCAAGTTGCTGACCACATTGGCGACCATTCCCGGTTACCGCGACGCGTTCGAGGCCGCGTTCCCCGGTGAACCGGTGTCGGAAAAAACGATCGGCAAGGCCATCGCGACGTTCGAACGAAGCGTTGTCAGCGCCAAAGCCCCCTTCGACCGCTGGATCGACGGCGACGAAACCGCGATCCCCGAGGCGGCGAAACGCGGGTTCGTGACCTTCAACACCAAAGCCAACTGCGCCGCTTGCCACAGCGGCTGGCGCTTCACCGACGACAGCTTCCATGACATCGGCTTGCCGGACGCCGACCTCGGCCGCGGCAAAATCGTCGAGGGCGTGGACCTGTTGATGCATGCTTTCAAGACGCCGGGGCTACGCAACATCGCCGGCCGAGGGCCCTACATGCACAACGGATCGATCCGCGCGATGACCGCGGTGATCGAGCACTACGACCACGGCTACACACAGCGGGCCAGCCTGTCGACGGAAATCCGCGCGCTGCATCTGACGGAAACCGACGTCCTCGAACTCGTGGCGTTCATGCAAACGCTCACCAGTAAAGACCCGGCTATCGAATTACCCACCCTGCCCACGGAGGCCATGAACTGATGCGTTCCTTCAAATTTCTCACGCTGGGAGCGTTGGCCGGCAGTCTGGTCATCGCGGCGGCTCACGCCGCCACGATCGAGATCGGACAAAAGGACAAGGCATTCGCCCCGGACGCGGTCACCGCGGCGGTCGGCACGACTATTCGTATCAACAACGATGATGGCGTGGTACACAACATCCTGCTGACGCCGCCGGGCGGCGCGACGAAAAACACCGGCATTCAGAAACCCGGGGAGAGCATGGAGTTCGTGCTCGATAAGGCCGGCGACTACCAGGTGAAGTGCGGCATCCATCCGAAAATGAAACTGACCATCCAGTCCCAATAGGGAGTTGGCAAGGGAATCGTCATGTCGATCCGACTGAAAATTATGTCCGGCTGTCTGACCATGCTCCTGGTCACGATTTGTCTGGGACTCTACGAGCGGACGCAGGTGCGGACACTCGGCGCTGTCGCCATCCAGGTCTACGATCAATCGCTTATGAGTATCAGTTACGTGCGCAGCGCCAACCTGGGATTCATGCGGTTCACGACAAAACCGCGGGACACTAAAGGACTGGACGATGTACTCAGCGACCTCGACGTTGCGATCGAACGGGCGTCCTCCCCGGCCACACTCGCTGCCACCCGGGATTTGCGCGTGAAGGTGGTGGCGTTGCAGGCCGCGGTGAAAAAAGCCGCCGGCGAGCAATCCGGGGCGATCGGTGCGATCGAAACCGACTTCGACAACCTGGTGGAACTTGTCACGGCCGACGGGTTCGCCCTGCGCGGCAACGTCGACAAGCTGATCGCGGCAAGCGAAAACTCGATCCGCTACGCGCTGGGATTATCGGTGGTCGGCGCGGCGATCATTACCTTCCTGCTCGGTGCCGCGATCGTGCGCCCCGTTCGCCGGGGCGTCGCGGTCGCGACCGCGATCGCTGGCGGAAAACTGGACAACGCGATCGACATCAGGGGACGCAGCGAAACGGCCCGACTGCTAGGTGCGCTCGCCATCATGCAGCGCTCCATCGCCGATAATCTCGCACGGATCGAGGCCCAAAGGATCGCCGATCGGGAACAACAGACTCAGTTCACAGCCACACTGACCACGACCCTGCGCGGGATGGCGGACAGGGTGGAGAACGAAACAACCGCGTCGATGGACATCGTCGGGCAGCACGTCCAGACCATGGCGGATAGCGCTTGCGCGATGGAACTGTCCGCGACCAGCACCGAGACATCGACCCAGGCGGCGATGCTGGCCGCGGAGCAAGCGCTTGGCACAACCCAAACGGTCGCAAGCGCGGCCGAACAACTGACGGCGTCGATCCGGGAGATATCGTCTCAGGTCAATCAATCCGCCACGGTCGTGGGCCAGGCGGTCGCGGGTGGCAGCGCCACCCGTGCAGCCATCCAGTCGTTGAGTGAAAAAGTGAACCTGATCGGCGCCGTCGCCGACATCATCGCCGGCATCGCCAGACAGACCAATCTGCTCGCGCTCAACGCCACGATCGAAGCCGCACGGGCGGGCGCGGCCGGCAAGGGGTTTGCCGTGGTGGCATCCGAGGTCAAACAGCTCGCTGTGCAGACCGCGCGGTCCACCGATGAGATTGCCCGCCACATCGGCGAGGTACGGACCGCGACAGACCTTTCCATCCAGGCGGTCGGCGCCATTATCGGCACGGTGGAGGAGGTAAACGCCATTGCCGGATCGATCGCCGCGGCGGTGGAGCAGCAGGCGGCAGCGACCGGGGAAATCGCCCGCAATGTCACAGAAACCGTGATCGCGGTGAACGAAGTGACCGTGCGCCTCGGCGAAGTCACGCACGAAGCCGAGCGCACCGGCCGCTCGGCCACCGAGGTGAGGGGAACTGCCGCCGGACTGTCCGCATCCATGTCCGATCTGAAACGGACAGTCGTATCGGTGATACGAAACGCTACCCCTCAGGTGAATCGGCGGGGTGCGGAGCGTTACCCAACCGACTTTGCGTGTCGGGTGTCGTTCGCCGGCATAGCGCCTATCGAAGCCAGGACAGCCGATCTGTCCACCGGAGGCGCTCGGATCCTAACCGACTCGAAATTCGCTGTCGGTACCGTGGGCACGATGCAATTGGCGACAATCGCCGAACCGCTGTCGTTCGTCGTGAGGCGGAACGATCCAGACGGGTGGGGCTTGGAGATACTGCCGACCGACGACCAGCGGCCGAAGTTGCGGGCGTTGGTCGACTCCATCGTCGCTCGAGCGGCGTGAGCGACACCGATCCGTCTTCAGCCCGCACATCCCTTACAGTGACTGTCGGCACCGCACCTCGGCCAGCAGGCACAGTATCTCGAACAACACCGAGGCGCCGTTGAACGCCGTGATCGTGCCGGTGTCGAAAGGCGGCGCGACCTCCACCAAATCCCCGCCGACGAAGTTGATGCCCCGTAACCCACGCAGCAACCGCAGGGCCTCAATCGCTCGGATGCCGCCGGCCTCGGGCGTGCCGGTGCCGGGCGCTTCGGATGGGTCGAGGCTGTCGATGTCGAAGGTCAGATAGGCCGGGCCGTCGCCGATCACCCGCCGCGCCTCCTCGGCCGCGAAGCGCCAGCCTTTGTCTTGGAATTCGTCCATCCCGAGGACCCGCATACCGCTACGCTGGCTGAACCCCCACATGTCCGGGTCGTTGGTGGTCCCGCGGATGCCGATCTGGATGACCCGCTTGGGGTCCAACAGCCCCTCGTCCACCGCCCGCCGAAAGGGTGCGCCGTGGTGGAAGCGGGAGCCCATGTAGTCGTCCCCCGTGTCGCAATGCGCATCGATGTGCACCATCCCGAGCGGGCCGCTCGCCGCGACCGCCCGCAGGATGGGCCAACTGATCGAATGATCGCCCCCCACCGAAAGCGGCACGATCCCCGCCGCGACGACCTGGGCATAGAACGCCGCGATCTCGTCCAGCGCCCCCCGCAGCTCGTAGGGCTGCTCGATCCAGCAGTCTCCGAGGTCCCGGACCCGCAGGCTGGCGAACGGTGCGATGCCGGTGACCGCGTTGATCCGGCGCAACAAAGTGGACTGCTCCCGCACCCCGCGCGGGCCATGCCGAGCACCGGAGCGGTGGGTGACGCCGCCGTCGAACGGTACGCCGATCAGGCCGATATCCACGCCGTCGAACCCCTCGGCCACCGGGCATCGGAAGAAGCTGGCGATCCCGGTATGGCGCGGTTGGGCCTGGGGGTCGGCCATGTCGGTGTATCGGGTGGGTTGCTTGCTCACGGCATTCTCCGTCAATGCTGGCCTGAGCTTGCGCGACCCCGCCCCGCTGCGCCACCCTACGTTTCCACGCACCCCCCGGACTCCATGCCCCCCGCCAAAACCCGCCGGAAACCGGCCGCCGCGCGCTTCGAACCGCTGAAAACCGAGCGGCTGATGCTGCGCCCGCTGAAAGTGGCGGATGCCGAGTCGCTGCATCGGCTGGTCAACGATTGGGAAGTGACCCGGACTTTGGCGGTGGTGCCGTATCCGTATCCTCGGGAACTCGCGGATGAGTGGATTGCCTCCACCCTGACGGGCATCGCCGAGGGCACCGGCTACGACCTTGCCATCACCGGCGACGAAGACGGCAAGGATGTTCTGGTGGGCGTAGTCAGCGTGCACCTGAACAAGGCCACGCGGACCGGGCGCCTGGGCTACTGGGTCGGGCGTCGTTTTTGGGGCCATGGCGTGGCGACCGAGGCTGCGGGAAGGCTGGTCAGTTGGGCGCTGGCGAACCTGGAACTCGACCGCATCCAGGCCGATGTGGACATGGAAAACCCCGCCTCCGCCGCCGTTCTGCGCCGCATCGGCTTCCAGCAGGTGGGCGAAGCAGTGCGCGATTTCCCCGCGCGGGGCGGCACCCGTCCGGTCTGGGATTTCGAGGCGACCCGCGCCGACATCTTCGGCCACACCGAGGCCCCCGCCAACGAAAGCGGTGAGAAACCTTTGCTATTGGTTGCCGCCTGCGCCTTGATCGACCCCGACGGCCGCATCCTCCTGGCTCGGCGCCCCGAAGGGAAAAAAATGGCCGGCCTGTGGGAATTTCCCGGCGGCAAACTCAACCCCGGCGAAACGCCGGAGGTCGCGCTGATCCGGGAACTGAAGGAAGAACTCGGCATCGACGTCAGCGCCGCCTGCCTGGCACCGTTCGCTTTCGCCTCGCACGCTTACGACTCGTTCCACCTGCTGATGCCGCTGTTCCTGTGCCGCCGCTGGAAGGGCACGCCGACCGGGCGGGAGAACCAGACCCTCGCCTGGGTATGGCCGCGCAAGCTGAGCGAGTATGAAATGCCGCCCGCCGACAAACCGCTGATTCCCCTGTTACGGGATTTTCTTTGAGGGACGCCGCCATGCCCGCCAACAACCCCACCGCTTGTTTGCTCGTTATCGGCAACGAGGTCCTGTCCGGCCGCACCCAGGACGCCAATATTCGGTTCCTGGCGGTGCATTTGGGCGAACTGGGAATTCCGTTAAGGGAGGTGCGGGTGATCCCCGACATTGCCGAGACCATCGTCGATACGGTGAACGAAGTCCGCCGCAAATTCACGTATGTGTTCACGACCGGCGGCATCGGCCCAACCCACGACGACATCACCAGCGAGTGCATCGCCGCCGCCTTCGGCGTCCCGTGGGAGCCGCATCCGGTGGCCTTCGCCCGCATGGAAAAGGCCTACAAGCCCGGCGAGTTCAACGCCGCCCGCCAGCGCATGGGCACCATGCCCCGGGGTGCGGCGCTGATCGACAACGCGATGTCGGTCGCACCCGGCTTTCAGATGGAGAATGTCTACGTCATGGCGGGCGTGCCCCGCGTGATGCAGTCGATGTTCGAATGGCTCGCCCCCCGGCTGCAAGGCGGCGCTCGGATTGAATCCCGGTCGGTGCATGCCATCGGCCTGGGCGAGGGACTGATCGCGCAGGGCCTGACGGACATTCAGAACCGGTATCCCGATATCGACCTCGGCAGCTACCCGTTTTACCGGCCAACGGGGAATGGGGTAACGCTGGTGGCCAAAGGCACCAGCGGCGAGGACGCGGAAAAGTGCATCGCCGAAGTGACGACGTTGATCGTCAGCCTCAGCCGCACACCTATCCCCGGCGAACCACCGGAGTAACGATCAGGGAGGACGCGATGAAAATCTCGTATTTCGAAACCGGCCGCTACATCCCGCCGCCCGATATGCCGCGCGAGTGGCCGGTGCGCTCCGGTTCCTGCGATCCCGACACCGTGTCCCACGCGTTGCGCGGGATGGCCGAGCGGGGGCGGTTCGTGGAGAAGCTGGGGTTCGACTGGATCAGCCTGTCGGAGCATCATTATTCGCCGCGCATCCTGACGCCGTCACCGGCCGTATCCGCCGCCTGGCTCGTCGGTCAAGTGGAAAGAATCAAGATCGCGCTGCTCGGTCCCATCGTGCCCACGTCCAACCCCATCCGGGTGGCGGAGGAGTTCGCGATGCTGGAGGCCCTGGCCCCCGGCCGCATTGTCGCCGGGCTGCTGCGCGGGACGACGAATGAGTATTTGAGCTACGACCTGAACGCCGACGAAGCCCGCGGCCGCACCGATGAGGGGATGGAGCTCATCCTGAAGGCCTGGACAGAGCCGGAGGCGTTCGGCTGGCAGGGCCGGTATTTCCAGTTCCGCACCGTGTCGATCTGGCCGCGCCGGCAGGAGAACGGGTTGCAGTCTTATGTTTTGGGCACCAGTGCCGAGGCCGGTAGTTTCGCCGCCCGCCACCGGATGGGCATGGGCGTATCCTATGGCCCGTTCGAGGTCATGGCCCGCGCCACAGCGCACTACCGTCGGGAGTGCGAGGCGTTCGGCTGGACTCCGGGCCGCGACGACATCGTTTTCCGAGCGAACATGATCCTGGCGGAAACCGACGAACAGGCCGATGCGATGCTGGCTGGGCGTGATGCTCGACCGCCCTTTCCCATCGGCGGGCGGCTGCGGGATGCGCTGATCGCGGCCGATACGTCCCGCAATATCGCCGGGCAGCGGATGCAGGCCAATGTCGGCGGCGTGCTGCCGATCAGCTTCTGCGGCGGGCCGGATCGGGTGGTCGAACAAATCCGCAGATGTCGGGATGTCGTGGGGACCGGCGTGCTGGATATTTCCCTGACCGATCCAGGCACCGATAGTTTGGACGCGATGATGGATTCGCTGGCCCTGTTCGGGCGCACCGTCCTGCCGCGCGTTCGGGATATTTGAGGAGGCTTCGACATGTCATTTCGGGAAAGTTTCGTCGAAGCCGACGGTTTCCATATCCGCTACATGGAGGCCGGGGACGGGCCAGTGCTCGTCCATCTGCACGGCGCCGGAGGCATGCGGCTGCACCGCGGGCACGATCTGCTGGCGCTGAAGCACCGTGTGATCATAATGGAAATGCCGGGGTTCGGCTCGTCGGCGGAGAACACGCGATCCGCGTCCACCCGCGACCTGGCGGAGACGATGGCGGCAGCGATCCGGGCGCTGGGGATCGGCAGCTACGACCTGATGGGCACGTCCTACGGCGGCAAAGTCGTGCTGTGGCTGGCGGCGCTACACCCGGACCGCGTCCGCGCTTTGGTACTGGAAGCGCCGGCAGCGATCCGGCCTTTGGATGCCCGTCCTTCCACCGGAACGCCGGAGGAGCGCGCGCGTCGCATCTATGCCCACCCCGAACGCATGCCTCCGCCGCCGCCGGTCGATGACGTCGTACAGGCCAGGCAACTCGCGCTGGTGATGCGCTCCATCGGTCCGGCGCGAGACGCCGAACTGGAGGAGCGGATGCGGGGGATGGAAACGCCGGTGCTTGTGCTGTTCGGCACGATGGACCGGATCATCCCGTCCGAGATGGGGCGGCACTATAAGGCGCTGCTGCCGCATTGCCATCTGATCTTCGTCTACGACGCCGGGCATGCGCCCGGCGCCGAGCGACCGGAGGCTTTCTCGGAGGCGGTGACGGATTATCTGGCGCGGCAGGAGGCGTTTGTCGTAACACGGCGGGGGACGATGATTTTCCCGTAGGATCGACTTTGGATCACATCCGGTGCGCCGCTCACTTAATCTTGATACAATCAACGACCAAGAATGAAATTCGGAAGTGGAGGCCGGATTTGGGAACGATTAAGCTATTCCCTCAGCAAACGGAGGACGTAGCGGATGGCCCTTAGGATCGGGATTGCGGATATTCGTGTCGCATGGAGCGATGCGCAGCTTAAGACGGGTTCAGGACCGCTGCTTAACCTCGTCCACACGCAGCCAACGTTCTATACCATCGGGCCCCAGGACGATCTCCCCGACCTGTTCGACCGTGTGATTAAAGAAATAGGGAATAGCCGGATCGATTTGCTGTCCATCTATGCGCACGGCTATGGCGTGGGAGAGGCCACGCACCTTCACGGCGGTTTCGGCATCGAGTTCGGCAAAGACCACATTACAATCGACAACGCCGACTCCCTGTTCTCGCCCTTTAACGGGAAATTTCTGAACCCTCTGCTCGGCATCGAACTGGTTGGCTGCCAGGTGGCCGCGCAGTCACGGGTGAAGGTCGGCAATCAGATCAGGGTCGTTGACGGCCTCAAGCTCTGCCAGACGATCTCCGCGGCTGCGGGAACATGCGTGCGTCGTCATCGGATCAAACATTCACGCCCATCAAGGAGTTCTCGCGGGTGGTGCCGGATCCGTCCGCCCCCGCCGGGCGCGCCAGCCGCGACGGCGTGGAAATCGACCCTGGCCCTTGGGAGGGGAACGTGTGGCTGATCTGTGCCAAGAAAAAGCCAACCCTGCTGTCAAACCGCGGCGGCATGTTCTGAGCGACGGCCGGATGAAGTGCTGACCGAATGGCCAAAACGCCCGTTAGATCCTCCGCCGAACGCTTCAATGAAGTGTGCACCATCCGTTTCGAACTACGGGACAGCGAACCCCCGATCTGGCGACTGGTCGAGGTACCGACGTCCGTCACGCTCAGGGTGCTGCACGGTGTCGTGCAGGCCGTCATGGACTGGCGCGATTACCATCTGTGGGAGTTCACGATCGGCGACAAACGATATGGAATTCCCTCGGACGAGGATTTTGGCGACACGCCGCTGACCGATGGGGAGAACGTCCGCTTGCGCGACGTGCTGCGGCGGCCGGAGGTGGAGATAGATTATACCTACGACTTTGGCGACAATTGGAAGATCCGGCTCGTTGCGACCGATATTCGACAGGGGGAGGCGGGCGTGTCCTACCCGCATTATGTCGGGGGTGAACGGAACGGCCCGCCCGAGGATTGCGGTGGGATTTACGGGTTTTACGACAAGCTTGAGATTAGGCGCGATCGCAGGCATCGCGATCATAAGGACGTCTCGAGATGGCTCGGGGACTATGACCCGGTGAAGATCGATACGTTCCGAATTCGGTATTTTCTTGGGCAGATCGCGAAACGGCGTAAGGCTGGGCGGGCGAGTTGGGCCACGAGGGAGGCGAGACACGACGGCTGAACGCGAAAGGTTAGCCATACCGAGCGCTTCAAACGGGTAGGTACGGTCTTCGGCGTAACGTGGGCCTGGGAAGGTTGACGGTCGCGTAGCTGCCGGGCGTGGCAGCCTCAATCGCGGCGAGAAGGCCGGCGACATTGTCCCGAATCGTCGCCCAATGCGTCGTCGTCAGAACCACGAATGCCAAAGCATAGCCGGCGAGGTTCTGCTGGTGCTGAATATTCTGGTCGCACGTGACGATCGCGGTAAACTCCGCCCGATGCGCTTCTCGGATCAGGTTGCCATTGCTCAGCGCTGCCCAACCTGCCGTCGATGCGTGTGTCGCTTCGTGCGGTCGGAGTAGCGGGATCAGTTGGATCGGGACGTTGTTATCTAGCAGCAGCAGATGCGTCGGCATGCTGATTTACGTATTCGATGATGCGCCGAGCGCGATCGACCCCGAGGCAGGGGAACATGGCAGCGATCTCCTCGGGGCTGCTGTCGTCCGCGTTGTCCGTCACACATTCCGCGAGGATGCGGGTGCCCACGACTTTCCATTGCCCTGATACGATGCCGGGGGTTCGGTCGACGTCGGGGCAGTATCGCCAGTCGATCATTGTGCACCTCTGAGGGCGCTTATCGCACGGATAGGGGGGTTGCCACAATCGCCGCGAGCGAGAGCGCTCGACATACGTTGTCAAATATGACGACATCCATCCGATGCTGAGAAACGCCCGCCCCATCAGCAGGCTCAGGGGCGCCCGCAAGGATTTCGAGGATTGCCCGCTGGCGGCGCAAATCGAGATGGCGCGGGCGCTGACCATCCTGGCGGAAGGCCGAATGCCGGACATCGCCAAGCCGCTGACCGGTTTCGGGTCAGGGGTCATGGCGTTGGCGCTCAAGCATCGTGGGGATGCGTTTTGGGTCGTTTATGCGTTGCAGATCGGCGACGATATCTGGGTCGTGAACGCGTTCCAGAAGAAATCGAAGTCCGGGATCAAAATGCCAAAGCACGATATCGACCTGATCGGCGAACGGCCCCGGCGACTGAAGGAGACGTTGAAATGAACGACGATATGGAGATGGTCCGGGGTACCGGCAATGTGTTCCGAGATCTCGGCCATCCTGACGCGGATCGGGAGCAACTGCGGGCACTCCTGGCGGCCTCGATACGCTGAGCAGACCCGACCATGCGGTGCATCGGCCCGTCATAGACGGATGGGTCCGGGTTCAACCGCAGCATGGTACCGATTTTCATGGCGCCCTCCCGGCGGCTCGGACGAAGTGGGATGCATAACGACTGACCCCCTGAACGGTGTGAAGCCGAACCGAAGCACCCCCGATTTCAGCGGTTTGGAGGCGGCTTTGCGCGACGCCTGCGCGCCTGCCTCCGCCGCCGCCCATCCCCTCGCCATCATGCTCCAGCTTTACCGGTCGGTGCGTCTGGCCGTGCTGCTGGACAAGGTGCTGGACTCGCTGTCCGAGCTGGCACGCGATCCGAAGCTGCCGGTGCGGCAGGCGCTTGTCGTGCAGCGGACGATCCAGTCGCTGTCCGCGGCGGCGCAGCGCGGCAGAATTGCCATGCGCCCCTAGACCATGATCGTTTGAGGTTGCATGCGATCTCGGCGTTGGATCATGGTCCAAGCCTTTGTTTGAGAGGGTGATTCACGCCCGAGGTTAAAGTCAACCTCAGGCGATCACGCTCTAAGCAACGATTCGCGGGGTGGCCAACGGATCGCGTCTGGCGTGTTGCCATTGCTATCCACGGCCGTTCGGCGAGCCGCTTGACCGTCGGAGCCGGTGCCGCATGGATACGGTCTCTGTATCTCTCGCGCCTCTTGCGGTGAAGAATCGCGGACCAGCAACCGCCGCCGGCGTTGGCGCGAAGTCCGCGTGATTCACCGCGAGAGGCGCGATACAAAGGGGTGCCGAAAACCGATCCGTTCGGACCGCCCAACCGTTGGTCTGCCAAAGGAAGTCTGCCTAGCTCTGGCGGCAACACCGAAGTCGTGATTTCCTCCCGGTCCAGCAAACCGGGAGTCAAAGACCATGCCGCAAGCAGCCCTTCGCTCGATCCTGCCCGCCGTTGGATGGGACACCGCCAAGGCGGACGCCGTGACGTTCTCCGGCGGCACCGACCCGATCCTGCCCACGCCGTTCCGCATCGCCGACGCCGGGGCCGCCACCCTGGCCGCCACTGGCCTGGCCGCCGCCGATCTGTGGGAACTCCGGTCGGGCAAGTCCCAGCCCGTATCGGTGGATGTGCGCCAGGCCACCGCGTCGTTGCGCAGCGGCCAATACATGAAGCTGGGCGATGGGGAAGTTTCGCACGCCCGCAATTCCATCATGGGCATCTACCCCACCAAGGACGGACGCTGGAGCTACCTGCACTGCAATTTTCCGAATCACCGGGCGGCGGCATTAAAAGTCCTCGGAGTGCCAGAAGACCGCGACGCCGTCGCCAAAGCCGTCCTGCAATGGAATGCCGCGGAGCTGGAGGAAGCGATCATCGCCGCCAAAGGCGCCGGCGGCATGGTCCGCTCCAAAGCCGAGTGGGCCGCGCACCCGCAATCCGCCGCCATCGCGTCATTGCCCCTGATGGAAGTCATCAAGATCGGAGATGCCCCGGTTGAACCTCTGCCGGCGGGGACGAGACCGCTGTCCGGCGTGCGCGTGCTCGACCTGACCCGGGTCCTGGCCGGCCCCACCTGCGCCCGCACCTTGGCCGAACACGGGGCGGACGTCCTGAAAATAACCGGCGCCCACTTGCCGAACATCGGCTACCAGGAATTCGATACCGGCCACGGCAAGTTGTCCGCACAACTGGACCTGCGCCAACAATCCGATGTCGACACGTTGCGGGGACTGGTCCGCGAGACCGACGTCTTCTCCCAAGGCTACCGCCCCGGCACACTCGGCGCACGCGGCCTGTCGCCGGAGGAACTGTCCGCCATTCGCCCCGGCCTGGTCTACGTGTCCCTGTGCGCCTTCAGCCACGCCGGCCCCTGGGCGTCCCGCCGAGGCTTCGACACCGCGGTACAAACCGTCAGCGGCATCACCCATCGCCAGGCCGAGGTCGTGCCAGGCAAAACCCCTGCCCCATACTTCTACCCCGTGTCCGCCATCGACTATTGCACTGGCTACCTCATGGCCTTCGGCGCCATGGTCGCCCTCGGCCGCCGTGCTCGGGAGGGCGGCAGCTGGATGGTGCGAATCTCCCTGGCGCAGGTCGGCAAGTGGCTTGTGGACCTGGGGGAAGTGCCAGGGGATGCCGCCCGCGCCGCGCCAACCGAGTTCACGCCCGAGGAATTGGCGAAGTGGTCGATGGCGACCGAAACCCCCGCCGGCCGGTTGCAACATCTGAAACCGGTGGTGGGCCTGCCGCTGACCCCGCCCTACTGGGCGCGGCCGTCAGTGCCGCTTGGCTACAACAAGCCGGAGTGGCCGGCACGCGGATAGACAATCGTCCGCAGCATCACCCGGCGTTCCTTCGGGTCGTAATCGCCGGCGCTGCGGTGCATGGTCGCGCGCTCGTCCCAGATCAGCACGTCCCCCACCCGCCATTGGTGGTAGTAAACGAAACGATCCTGGGTGGAATGGGCGGCCAACGCCTCGATCAGGGGCCACGCTTCGTCGCGCGGCATGTCGGCAAAGCCGTGAGTGTGGATCGGGTTAACGAACAGAATCTCCCGGCCCGTCACCGGATGGCGGGCGATCGCGGGCCAGCGGACTTCCAAGTACTGCTTCTCGGTCTCGCCTTTGTCGTTGCCATACAACCGTTCCCCCGCCGGGCCGAGGTGGCGGCCGTGCAGCGCGGTCAGGCCGGCCAGCAACGATTTTCGGTCTTCCGGCAGCGCGTCGTAGGCCGCTCGCATGTCGGCAAACATCGTTCCGCCTTTAACCGCCGGTATCTCTTTCGCATGCAGAATGGCCAGCAGCGGCAGCTCGTCTTCATAGGTGGAATCGCTGTGCCAATCGGTGGCGCGCTTCACCCCGTACCAGTCCACCTGACCATCGGCCCCCACGTTCGTCAGCCACGACACGTCCGGATGCTCCGCGTGCCGATACTTCAGCAGCGCGTGCTTCCGAGGCGTCCCGAACCCCCGCCCGAAGGCCGCCAGCGCCGCCGCGCCGAGGTCCTGGTCACGGAACACCAGCACCGGATGCGCCGCGAATGCCTGCTTGATCCAGTCCCAGGTCTCGGGATCGACAGGCTGCGACAGGTCGATACCCAGCGCCTCGGTGCCGAGCTTGTCGCCGAGGGGACGCAAATGGCGTGTGGTCGTCATGGCCGATCCTCCCATTTCGCGCGGACTATGGCCCCGATACGAGCGGGCTGCTAGCCTTCTGTCCAAACCAGGAGGAACGGCCATGACACTCGACCTGATCGTCAAAAACGGTACCATCGTCGACGGCTCCGGCATGGGCCGCTACCGAGCCGATGTCGGGATGAAGGGCGGACGCATCGTGGAGATCGGGCGCATCCGCGCGCCCGCGCAACGCACCATCAACGCCGACGGCCTGATCGTGGCACCGGGCTTCATCGACGGGCACACCCACATGGACGCGCAGGTGAACTGGGATCGTTCCGGCACATGCTCCTGCTGGCACGGGGTCACCAGCGTGATCATGGGCAATTGCGGTTTCGCCTTGGCCCCCTGCCCGCCCGACCAGCGCGAATGGTTCGCCCGCTGCCTGACCGCGGTGGAGGACATCCCGCTGGAATCCATGCTGTCCGGCATCGACTGGAACTGGGAAACCTTCCCAGAATATTTGAACACGGTGAACAACTTGCCGAAAGCGCTGAACTACGGCGCCTATATCGGGCACTCGGCCCTGCGCATGTATACGATGGGGGAACGGGCGCTGTCGGAAGCAGCGACCGAGGACGATGTCGCCCGCATGGTCGCATCGGTGAAAGAGGCCATCGAAGCCGGCGCCATGGGTTTCTCCAGTTCCCGCGCGGGCACCCACGTGACACCCGACGACACCCCCGTCGCCAGCCGCATCGCGGAATGGAGCGAGATCGATGCCTTGGTCGGCGCCATGGCGGACCTCAACGCCGGCATTTTTCAAATTGGCCCCGATGTCAGCAGCGGGGCGTCGCAGCGCGAATTCCTGCAACAGCTAAAGCGGGTGGCGCTGAAGTCGGGGCGGCCGACGATGTTCGGCACCATTTCGACCCGGCAGGGGGACCGGCCCAATTCGTATCGTTACCAGTTGGACTACCTCGACGAATGTGTCGCGGCGGGCGCCCGCATGTTCGGGCAGACGACAACCAAGTCGATCAACGCGATCTTCTCCTTGAAGTCGTACCTTATGTTCGATGGGCTGCCGGCCTGGAAGGAAATACGGGCGCTGCCGCTGGCGGAACAGAAGCGCCGGCTGGCCGACCCCGAAGTTCGCCGCGCTTTGGTCGCCGACGAAAACCGCATGAAACCCCGCGACAACGTGTTCCAGGGCGGCGGTGCGGCGACCACCGATCCGCGCAAGCCGGACTACGGCAACTTATTCGCCATGAAGGACGTCGCCTGGGAAGACCCAACCATTGCATCGCTGGCCGCATCGACCGGAAAACACCCTGTCGAGGTGATGATCGACCTGATGCTGGCAAATGAAAACCAAGTCTTCGTGCAGCCGTTGGTCAACGAGGCGCCGGCCGACATCCTGGATATGATGCGGCACCCTTGGACACTGACCACATTCTCCGACTCCGGGGCGCATGTGTGCCAGGAGATGGGTTCGTCGTTGCAGACCCATATGCTGAGCTATTGGGTGCGGGCAAAACAGGCCTTCACCCTTGAACAGGCCGTCCGCAAGCTGACGTTCGATAACGCCACGGCGTGGGAACTGAACGATCGCGGCCTGGTGCGCGCCGGCTTCGCTGCCGATCTGGTGTTGTTCGACGAAGCAACCATCCGCCCGTCCATGCCGACGGTGGAATCCGATCTGCCGGGCGGCGCCCGCCGGTTGGTGCAAAAAGCCGAGGGCATTGCTGCAACCGTCGTCAACGGTGCTGTCGCGTTCGAGAACGGCGTCGCGACGGGCGCGAGCAGCGGCGTTCTGTTGAAGGGCCGTGGGGCGGGTTGATTACGCGGCCTGCTGGTAGACCCGGCCGGAGGAGGTCAACGGCGCCATCGCGGCCAGCCCCTTCTCGAACACATCGGCCAAGATGGCTTCCATCCGGCTGACTCGGACGACTGTCGGTGCCGCCGCATCGGCTGAGCGCCGGCATGCATCGGCAATAAGGGCGGCAGGGACGAAAGAGTGGATGGCCATCGGTTCGATCCTTGTGCGCGTTACGTTCCTATTTTGTCCATAGCGCGTAGATCGGGAACGCGTAGATCGGGAACGCGTAGATCGGGAACGCATAGATCGGGGCTGAGCAAGGGGCAAACGACCAGAAAAGAATAAAAAGTGAACAGACGCGCCCGCCCCCTAGAACCGAGGCACCAGACTCATCAGCACCCGCCCGAAGCTGCCCGAACGCTGGCCAGGTACACGATGACGTCGGCGATGTCCTCCGGCAGGGCGACGCGGCCCAGCGGCACGATTCTGGCGCATTTGTCGGCCACGTCCGGCGCCTGGTAGGCGTGGTTGAGGGTCGTGCGACCTATGCCCATGATCCGGGCGGCGTCGGCCGTGGTCTTACGCTGGTCGATCGGCGGCTGCGCATGGGCCAGCCGGTTGGGCTTCCTCAGGATCGGCATGTTGCCAGTCTTTGTAATTCATCCGCAATATCTTTGGGTGAGAGCACGAAATCGATGCTGCCCGATGCTTGAGCACTGCGAGGCATTTGTTCTACGTCCGCGGACATGTCCTGAGCAAAGGTTGTTCCTCCCTTTGCCTTGATTTGCCTGCATCCTTCGGTACCGTCTCCATCGTACCCCGAAAGGATAATGCCTATCGCGTCCGCCCCCATGGCCTCTGCCAAAGAAGTCAAAAACAAATCTATCTGCTTGTTACGCCCAGTGCGCGGTGAGACGACTTTGAAAACATTTCTCTCCATTCGAAGATCGGCATCCGGCGGAATCACATAGACGTGATTTTCTCGGATGGTCAAGTCCGAGGCAGCCAACATTACTTTCATTTTTGTATGACGCGACAATATTTGCACCAATTGACTATTGGCCGATGGCATAAGATGGGCAACAATAACGAAAGCCATACCTGTATGAGGCGGCAGTGCGTCCAAGAGAGCCGCATATGCCGCCAGCCCCCCAGCTGAGCCGCCAATGCCGACAATGAATTTCGCTGGTCCCATTTGGTATGTCTCCCTTCGAGCTATGTTGTGTTTTTCAGAGATGGCTTCTATCCACCGTATCTCCCTGATCGACTCTCCCGACAGTATCCACCGGCACTAAAGTAATTCCGTCATCGCTCAGGATTAATTTATGGATATCGCTGGAGTGGTTCGTGCCACGAGATTTAACAATGTAAAGCCCACGAATCCGTCTCGATCCCGCATTTTCTTCTAATTCTCTAACAACGATCCACGTGTCGATTAAGGATGAGACGCCGACTTCGCCGCTAGTGAAATTCTGCGCTGTCGAGGAAACCAGGCTGGTAAAAAATCCGGTTATACCCTCGGACTTCAGAAGGTCGATCATCCGAGTGACCATGGATTTAATCTCACGTTCGCTTCCCTCGCCAATAAGACTTGTCAAGGGATCAATAACCACAGCCTGCGGTTTAAAATCTGCAATAATCTTATATAAGTCGAGCAAATGCATCTCCAATCCAAAAAATGAGGGTCTGGTGGAGGCGATCTTTAAAAGCCCTTTTTTTATGTATGGTTCAAAATGAAAACCGATAGAGCTCATATTTTGTGCAAGCTGACCCGATGATTCCTCGTACGACAAGAAGAGACACCGTTCTCCCTGCCTACACCTTTCTGTCGCGAATGCAGCGGCGAGGCTTGTTTTTCCAGTGCCGGCGGTACCCGAGACAAGTATCGTACTGCCTCTGGTATATCCTCCGCCCTTGAACATTTCGTCCAAAGATGGAATGCCCGTCGAAACTCTTTTGGCTGTTCCGGGTTGATCGAGTCCAGCAGAGGTAATCGGAATGACGGATAGTCCATCGCTATCTATTACAAATGGATATTCGTTGGTTCCATGGTTAGAACCTCGATATTTAATTATGCGAATTCTGCGGATGGAAATTTGTTCACGGACTCGGTTATCCAGGAAAATGATGCAATCTGAAATGTACTCCTCCAGGCCGTGGCGCGTATAGGATCCGCCTTGACCGGGTTCGCCCGTAATGAACGTCGTAACTTTTTTCTCCTTAAGCCAACGGAAGAGTCGCTTTACCTCTAAGCGAAGAACGCCAGGATCCGTCAGACCTGCGAATAGTGATTCAATAGAATCTAAAACGACGCGCTTGGCGCCAATGGAATCAACGGCATGTTCCAAACGGATGA
This sequence comes from Acetobacteraceae bacterium, assembly GCA_025352375.1. Taxonomy (GTDB): domain Bacteria; phylum Pseudomonadota; class Alphaproteobacteria; order Acetobacterales; family Acetobacteraceae; genus Rhodopila. Next base: position 11,199 of record JANXTL010000204.1, on the reverse strand, counting down.
GTAATCCTTCAAGATTGAAGTCGATCTCCTGAATATCTCTGCGTTCCAAAAGAACATGTTCGAGCAGTATCTTCTTCTCTAAAACAAGCTGTTTTAAATTCAGGTTGAGAGATGCAACGTCTCGGTAAAGTTCCTCTTCCGTCTCTTCGAAGGACATGAAGACGCCCGGTTCGTCATACTTAATAGCACCATTGATCATAAAATCGATCCCCAAAAGAGTCTTGCCCGAACCCGCACTCCCACAAACCAGCGTGATCCTGTTTTTCGGAAGTCCGCCTTCGGTAATTTGGTCGAATCCCTTTATGCCAGTCGCGCATTTTTCCAATGGGTTGTGAGCAGCTGGCTTTTTCTTTTTAGAAGTTCTGGGCATACCAATCATCCGATCTCAGGTTCTGACAGCAACCCGAGCGAGCCACGATTGGTGCCTGCCTGGGAAGCGGACGCGGTTCGATCCAGGTCGATTGGATGGTCGCACGAGCCGCTTGAATGGCCGAAGAGTCCGATCCACCTTCTGGGAACCACGACGATAACCGTTGCCCAAGCAAGTGCGATAGCCTCGGAAACTACTCATAGCCGAGCTCGATAAGCATGCTTAACGGGATTAATTCACGCAAATTGCGCCTGCGACTATCAGCCACCACGACAGGCGATTCGGGGCCGTTTATCTCAACCTTACACGCGCAAATGAAGACTTACGAACGAACAGATGTTCAGGATCGTACGCGAGGCAGGCAAGGACCCGGTGCCGGCGGGTTGAACCGGCACGGTGTCAGCAATCGGACGATCTAACACCTGATAGAACACCTCGCTCATGGGCGTGCGGGGACAGCATCGCGATCCCCGCCTTGCTGACGCGATAGGCGCCGCTGCGACGCTCCGGCATCGCCACCCCGAACGCCTGCGCGCACAGGAAATACCCGGTTAGGTTGACCGCGAGCAAATAATTCCACTCCGCCAACGGCAGCGCTGCGACCGGCCCCGGCTTCGGCTTCGGCAAACCGGCGTTGTTCACCGGAACATCCACCGGTCCCGCCAATGCCGCGTTTTCCGTCACGCTGACCGGGTCCGGCACATCGCAAGCGATGGTGGCCGAAATCGTCTACTGGAGTCCCAGCTACTCCGCGAAGCCCGCGCGGCGGGCTGCCGCACAGTGGGCGGCGGCGGCATGGCGGTGTTTCAGGCGGTGGAAGCATTCCGGCTGTCTTCCGACGTGCCCCGGACGCGGAGCGGATGCGGCGGCACTTCCTGTCGATGCGACAGGTTATTTGCTCCGATGCTCCCGGAAGTCGGCGACCGCGCCGGTGAACGGGTGCAGAAACTGGCCGACCATGCCGCCGGGCACCGGCTTGATCGTGCCATACTTCAGTGGCCAGCGGTCGGCCGGCAAATGCCAGGTGCCGAAAAGCAGGTCCCATAGCGGCGTGTGAGCCGTGTAATTCTTGTCGACCGCCTCCTGATCCGCGGCATGGTGCCAGTGATGGAATTGGGTCGTGACGATCGCATACCGCAGCGCACCCAGGTTCATCCGAATGTTCGAGTGGATAACCACCGACTGCACGCTGATGAAGATCACATACGCGAAGATCGTATCCTGAGGGAATCCCAGCAGGAAAATAGGAACCAGCACCAGCGAGCGCGTCACGAGCGGCTCCAGGAAGTGCAACCGGGACCCGGACAACCAGTCCATCGCATCGGGCGAATGGTGGATGGCATGGATCCGCCACAAGGCGGGGATTTCATGCATGGACCGGTGCGTGACGTACTCCACCAGATCGGCGGCGAGGATCACCAGGACAAAGCGCACGATGCCTGGCAGCACCACGACATGGGCCTGAAACCAGGGGTTCACCGCCCAGGCGAAAATGTCGTGCGCGAAATGCGCCGAGACCACCATGAACACCCCGATCGCCAGATGGTTGATCCCGAAATACCCGAGATCGAGTTGCCAGCCCTCCCGCAACGGCAGCTGTTGGGGGCGAACCCGGGGGAAGATGGCCTCCAACAGCGCGAAAATCGCGCCTGTGAAAAACAGATCGAGCACCATCCAGTCCAGGCCAAGATAGACGCTCGGTTGCTGAAAATCCGCCGTCGGGACGTAAGGCCCCCCCAGCAGCATGGCGAGAAACAGGGCGCTCAGCCCGATCCCGGCCCGCCAGCGCGGCCCGCCAAGTGCCAGCGACAGAAACCCTAACCCGGCACCGGCGATCATGGCGATGGCCAACACCAGCCTCAGCAACTCTACGTCGTAATGCGGCCGCAGCTCGGGTGTGGTCAGAAAGGCCGGGAAGCGCAGGCACAAAACGGCCGCGACACTGAGCAGGCCGATCGCAGCGCAGAGAAAAGCGCCGATCCGGCCTTCCCCGATACGGGGGCGGCTAACCGAGCTTGGGCGCGAGTCGGACATGCTCTATCTTCCCTTGCAAACCGCCAGCCTATGTCGAGGACGTGGGGTTGGCGACGATTTCAGTGCCAGACGAAGCGGAGTATTGCGTATGTGGGCCGACCGGCCGGTTGTCAAGCTGCTGGCCGGACAGGGAAAGCGGCTGAAGGCCGGCGCGCCCTGGGTTTTCAGCAATGAAATCGCGCGGCGCCCCGAGCATCGAAGGATGCAAGATGGCGGGTTGGTCCGGTTGGAAGGGCAGGACGGAACCGAATACGGAACCTTCATGTTCGACCCGCACGCGCTGATCGCGGCACGCCTGCTGGATCGCGACCCCTCGGCCAAGATCGATTCTGCGTGGATGTTCCGCCGGCTCGAGGCCGCGGCTGCGTTGCGCTCACGCGTTTGCGACGGAACGTTCCACCGGCTGGTCAACGCGGAGGGCGATGGACTACCAGGCCTGATCGTCGACCGTTACGACGACGTGGCCGCCGTGCGGGCCGAAACGCGAGGCATGGAACGCATCGCCCCGCTGGTCGTTGCGGCCTTGGAGGCCTTGCTGCCGGTGCGGGAGGGTTGGCCGATCGCCGTCGAGGAGGGCGGCGTGCGCTTCCCCGTCGATCCCGCCGGCGATGGCTGGCATTTCGACCGCCGACCATTCCGGGATGCCGTCGCCAACCTGGCCTCAGGTGCTCGGGTTTTAGATATTTGTTGCGGAAGTGGCGGTTTCGGATTGCGTTGCGCTGCCGCCGGCGCCGAAACCGTAACGTTGACCGATAACGCCGTGCCGGCGCTGGGGCTGGCGCGGGATGCTGCGCTATCGAACGGTTTCGCGGATGTCGTGGACATCCGGCTCGGCGATGCGTTCGATGTGCTGGGCGTTTTGGCGGGCACCGAACAACGGTTCGACATCGTGATATGCGATCCGCCGGCGCTCACGACGTCGCGGCAGGACGTCGACGTGGGCCTGCGGGCCTATGGGCGGCTGGCGCGGCTGGCCGCATCGTTGGTGGCGCCAGGCGGGTTTCTGTTCACCGCGTCGTGCAGCCCGCATGTAACGACGGAGTCCTGGGCCGGACACGTCGCGTATGGGCTACACCGAGCACACCGCGACGGAAAGATTTTGTGGCGGGGTGGGGCGGGGATGGATCATCCGGTGCATCCGCAACTGCCGGAGACCGCGAATTTGAGGGGAATGCTGGTCGCGATGGGGGCCGATTAGGCCCCCACCCCCGGTGACTCACATCGCCAAATATCCCCCATCCACATACAGCTCGGCGCCGGTGATGTAGGACGCCTCATCGGAGGCCAGGAACAGGATGGCGTTCGCGACCTCATCGATTTCGCCGTTGCGTCCGAGTGGCACGGCTTTAAGCATCTTTGCGCGGACCACGGGGTCGGCGGTAGCGCCGGACGTGCGCATCGGCGGCATCAGGCCAGGGTGCACCGAGTTAGCCCGGATGCCGTCCTTGCCGAACTGGACCGCAGTGGACTTAGTCATCGTCAGCACCGCGCCTTTGGAGGCGTTGTAGCTCATGTGCACCATCGTCTGGCCCACGAGGCCCGAGATCGACGACAGGTTCACGATCGAGCCGCCGCCGTTCTTCTGCATTTGCTCGACCGCGAACTTGGTGCCCAGGAACACGCCCGTGGCGTTGACCGACATGACCCGATCCCAAATGCCGGTTTCCAGCAGGTCGTTGACCGCGCTGCCGGAGATACCGGCGTTGTTCACCATGATATCCAGGCGGCCATAGGCTGCGACACAGGCGGCGACACAGGCTTTCCAACTGGCTTCCTCCGCCACGTTCAGGGCGCAGAACATCGCGGTGCCGCCGGCATCGGCGATTTGTTTCACGACGGCGCGACCCTCGGCTTCCAGCATGTCGGCGACGACGACCTTGGCGCCTTCCTTGCCGAAGCGGCGGGCGGTCGCGGCCCCCATGCCCGATGCCGAGCCGCTGACGATGGCGACTTTGTTTTCCAGACGCATGGTGTGTTCCCTCCCGATTTCGATGGGGGAAACCCTGCCATGCCCATGCGGGCTTGGCTACCAACCAGTATCAAGGCACAATAGGGCACCTGTCCTGGAGAGAACACATGGCCCATCGCGGCTTGAATTTCGGCATTTTCCTCGCGCCCTTCCACCGGTTGGGCGAAAACCCGACGCTGTCGATGGAGCGGGATGTGGAGCTGCTGCAGTGGCTCGATCACCTCGGCTACGACGAAGCCTGGATCGGCGAGCATCACTCCGCCGGGTGGGAAACCATTGCGTCCCCCGAGCTGATCATCGCGGCGGCGGCGGAGAAAACGAAATATATCAAGCTGGGATCGGGCGTGACGTCCCTGCCCTACCACCACCCGTTCATGGTGGCGCAGCGCTGGGTGCAGCTGGATCACATGACCCGCGGCCGAGCGATGCTGGGCTGCGGCCCAGGCGCGCTGACGTCCGACGCGTATATGCTGGGCATCGAGCCGACCACCCAGCGCCCGCGCATGCTGGAGGCGATGGACGCCATCATGCAGCTTCTCAAATGCGAAGAGCGCGTCACCATCAAATCCGACTGGTTCGAGATGAACGACGCCAGGCTGCATCTGGCGCCCTATTCGGATCCGCATTTCGAGATTGCGGTCGCCTCCACCATTACCCCCTTCGGGATGATCGCCGCCGGCACCCACGGTGTGGGCGTGCTGTCGATCGGAGCCGGGCTGCCGGGCGGGCCGGAGGCGCTGGGTGCGCAATGGAAAATCGCCGAGGACACCGCCGCCAAGCATGGCAAGAAAATGGACCGCAAGAAATGGCGCGTCGTGGTGAACGCCCATATCGCCGAGGACGATGAGCAAGCTCTGCGCGAAGTCCGCAAAGGAGAGCGCAACGAAACCATCACCTACTTCGAGGACACACTCGGACGCCCGCCGGGCCGCGCCGACGACCCACTGAGCGACGGCGTAAAAATGGGCACGACCCTAGTCGGCTCCCCCGACACGGTGGCCAATGGCATCAAGACGTTGCTGCGGTTGAGCGACGGCGGCTTCGGCGGGATTTTGTTCCGGGCGCACGAATGGGCGACGCGGGAGCAGACCATGCGCAGCTACGAGCTGTTTGCCCGGTATGTGATGCCGGTGTTCCAGGGCTCGCTCGACCCGATCCTTGGGTCGAACACCTGGGCGCGGGAAAACCGGAAGACGATCTTTGCGCCGTCCACCGAGGCAGTGAAGCGGGCGTTCACGGATCATGGGCGGGAGGCGCCGGAGGAAGCGATCCGCGCGCGGACGCTTGGGGCGCGGGATTTGGATCCGGTGAAGTAGGTTTTTCGCGTCATGGCGGGCGAAGGCCCGCCACCCACGACTTTTATGTGTATGATGAGCTCACAATAGGCATTCCGAGCGGAGACCCACCCGTTGCTAATTGAGCAACTGACGCTGACCAACATCCTCAGCTTCGGCCCCGAGCCGGAGACGGTGACGTTTGGGCCGCTGACGGTGCTGATCGGGGCGAATGGGTCGGGGAAATCGAACCTGTTGGAGGTTATCGATTTACTGCGGAACGCGCCCGATCAACTATTAGCGCCGATCCAAAGGGGAGGCGGGTTCCAGGAATGGATATGGAAAGGGGACAAAGGCCCAGGAGCTGTTGCTAGTGTCGACTGTAACGTGTTGCCTAAGGTTTATTCGGTTACTCGTCCCACTCGATATATGTTCTCCTTCGGAGATAGCCACTGGAACACACTTATAACCAGGGAACTGATTGAACGAACGGCAACCGAAGCCGCGACAAGCGGGCCTCATGTCCACTATCGACTGGAACCGAATGGCGCCAGTATTAGTACAAATAACGTGATAAACGACCTTCTGCCCGGTGCGATCGATATGAGTAGATCGGTCCTTGCGCAGTTCAGGGACCCGGTCAACTATCCCGAGATCACCGCGCTGACAGAAGCGTTCGGGCTTATCCGGCTTTATCGCGAATGGAGTTTTGGCCGTCACACGGGGGTCCGCCTGCCGCAACGAACTGACATGCCGACCAAATGGCTCGAGCCAGATGCCAGTAACCTGGGCTTAATTCTGCACAAACTGGGCAATGACCCTGGCACAAGGGCCAGAATTGTGAGCGCTCTTAAGGAACTCTACGACGGCATAGATAATTTTGGGGTCGATATAGAATCCGGCCATGTCGGGGTATTTTTGCAAGAGGGCGATTTCAAAATCCCAGCAACTCGCCTCTCCGACGGAACACTCCGCTACCTCTGCCTACTCGCCATCCTCTGCCACCCGAATCCCCCACCACTCGTCTGCATCGAGGAACCCGAGCTCGGCCTGCACCCCGACATCATCCGCACCGTCGCCAAGCTGTTGCGCGAGGCATCGGAACGTTGCCAACTAATCGTCACTACCCACTCCGAAGTCCTCGTAGACGCCATGACCAACACGCCCGAGGCCATCGTTGTGTGCGAAAAGGTCGATGGTGCCACCAAGCTCAATCGGCTATCAGCCGAGGAAATGGTACCCTGGCTTGAGAAATACCGCCTCGGCGAGCTTTGGACCAGCGGCCAAATCGGCGGAAACCGTTGGTAGACTTCGTTCTCTATGTCGAAGGCGGCGGGGACACCGGCAAGCCGCATGACGCATGCCGCCGCGGTTTTAGAGTGTTCTTTGAAAACGACGTCGTAACGAAGAACAGACCTCGCATTGTCGCGTGTGGCGGCCGATCTCGAGCATACGATAGATTCCGCACTGCCTTGCGCGAAGGCAAACACGCACTTCTGCTGATCGACTCGGAAGCGTCCGTCAAGCAAACGTCACCCTGGCTGCACCTTCACAACCGACCCGGTGACGGTTGGACAAAACCCGACATCGCGACGGACGATCATTGCCACCTTATGGTGGAATGTATGGAAAATTGGTTTTTGGCAGATCGCGAAACGCTTCGGGCTTTCTTCGGCCAGGATTTCAGGGAGACAGCCCTACCACCGCGCAGTCGAGACATTGAAACGATGCCGAAGGCTACAGCTATCGACGCACTGGTGAAAGCAACCCAAGATTGCAAACCCACGCTGCGTTACGACAAAGGCGAACACTCCTTCGAACTCCTCGCCCGCATCCATCCCGCCAAAGTAACCGCCGCCTCCCCATGGGCTGCCCGCTTCGTTACCGCCGTCAAAACCGCAATGACCGCCCCATAACCCTAAGGAACCCCATGACCAAATACCTGCACACCATGATCCGCGTCAGCAACCTCGAAGACACCATCGCCTTCTTCGAGGTCCTCGGCCTGCGCGAAATCCGCCGCCGCCCCGACGAAAAAGGCCGCTACACCAACGTCTTCCTCGCCGCCCCCGGCGATGAGGCCGCAGCCGTGGAACTCACCCACAACTGGGATGAGGGCGGCTACACCGGCGGCCGCAATTTCGGCCACCTCGCCTACGCCGTCGAAAACATCTACGACACCTGCAACGCCCTCATCGCCCACGGCGTAACGATCAACCGCCCGCCGCGCGACGGCAACATGGCCTTCGTCCGCACGCCGGACGGCGTCTCCATCGAGCTGCTGCAGGCCGGCAACAAGCTGCCGCCGGCCGAACCCTGGACCAGCATGGCCAACACCGGCTCCTGGTAAAGCCGAAATCAGGCCGCCGCCTTCATCTCCCCCTTGGCGGCGGCCTTGATCATATCCGCCCCCTTCTCCGCGATCATGATAACCGCCGCGTTCGTATTCCCGCTCGGAACCGTTGGCATGATGGAGGCATCGACCACCCGCAGCCCCGCGATCCCATGCACACGTAACGTATCGTCCACCACCGCCATCGGGTCTTGCCCCATCTTGCAGGTCCCAATCACGTGATACGTGGTCTGGCCGTTCTCTCGAGCGAACTGCAACCATTCCTCGTCGGTCTGCACCTTATCGCCGGGGTTCATTTCGTAGGCGCGGTATTTATCCAGCACCCGGTTCTCGATAATCCGCCGCCCGATCTTCATCCCATCCACTAGCACCCGCTGGTCGTAGGGATCGGCCAGATAATTCGGACGTATCGCCGGTGCGGCGAAGGGATCGTTGTTCTTCGCATGGATTGAACCTTTCGACTCCGGCCGGCACTGGTAAACTGTCAACGTCATCCCCGGCAGCTTATCCAGCACGCGCGTAGCGGCGGTGGCGTAGCTGGCATGCGCGAAATGGAACTGCACGTCCGGCTCCTCCAACTCGGGCCGGGTCCGCACGAACCCGTAGGCGATGCCCGCGGTGAACGTCAGGATACCAGTCCGCTTTGTGTAGTATTTCACGATCTCCTTGACGAAATTGAGCCCCCGGGTCTGATCGTTCAGCGTGACCGGCAGCTTCACCCGCCAGTTCATGCGCGGGGCATAATGGTCGCGGTAATTTTCGCCCACGCCGCGCAACTCGTGCTGCACAGGAATGCCCAGCGACTGCAACAAAGTCGGCTGGCCGATGCCGGACAGTTCCAGCAAATGCGGCGATTTCACCGCGCCGGCCGCCAAAATAACCTCGCGATCGCACCGAGCCTCAATGACCGTGCCGCCCTGCATATAGGCGACACCGACGGCGCGCTTGCCCTCCAGCAGCACGCGCAACGTCATCGCCTCGGTCTCGATACGCAGATTCGCTCGATCGCGGATGGGATCGAGGAACCCGCGCGCGGTCGACCAGCGTTCGCCGTTTTTCTGCGTCACCTGGAAGTAGCCAAAACCTTCCTGCTTGCCGTTGTTGTAATCGGCGTTGCGCGGATAACCCTCATCCACCCCCGCATCGATGAAGGCGTCCAGCAGCTCTGCCCGCTCCCGCATCGGCGCCACGTTCAACGGCCCGCCAAGCCCGCGCGTATCGTCGCACGCGCTCTCAAAATGTTCGGCTTTTTTAAAGTACGGCAGCACCGAATCATATGACCAGCCGCGATTCCCGTACTGCGACCACGTGTTGTAATCGAGCGGATTGCCTCGCACATACAGCATCCCGTTGATCGACGACGAACCACCCAGCGTCTTCCCCCGAGGCACCGGAATCACCCGCCCCGCCGCGTTCGGTTCGGGTTCAGTGACAAAATTCCAGTTGTATTTCGGGCTGTTCAGCAGCTTGGTGAACCCGACCGGGATGTTGATCCACATCGACGAATCTTTCGGACCCGCCTCCAGCAACAGCACGCGGGTGCGCCCATCCTCGGTCAACCGGTTGGCCAGCACGCAGCCCGCCGAACCGGCGCCCACGATGATGTAGTCGTAATCCGCCATGTTAGGTTTCCTCCCTAGTGGCGGATATGAACCATCATGCGGGCTTCTTGGCAACCGCGACGCCGGCGGCTTCCTCGTAGAAGCGGAGCATGTTGTGGATGTCGGCGTTGCGGCCGTAACGCTCCATCCCCATGCGATAGTTACGCAGGATGGCGGGGGCCAGCGACAAAGGCCCGACGCCCGCGGCTTCGCCCAGATCGGCCGCCATGGCCACGTCTTTCTCCATCAACGCCATGGTGAACCGCGCGTCGAACGCATCCGTGAAAATTTTGTTCGGAAACTCGTTCAGCGTGGCGTTGTTGCGGCCCGAGGACTGGTTGATCACCTCGACGGCGACACGAGGGTCCAACCCATTTGCGACGGCGATGGACACTGCCTCGAACGCCAGCAGGCGGTTGGCGGCGGACATCATGTTGTTCACCGCCTTCAGCGTGTGCCCGGCGCCGAGCGGCCCGACATGGGTGACGTTGGGGCTGATCGCCTTCAACACCGGCGCCACCCGGGCGTATTGCTCGTCCGAGGCGCCGACCATGATGGCGATGGTCCCGGCATCCGCCCCGGCCGGTCCGCCGGAGACAGGGCCGTCGATCAGCGCGATGCCGGTACCGGCTAGTTCCGCCGCCATGGCGCGGGTCTGCACCGTGGCGCCCGAGGTCTGGTCGACGATGATCCCACCGGCCTTCATGCCGCGGATCAGGCCGTGGTTGTCGCCAAAGATGACCTCCCGCACCTGGGCGGACGTCGGCAGGCAGGTCAGCACGATGTCCGACGCCGCCCCCACCTCGGCCGGCGACCCCACCACCGTGGCGCCCAACGCCGCGAATTCCGCGCATCGGTCGGGGGACAGGTCGAACACCGTCAGCGTGTGCTCGCGCGTCAGGCGCCGGGCGAGCGCGCCGCCCATGACGCCGAGGCCGATGTATCCGATGCGGGGTTGGGTCATGGGTGGGTGTCCTCAAAATTGTGCCCCGTTGTTGATCCGTCGCCCGGAGTTTGGCAAGCACGCTTGAAACCGGAGAAACCCCATGACCGCCACCCCACCCAGAATCGTCGGCACCTGGAAGCTGGTCGATTCCAGCGCCCGCGACGAGCACGGTAACGCGCTGCCCAAACCCTACGGCCCCAAGGGCATGGGCATGGTCACGCTGACGGCCGAGGGCCGTATGATGGCGGTGCTATGCGACGGCCGCGCCAGCCTGGGGGACGGCGAAACCCGCGACTACGCGTCCTACTGCGGCAACTACACCTTCGATGGGGCCACGCTGACCACCCGCGTCGATGCCTCCGCCCTCGCCCGGTTGGCGGTCGGCGGCGATCAGGTGCGCGGCGTGCGCTTCGAGGGCGAGCGCATGATCCTGACCCCGCCGCCCGCGACTCTGAGGGGCGTGCTGCAACACAGGGAGCTGCATTGGGAGCGTATCAGCCCGACGACGGCCTAGAGCGTGATCGCCTGAGGTTGACTTCAACCTCGGGCGTGAATCACCCTCTCAAACAAAGGCTTAGAGCGTGATCGCCTGAGGTTGACTTCAACCTCGGGCGTGAATCACCCTCTCAAACAAAGGCTTAGACCATGATCC
>JANXTL010000201.1 GCA_025352375.1 Acetobacteraceae bacterium | reverse complement strand
CGCCGGCCACGACCGGCGGTCTGCTCGTCGGCATGCACGACAGTCCCGTGCGCCGCGCCCAGTAGGGCCTGACGCCGCGCCTCATCGTTGGTGGAGCCGATGCGTTCGAGGTGCTGAATAACAAACATGCCCGAAGCCTAGCACAGTTTTAGATCAACCGGAGTACCAGGAATCCGCCGACGATCCCGACCACGATGCCGGTCGTAACCAGGGTCAAACGGCGTTCGATGAATTCCCGCACTGACTCGCCATAGAAATGCAGCAACGTCGCGACCAGGAAAAACCGGGCGCCGCGGGTCACGACACTGGCCGCCATGAACACCCCGAAATTGAAGTGGGCCGCACCGGACGCGATCGTCACGATTTTGTACGGAATCGGGGTGACACCCTTGATCAGGATGATCCAAAGGCCCCACTCGGCGTACATTGCCTGATAGGCGTCGAACCGAGCGGCGTAGCCGTAGAGGGCGATGACCGGGCGGGCGAGCTGGTCGAACAGCGCGTAGCCGATGAAGTAGCCCAGGGCCCCGCCGATCACGCTGGCGACCGTGCAGACGAACGCGAACCGCCACGCTTTGTCCGGGCGCGCCAACGCCATCGGGATCAGCAGCGTGTCCGGCGGGATGGGGAAAAAGCTGCTCTCGGCGAAGGCGATCGCCGCCAGCCACCAAGGTGCTCGGGGGGAGGAAGCCAGCGCCAGGGTGCGCGCGTAGAAACGGTGCAACATGGCCGGCCCTTTAGCCGGTCTGGCCAGGGGTGCGCCATCCCCTTATCCTCTTTTCATCCGTTGCCGAGGAGACGACCACGACATGAATACCGTTGCCCATTTGCTGGCCGACAGCCTGGAGGCGCATGACGTCGATCAGATATTCTGCGTCCCCGGTGAGTCCTTTGTCGGCCTGACCAGCGTGCTGACCGCGCGCAACTCCATTCGGATGATCGTCTGCCGGCACGAGGGCGGGGCGGGGTTCGCCGCCGTGGCCGATGGGCGGCTGCGGTCCCGGTCAGGGGTCTGCATCGTGTCGCGCGGGCCGGGGCTGGCGAACGCGATGGTGGCGATTCATTCCGCGTTTCATGACGCCACGCCCCTGGTGATGTTGGTGGGGCAGGTGGAGCGCAAGGATTTCGGGCGCGGGGCTTTGCAGGAGCAGAATTACTCTCGGTTGTTGGGCGATATCACCAAACTGGTGATCGAGGTGAATGAGCCGGAAACCGCCTCCGAAGCCATTGCCCGCGCGTTCCATGTGGCGGAGTCCGGCACCCAGGGGCCGGTGGCGGTTATTCTCCCCGAGGACATCTTCGACGAGGAAACCGACGCCGAGGTGAATTTGCCGCGGCCGCGCGCTTTGTCGGGGCCTCGGACGGAGGATCTCGACAAGCTGGCGTCGATGCTGGCGGCGTCGGAGCGGCCGTTGACCCTGGTGGGCGGGGCGCTGCTGGCGGATACGCTGTACGATGCGAATGTGGCGGCGGATTTGCGCCGGTTGGCGGAAACCTGGGTGCTGCCGATCAACCCCACCCACCGCCGGCCGCAGCTGTTCGATGCGCGTCACCCCAACTACGGCGGCTATATGGGTATCCGTGTGCCTCCGGCTTTGATCGGGGAAATGAAGAAGACCGACCTGATGGTGTCCATCGGGGAGCGGATTACGGATTCGGTCAGCCAATCCTACACATTCCCCGCCGCGCCGCAGCCGCAGATGCCGCTGGTGCATGTGTGGCCGGATGCGAATGAGATTGGGCGGGTGTTCCGCCCGACGCTTGGGATCGCGTCCGATCCTTACGAGGTCATTAAGGGCTTGCTGGCACGCGGGGCGCCGGCCGATGCGGGGAAGCGGAAGGGTTGGGTGGACGGGCTGCATGCCATCCACATGGGCCTGCTGGACAAGAAATGGGAGAAGACGACCGACGGGGTCAACTTCGCCGCCGTTGTGTGCGAGGTGGACAAGCACCTGGCGGACGACGCGATCGTTACCTCCGACGCTGGGAATTTCGGGTCGTATATTCATCGGTATATTGGGTTCAAATCGACGCAGATCTTCCTGTCGTCGATCGTGGGCGCGATGGGTTCGGGCATGCCGATGGCGGTGGCGGGTACGTTGCGCCATCCCGGTCGCCAGGTTGTTTGTTTTATCGGCGACGGCGGGGCGCTGATGATGGGCAACGAGTTGGCGACGGCGTGCCAGTATGGGGGGTGTCCGATCATGATTATTTCGGATAATTCCATGTATGGGACGATCGGCATGCACTCCTACGTGCGGTATCCCGAGCGGAAATTCATGGACGCGATGCGGCTGACGAACCCGGATTTCGCGGCGTGGGGGCGGTCGTTTGGGTGCGAGGCGATCACCATCCGGGACGAAACGGAAGTGGCGGCTGGTATCGCAGCGGCATTTGCCGTGCGGACCAAGCCGGTGGTGGTGCATTGCCTGACCTCGGCGGTCCAAATGAGCGCGTGGCGGCGGTATTCCGGGGAGGAAATGTGATGCCCCGCATCGCGCTGATCCACGCGCTGAAACCTTCGATTCCGGCGATTGAAGAGGCGTTTGGGCGGCTGTGGCCGGAGGCTACGTTGATGAACCTGCTGGACGATTCGCTGTCGGCCGATCTGGCAACTCAGGGGTCGTTGACGCCGGCGATGACGCAACGGTTTTTGACGCTGGCGCGGTACGCTCATGGTACCGGTGTGGATGCGATCCTGTTTACGTGTTCGGCATTCGGGCCGTGCATCGAGGCTTGTGCTTTTGAGTTGCCGGATATTCCGGTGTTGAAGCCGAACGAAGCGATGATCGAGGAGGCTTTGGCACTGGCTGGTCCGAGCGGTCGGGTGGGGTTGCTGGCGACGTTCGCGCCGACGTTGGACTCCATGCCGCCGGAGTTTCCGGCCGGCATGACTGTGGTGCCGTGCCTCGCGGCGCCGGCGCTGACGGCGCTGAACAAGGGGGATGGCGCTGGGCACGATCGGGAGGCTGCCTCGGCGGCGATGGCGTTGAGGGATTGCGATGCGATTGCGCTGGCCCAGTTCAGTCTGTCTCGGGCCGCGCCAGCGGTTGCCGCGGCGACCGGGAAGACGGTGCTGATTACGCCGGATAGCGCGGTGCGGAAGTTGCAACGGTTGTTGGGGTGATGCCAAGCCGTCATGGTCGGGTTTGACCTGCCCGCCCCCCGGGAGCGGAGGTGCCGGTGCGGCTCGGGGCATCGCAAGAAACACTGCTTGCGGTCGATACGGTGATCCGAACACTGGCAATGCGATCGAGGGAGGGGTAGACGCGGTACCAGCGTTTACGTGAGACTGGAAGGGCGAAATCGCTGAAAGGACCCAACCCGATGGACCTCTCTACCTTTGAAGCCTCCGTCGCTGGCGCGGAACCGCCGGCCGGCCTGGACCTCCCACTCCAAACGCTATGGTGGGACGCCAAAGGCGACTGGAAGAAAGCCCACGAATGCGCGCAGGAGGAGAAATCCCCGACCGGGTCCCGCGTGCACGCATATCTGCACCGGGTGGAGGGCGATTTGGCCAACGCCGGGTATTGGTACGACCGAGCGGGCAGGCCTCCGGCAACCGGGACGACGGCAGGGGAGTGGGAGCGTTTGGCGGTGGAGTTGCTGGGTCGGTAACCGGGTGGCAAAGGCGTTGGCCGCCACGGGCGCGATGCGGTTGGATGGGATTAGCACCCCCGTCCCCAACCGGATGCGCGTCGTCTCGATCGCACACGCGGCCATGGCGACGAAACAATCCGCGCTGAGCATCTGGGTGTCGTAGAACCACGCGTGGTGAAAACCGAGTTCCTCCGCTCGGCGCACGAGACGCCAGGAGTCGGCGTCGGTGGGGATGGCGATGCCGAATTTCATGGTGTTTTCGTCCGGTCGATACCGCGTCCAATGATATCTGCGTGACAAGCGGACCGCCACGGGCCAGAAATACAGGGTGAACATCCTGTCCCCCCCGAAGGCCCGGCTTGGCATCGAGATCGTGCTCGATCTCGTGTGCCCCTGGTGTTACCTGGGCGTCCGCCGGCTGATGCGCACTTTGCGCCGCCGGCCGGATTTGTTGTTCGATCTGACCTGGCGGCCCTTCCTGTTAAACCCCGATATGCCGCGCATGGGCATGGCCCGTCCCGACTACGTCGTGCGCAAGTTCGGCGGCGAAGACCGGGCGCGGCGGCTGTATGCCTCCATCACCGAGGTCGGGCGCGCCGAGGGGATCGACTTCCGCTTCGACCTGATACGCCGCACCCCATCCTCCATCGACGCCCACCGCTTGGTGAGCCTGGCCGCCCGCTTTGGCCGAGCGAATGCGATGATCGAGGCCCTGTTTTCCGCCCATTTCACGGATGGTCATGACATCGGGGATCACGGGGTGCTGATCGCGGTCGCCGCCGCCTGCGGCCTAGCCCCCCTATCCGTGCGCGACTATCTGCACGGCAACGATGACCTGGAGGCGGTGCAGACCGACAATTTACGCGCGCACAGGCTTGGCATCAACGGCGTGCCGTGCTTCGTCGTCGGCGGCAAGCACGCCATCGCCGGCGCGCAGGAGCCGGAGGTGATCGAGCGCCTGCTCGATGTCGCCGCGCTGGACACGCTGGAATACTAACGGGAGACTCGGACGTGGCGAACATGATGGACGGCAAGGTCGTGGTGGTAACGGGCGCCGGTGGCGGGGTCGGGCGCGAAATCGCGATCATGATGGCATCCGAGGGGGCGAAGGTTATCGTCGCCGACATCGGGGCGTCGCTGTCTGGGTCCGGCGGGTCATCCACCCCCGCGGAGCAGACCAAGGCCCTGATCGAGCAGCGCGGCGGGGCGGCCGAGGTTTGCACAGAATCGGTGGCGGCGTGGGGTTCGGCGCGGAAAATCATCCAGTCCGCGCTGGATCATTACGGCCGCATCGACGCGGTGGTGAACAATGCCGGCATTTTGCGGGACGGCATCTTCCACCGCATGACCGAGGACGATTGGCTGTCGGTGATTTCCGTGCACCTGAACGGCTCGTTCTTCGTTTCGCGGGCGGCTGCGGAGCACTACCGCAAGCAGGAAAGCGGCGCGTTCGTGCATATTACGTCCACCTCGGGCCTGATCGGCAACATCGGGCAGGCGAATTACGCGGCGGCCAAGCTGGGCATTACGGCTTTGTCGAAATCCATTGCCTTGGACATGGCGCGGTATAACGTGCGGTCGAATTGCCTGTCGCCGTGGGCTTGGAGCCGGATGACGTCGTCGATCCCGACCTCGACCCCCGAGCAGGCGGCGGCGGTGGAGAAGCTGAAGAAGATGACACCGGATAAGAACGCGCCGCTGGCGGTTTATTTGTGTTCCGACGCGGCGAAGGATGTAACCGGGCAGGTATTCGGGACCCGGATGCACGAAATATATCTGTTCAGCTCGCCCCGGCCGGTGCGGATCATGCACCGGGCGGAGGGGTGGACTCCGGAGAGTATTTCCGAAATTGCCGGGCCGGCGTTGAAGACGGGGTTCATGCCGCTGGATACTTCGGAGGAGTGTTTTAATTGGGATCCTGTATAAACAACGTGGTAGCAGCACGGGAAACAAGCATGAAGCGACCTTATAAAGCATTTATACGATCGTCAGGCTCTCATACCAACCGCCCTTAATGTTGACCCATGAAGAATGGGTCAACGGCGGTTGGTATGAGTCTTGATTTGGCGCGCGGCCGCCCCGCCAACCCCGCGCGCATACCAACGGCAGCACCTCCCGGCACAGAAGGTTTGTAATATCTGGAGCAATTGGCCGAGCAAGCGCGGGACCCGATCGACCTGCGGCGCCTCGATCCTAGACCATGATCGTTTGAGGTTGCATGCGATCTCGGCGTTGGATCATGGTCTAAGCCTTTGTTTGAGAGGGTGATTCACGCCCGAGGTTGAAGTCAACCTCGGGCGATCACGCTCTAAGCGATGGATTGAGGCCTCACGCACGGCACATGTCGGCGATTACGCGCCGACAATCCGCGCCATCGGCCGTGCAATCCCAATCAGACCGACTTCATTTTCTTCGCGATAATCGCCGACGACTGATCGGAATTGAACATCCTCAATGTCAGCATTTCGTTCGTCGAAAACAATTCAGCCACGATCGCGCCAGCTAAAGCGCAGTCGTGCGTGATGAGGTGGCGGGTCAATACATGGGCGTAGTAACCCCGCTTCTTGCCGCGGTCTTTTTTGAATGCGAAGCGGCCCAGGCGATAAATATTGGTTAAGAGACCCGCGCCGGGAACCACGCCGACCCCTTTTTTCACGGCTTTTTCGGTCTTCTGGCTGATGATGTATGGCAGCACCTTACCCGCGATCCACGCGTGATCGTGACCCATGTCGGCGGTCAGCCGCGCGCCGCTCATGCATTTGCAAGCCGAGAACCGCCCGGGATTGTCCCGAATTCGCTTGAGTCCCAGCACGTGCGCGGTCGTTTTCACCATGGACGTGCCCGACGTGATCATCGAGCCGAGCGTCAGGACGCCCCCGACGATGACCAGACCGAGCCCCGTCGCCGAAACCGCCGCGCCGGCCGCGACCGCGCCCGCGACCGCGAGGGAGGACGTTTGGGTGCCGAGTTGCGCCGCGGTAACGGCCATTCCCCCCACCGTGTTGGCAGCCCCAGCCGCGGTTTTGGCCGTTCCGCCAGCACCGCCGCGGAGCGCGCTGCCGTCCCAACTGACGGCGCTTTGGACAGTTGTCCAAGCACCGCTGATGCCTTCGTCGAGATCGTCGTCGTCGTCCACGGTGTCGGACATGGGCCGGGGTCTTCCTTGCGCGCGGCGTGTCCCGCTGGTGGAGGATCGTGCGCTTTTTTAGCCCATTTGCCCCGGCAACCACAACGCCAACTGTGGAAAAATTGTCAATTGCGCGAGTAAAATAAATATGATGATGGAAAAGGGGCCTTGCTTGGCGGAGGCGGCTTCGAGGTTGGGACGGACGATGTCCCTCGGCTTGGCCAGTTCGTTGTCAGCGGATGCCGGTGATTTTGTTCCAGTCTTTCACGAATTGTGGATGCGATTTTTCGAATGCCTCCCAGTCGTCGGGATACAGCAATTTCAGCGACTCCAGGGGTACCGCGCCGGCCGGGGGATGCACATCCGCGCGGGGCGAGTAGGCGAAGGCTTCCTCCACCAGCGCCGTTTGCCCGGGAACGCCGAGCAGCCAGTCCATGAAGAGGCGGGCGGCTTGTGGGTGAGGCGGTTCGGCAACAATGCCGATGCCCCCGACATCGATCGGCAGGCCATCGGGTGGGAAGTTGAAGCCCAGCGGGGCGCCCTTGGCTTTCAGCTCCAGATACGGGGCGTAGCCGGCGGTATGCACGATGGCGTCCTGCCCGTCGATAACTCGGCCGAACTGCTGCACCCAGGAGTCGAACGACAACGGCTTGAGCTTGGAGAATTGCTGCCAATATTCGTCGCCATACAACATGCGGAGCATGTACCAAGTATCGTGCTGCACCCCGGACGTCGCAGCCTTGACCGTGATACTATCGGTCCACCGAGGGTCCAGCGCATCCTTCCAGTTTTTCGGCGCCTGCTCCGCGGTCACCAGGTTGGTGTTATAGGCCAGTCCCACCACGCCGATGGAACCCCAGGCCCAATAGCCGGCGGGCTTGCTCTGCTGGTCTGGTTTGAAAGCGGCATGTTCCGGCGATGGGTAGTGCTGCCATCCGCCGCGCTTTTGGAAATCGAGCACCAATCCTATATCGGACAACTGCAAGGCATCGACCATGTGCGAGCGCGCCTGCCGCTCTGCCAGCAGACGGGCATAGAGCGCACCTGCTTGCAGGCGGATGTAGGTGGGTTCGATCTTCGGGAAAGCTTTGTGAAATTCCGCCAGCAGCGCGGAGGTGTTGGTTTCGGGAGAGGTGCTATAGAGCACAACTGTGCCCTCCTTTTCTGCCGCCGCCGGGTCGGCGCAGGTCTTGAACCCGTCCATTTGGTGGGGATGGGGACAGAGCTCAGCCGCGTGGCCCGGCAATGCAAGTAGCATCAGGGCCGCCAATATCTTGATCATTTTCCCCTCCGTTTTATTGTTCAGCGGGAGGTATCATTCCCTCATGGACTTCCGCCAGGATTTCGAAAGATCGTTTCCGCTTGATATGATCGAAAATGTTAGACGTCACCATGAACCCATCCGCACCGGTGCGTTCGGCAAACGCTTCCAGACCTCGGCGAACCGTGTCCGGCCCACCGACGACCGCGCAGGACAGTGCGTCGTCGAGCATCGCGTGCCCATAGGCGTCGATCTCCAGGTTGGCGACCGGTGCGGGCAGCTTGCCCGCGCGGCCGCGGCGAATGTTCAGGAACGATTGCTGGGTGGAGGTAAACAGGAACCGCGCTTCCTCATCCGTGTCGGCGGCGACAAGATTCAACCCCAGCATGACATGCGGTTTGTCCAATTGCGCCGACGGACGGAACCGCTCCCGATAGATCGAGATCGCATCCATCATCATCCCCGGCGCGAAATGGGACGCGAACCCGTAGGGCAAACCCAGCATCGCCGCGAGCTGTGCGCCATACGTTGACGACCCCAGGATCCAGAGCGGCACATTCAGCCCTGCACCCGGTACCGCAACGATGGCCTGATTGGGTTCGGGCGGCTGGAAGTAGTGCATCAGCTCCACCACGTCGTTCGGGAAGTCGTCACCCCCCTGCAACGTGCGCCGCATGGCCCGAGCGGTGATCTGGTCCGATCCGGGGGCCCGCCCCAGCGCCAGTTCCACCCGCCCCGGATGCAGCGCCGCGAGGGTCCCGAACTGCTCGGCGATAATCAGCGGCGCGTGGTTGGGCAGCATAATACCGCCGGCGCCGATCTTGATGGTGGACGTGCCCGCCGCGATATGCGCCAGCGCCACCGCCGTCGCTGCGCTCGCGATCCCCGGCAGGTTGTGGTGCTCGGCCATCCAGTAGCGCTGGAAGCCGAGTTTCTCCGCGTGCCGGGCCAGATCGGCGGAGTTGCGGAGTGCCACGCCGGCGTCGCTGCCCTCGGGGACGGGGGAGAGGTCGAGGATGGATATTGGGATCATGGGCAAGAGTATGGCGCGGGGAAGGGCGGTTGGGGAGGGGGATGCGAGAGGTCTGGGTAATTTCCGTCCCTGCCCGCGTCGCGCCCGACCCTGATAGGACCACTCCGCGCTCGGGATCGTCATCCCGGCAGGAGTAACCAGTCATGGACAAAGATCGCATCGGCGGTTCGGTTAAGGAAATCAAAGGTGCCGTCAAGGAAGGCATCGGCAAGGTAGTGGGCGACGCCAAACTGCAAGCCGATGGCAAAGCCGACAAGGCCGCGGGCAAGATTCAAAACGCCGTCGGCGGTGTCAAGGACGCACTGCGGGGCAAATAGCGCCTGCCCGCTTCCGCGTATTAACCCAATCCCATCAAGGAGATTGCCATGAGCAAGTCACTGCTTTCGTTCGCTGCCGCCTCCATGCTTATTGGCGGTATCGGGTTTGCGTCCGCGCAATCCACCACGACAACCACCACGACCTGGACGACGGAGCAGGGCAAGGTGTTCACCGACTACTCGACGACGCAGAAGTACACGTCGTTCGACGATCCGGCCATGAAGCCGGTCGTCGGTATGGCGCTGCCGCAGACCGTTACGGTCTATCCGCTGCCCAGCACGGTGACGGTGGTGGGGCCCGAGCAATACAGCTACGGCATCGTGAATAACCAGCCGGTTGTCGTGGAACGCACCACCCGCAAAGTCGTTCATACTTGGTAATTGGCTAGCAACCTTGGTTGCCGATGGAAATCGGCAACCAAGGTGTTATTCGGCCGCCTGCTTCCGCGCCTGAGCCTCGGCCCAGGCGCGGCTGACCGGCATATCCGCCTCGAACGGGCTCTTCAGATCCAATTCCTTCGCCGTTTCTCGTAGCGCTGGCATGACTTCTTGCCCGAGCAGACGGATGGAAGTCTGAGCATCGGCCTGGGTCATGCGGCCTTCGTTGCCCCAAAATGCCATGATGCCCGGGCGGGTTTCCCGCATGATGGTGCGTAACGATTTCACCACCTGCTCCGGCGTACCGGCCACGATTTGCAAGTCGCCGAGCTGCTGCTCGAAGGTTTTGCGCGGACGGGTCGGGGACGCGCTTTGACCCGCCACGAATTCCACGAAGGTTTGGCGCGACGACGGGGAGAAATACCCTGACGGCGACGCCCAAACGGGCTTCAGGCGCCCGGTGAATTCGCCGTCCATCCACAGGAACTGCCGCGCGCTCTCCAGCGCTTTTTCTTCGGTTTCGGCAACATGGCACCGTATCAGGTAGCCGCGGTGCTCCGTCCCTGGGGTGTATCCGACCTCGTTCGCCGCCGCGTCGTAGCGCTGCCAGATTTTCTTCGTATCCTCAATCGAGGTGTTCAGGCAGATATACGGATACCCGTTCTGTGCCGCCCAGACGATTGTTTCCTGGCTGATGACGCCGGGAATCCAGATGCGGGGATGCGGTTGTTGCAGCGGCAGCGCCCAGGGATTCACGACGCGCTGGTGGTAGTGCTTGCCCTCCCACCGGAACGGGCCAGGCACGGTCCACGCTTTCACGATCAGATCGTGCGCTTCTTGGAAGCGCTCGCGGTTGAATGCGGGGTTGGCGTTGGTCGCTAATTGCTCCTGCCCACCGCCGCGCACGAATCCCGACACCAGCCGGCCCTTGGAGATCATGTCGATCATCGCCAGCTCTTCGGCCAGCCGGACAGGGTTGTCGTTCAGCGGCAAAGGGTTGCCCAGCAGCACGATTTTCACCCGCTTGGTCATGCCAGCAAGCAAAGACGCGAAAATGTTGGCCTTCGCCTGCATGCAGAATGGCGCGTTGTGGTGTTCGTTCAGCATGATGCCGTCGACGCCCATTTCCTCAGCGTAGACGTAGTTCTCGAGGAATTCGTTATACAGTCGGCTGCCATCGATCGGATTGAAGTGCTTGTTCGACATTAGCAGCGAGGTGAAGCCGATGTCGTTGCCCGCTTCCTGCGGGTAGTCCTTCATCGGCTGTTCGGTGAAATACATCAGATGCATGGTCGTGCTCCCTATTTGGAGGCGATGAAGGAAAGGATGGCCTGGGCGAATGCGTCGGGCTGTTCCAATTCGATCAGGTGGCCGGCGTTAGCGATCGTTTCCCGACGCGCGTGCGGCAGCGACGCGGCATAAACCTCGGCCGCGCTGTCCGGAACGATCCGGTCGTCGTCGCCCCACACGATCAGCGTCTGGGATTTTACCCCGCGTAAAAGCTGTGGCAACGAGTGGTTGAACATGTAGGGTTTCCACGCCAGCCGGAACGACATCTCACGGCAGAGGTCCCATAGCACCAGTTGTTCCGAGGTCGGGCGCTCGCCGTAGATACGAGCGAATGTTGCCGGATCGTGGCAGCCTTCCGTCACGTATTCGATGTAGCCGATCAGGGCCTGGTCGCAGATGTCGCCGACCGGCGGCTTGATGCCCATGGCGCCCGCCAATACCAGCTTGGGCGTGTCGTGCGGGGCGAAGCAGGCCATCTCGGCGGCGATCCAGCCGCCGAACCCCAGGCCGACCAGCGCTGCCGAGCCCAGACCCAGGTCGCCCAGCATTCCGCGATACAGCGCCGCGACATCGCGCACGTTGCCGAGCCAGTCGGCGCGTGGCGATGAACCGAATCCAGGAACGTTGGGAACGATAACATCGTGTTTGGCAGCCAGTTTATCGTAGAACGCCAGACCGTCGGGCGTGCCGGTATCGCGGTGCAAAACCACGACCGGAGAGCCTTTGCCGCCGCGTCGCAGGTGTATTTCCGCGCCCGCCGCGGACACGACACTGCTGGTCCATTCGATTGCCATACGTCCACTCCCCAAGCTTTCGCCTCAGTTTGCGGTAGTCGGCCCCTGCGCGCAAATCCCGTCGGGCCCACAATCCTGTTCATGCACCGAAACCGGATCAAGCACGGTGGTCCGCCACATGTCCCGCACCTGGCTCAGATCGTAACGACAGCCCCGGTGCATCACCGCGCGGTTGTCTCACAGCACGAGATCGCCGAATTGCCGCGCGTTCCAAGCGGTCGATCGCGGCCTCGAACCTCGCGATAGCCTGCCGGGTCCAACGGTTCGCGCATGTCGAAGCTGCGGACCGCGGCGACGAAATGCCGGTGCAAGGGTTCGAAGGTCGCGCGCATGACGTAAGGGTAGTCCGCCCGAGCGGATTGCGATAGGCTTGCTGGTGAAGGAGAACAAGCCATGGACGCGCTCGACCTGTTATTGACCCGTGAGTCGGCCCTCAAACTGGAGGCACCTGGCCCCAACCAAAAAGACCTCGACACCATTTTCCAAAGCGCGGTGCGCGCCCCCGATCACGGGCGGTTGCGTCCGTGGCACTTCGTGGTCATCGACAGCGACCACCGCGCAGCCTTCGGCGAATTGATGGCGCAGTCCACGCTGCGCCGCATGCCCGACGCGCCGGAAGAAATGCTGCAACGGGAACGGGCAAAGGCGATGCGGGCGCCGACCATCATCGTGGCCGCCGCGAAGGTGAACAAGGGCCACAAGATCATGCCGTTCGAGCAGATTGGCTCGGCCGCCGCCGCCACTCAAAACATCATGCTGGCCGCTCATGCCCTCGGTTACGGCGCGATGTGGAAAACCGGCGACGCCGCTTACGACCCCGCGGTGAAAGCCGCGTTCGGCCTGGCGGCTGACGACGAAATCATGGGTTTCGTCTATGTAGGCACGAGCGTTGGCGGTACTTCGTCGGCAGCGCGTCCCGATTCGGAAAAATTCGTCTCCGTCTGGCAGGGGTAACCGCTCAGCGGGCGAAGAACATCTCGGTCAGCACATAGTCGAACGCAAGGATCAGGATTGAAGCGCTGACCACGGCATTGGTCGTGGCGGCGCCGACGCCCTGCGCGCCGCCTTTGCTGTTATAGCCCTGATAGCAGCCCATCAGCGCGATCAACAACCCGAACACGGCGGCTTTGACCAAACCAGAGACCACATCGCCGGTCTGCACGAAGTTGATCGTGTTGGTCAGGTAAGCACTCACGTTGAAGCCCAGCTTCAGGGTGGAGACGATGAACCCGCCCATGACGCCCAGGATGTCGGCGATTAGCACCAGCAGCGGCAGCGCCACGATACCTGCCAGTAACCGCGGCGCCACCAGGTATTTCATCGGCTGGGTGGACAGCGTGGATAGCGCGTCGATTTGGTCGGTCACGCGCATGGTGCCCAACTCCGCCGCCATCGCCGCCCCCACCCGGCCCGCGACCATCAGCCCGGCCAGAACCGGCCCCAGTTCGCGGGTCACCGACAGAACGACGAGATTGGCGACCGCCCCCTGGGCGGAGAACCGGGCGAAGCCGGTGTATGACTGCAACGCCAGCACCATGCCGGTGAAGATCGCCGTCATTGCCACCACGGGCAGGCTGAAATAGCCGATATCCAGCAGTGCTTTGACAAACAGGCGGCCATAGAAAGGGGGGCGGACGATGTGGGACAGCCCCTCCGCCCCGAAAACAGCGACGCTGCCCGCCGAACGGCAGGCGGCGATGGTGCCGCGCCCGATGGTGGCCAGAAAATTCAGAATGGCGTTCACGCGGCTTCGTAGACCCGGGGAAGGCGCAGCGCGAGGGAGGTCAGAATTTCGTACCCGTTGGTGCCGGCCAAGGCCGCGACCTCGTCCGGCGATTGATGCGCGCCGAGGAACTCCAGCCACCCGCCGGGGGCGACGGCGGGAAAATCGGTGACGTCGAACGTGGTGAGGTCCATGGACACACGCCCTACCAGCGGGACCGGGGCGCCGTCAAAGAACGCTCGCCCGCGGCCCGACAATCCGCGGTCCCACCCATCGGCATACCCGACCCCCGCCGTCGCGATACGACTGGGGCGGGTCGCGCGCCAAGTGGCATTGTAGCCGACGCTGGCGCCGGCTGGAATGTCGCGGACTGCGAGAACGCGCGCCATCAGCCGTACGACCTGGCGCATGGGGTTCGGCTGCCCGGGGGTCGGGTTGATGCCGAACAGGGCGGCACCCGGCCGAGCCAAATCGGACCCGAATTTCTCCCCCAGGAAGATGCCGGATGAGTTGGCGAAGCTGCGGGGCGCGGGTGGCAGGCCGGCGCAGGCTTCGGCGAAGCGCTGGCGTTGGTGTTCGTTCAGCGGGTCGTTCGCGGCCTCCGCCGACACCAGGTGGGTCATGATGTACCGCACGTCGATCCCGGAAAGGCGTGCGGGGTCCTGTAGCAGCACGGCCATCTCCCGAGCGTCGAGGCCGAGACGGGACATACCGGTGTCGATGTGGAGGATGGCGGGAAGGTCCGTGCCTGCCCATGCTTCGATCTCCCGCAGCGACCCTAAAACCGGCACGATGCGGTGGGCGATGTAGGCGGGTTCGCTGCCCGGTGTCGGGCCGCCAAGGACCGCCAGCATGGCGTTGGGAATTCGGTCCCGAATGGCGAGGGCTTCGTCGAGCAGGGCAACGAAGAAGTGTCGGCAACCCGCATCGTACAAGGCCCGAGCGACGGGTCCGGCGCCGAGGCCGTAACCATCGCCCTTCACAACCCCGGCGACCGGGCCGGCGGGATGGCGTGAAACCAGCAGGCGCCAGTTGGCGACGATGGCGCCGAGGTCGACGTGCAGGACGCCTCCGGCGGCCTCCATTCGTGTCACCCCCCATAACCCTCGTGTTCGGGTATCTGATCCAGATCCCCAAAGCGGGTGAACTCGCCCTCGAAATACAGCTTGATCGTGCCAGTCGGACCATGCCGGTTTTTGGCCAGGATCAGCTCGGCCTGATTATGCACGTTCTCCATGTCCTGCTGCCATTTGCTCAGGCTTGTTTGGAACTTGTCGGGGGTATCGTAAGCCATTTCCTTGGGCATGCGCTGCTGCAGGTAATATTCGTCGCGATAGATGAACATCACCGCGTCGGCGTCCTGCTCGATGGTGCCTGACTCACGCAAATCGGACAATTGCGGCCGCTTGTCTTCGCGGCTTTCCACCGCGCGCGATAGCTGCGACAGGGCGATCACCGGCACTGATAATTCTTTGGCGATGGCCTTCAGCCCCTGGGTGATCTGGCTGATTTCCAACACCCGGTTCTCGGGTCGCGTTCCCGCCGAGGGCCGCATGAGTTGCAAATAGTCGACCACCACCAGAGCCAGGCCTTTGGTACGCTTCAACCGCCGGCAGCGGGTGCGTAGCGCCGACATTGTGATCGCCGGGGTGTCGTCGATCTGGATTGGCAGCGCGGCGATTTCCCGAGACACCTGCACGAACTTATCGAAATCTTTTTGTCCGATATCGCCGCGCCGGATGCGGTCGCCTGACACCCGCGCCTCTTCCGACAACAGGCGGGTGGCGAGCTGTTCGCAGCTCATTTCCAGGGAGAAAATGGCGATCTGCGCTTTTGGCATGGCGTGTGGGTCGATGGCCCGCGCTTCCTCCAACAGCGCCTTGGCGGCGCCGAACGCGATCTTGGTGGCGAGTGCGGTTTTGCCCATGCCGGGGCGGCCGGCGAGGATCAGCAAATCCGATGGGTGCAGGCCGCCGGTCTTGGCGTCCATATCCCGCAGGCCCGTAGTGAGGCCCGACACGTGGCCTGCCCGGCGGAATGAGCGTTCGGCACCCAGGATGGCATCGGTCAGGGCGCGTTCGAACGCGACGAAACCGCCGTTGTTGCCGCCCTCGGTCGCGAGCTGGAAAAGGGATTGCTCCGCCGCTTCGATCTGTTGCGCGCCATCCAGCTCCGCGTCGGCACCGAAGGCGTTGTTGACAACGGTTTCGCCGACATCGATCAACTGCCGCCGCAGCCAGGCGTCGTGGACGGTTTTGCCGTATTCGCCGGCGTTGATGATGCCGACCATCGCGGTTAGCAGCTGCGCGAGATACTGGGTGCCGCCGACCTCCTCCAGTACGCCGGAGTGCTCGTATTCCGCCTTCAGCGTCACGGCATCGGCGAGTTGCCCGGCCTCGATCCGTCGCGCGACCGACTGGAAGATGCGGCCATGGATCGGGTCGGCGAAGTGTTCGGGGGCCAGGAACTCCGACACGCGTTCATAGGCTTTGTTGTTGGCCAGCAAAGCGCCGAGCAACGCCTGCTCCGCCTGAAGGTTGGAGGGCGGGAGGCGCTGGGAAAGGCCGAGCAGGGGCGAATCGGAGATGCTATTCATGGTTGGCGGAGATTAGGAGCCGGCGGCGCGGTGCGACAGCTTTGTTACCCTGTGGATAGCGTGGAAAACGGGGAGCGTTGCAGAATAATGTCAGCTGCTTCATTTTCGGGAACATAATCGCGCGTGAGCGGTACCGACCCGATTCGGTGCGCCATCTGAAGCTGAAACACCATCTGATCCTCCCGCCGAAAACTGAGTTCCGACGCGGCAAGGTAGAACTCGAACATACGGCAGAATCGCTCGTCGTAAAGGGCCGCGATAGCGTCCCGATTGGCGGCGAAGCGCCAGCGCCAATGGCGCAAGGTTTCGGCATAGACCATGATCGTTTGAGGTTGCATGCGATCTCGGCGTTGGATCATGGTCTAAGCCTTTGTTTGAGAGCGTGATCGCCCGAGGTTGAAGTCAACCTCAGGCGATCACGCTCTAGCCGCGGGTTGATGCCCTTCCGCAGCTCGGGGTCTGCCTAAATCTGGGTCTAATTGTGTCCAGACAAAAAACCTGACTTCGGCGCGACGCGCTATCCATGGGCCTTGCCAAAACGTGTTTTATATGATACGTTGTTACCAGAAAGGATCGGAATGACGCCCACGCACCTGCCGGAGATACCCGCCTACTTCTACCGGACGACAGGTGGCGCGGAACCCGTTCTCGACTGGCTGCGCAGTCTACCGCCCGAGGATCGCCGGGTGATCGGGACCGATCTGGCGACGGTGCAGTTTGGCTGGCCGATCGGCATGCCACTCTGCCGCGCTCTGGGCGGGGGCCTGTGGGAAGTCCGCAGCACGTTGCCGAGCCGGCGCATCGCCCGCCTGCTGTTTTTTGTCGATGAGGGGCGTATCGGCGTGGTGCATGGGTTCATCAAGAAAACGCAGAAGACGCCCGAGGGCGATTTGGAGATTGCACGCAAACGGATGAAGGAGATGAAGGCATGAGCAACAAGAAGAATCCCCATTGGGGCACGACGCTCGACACGTTCCTGACCGATGAAGGCATCCGCGAAGCCGCGAAGGCCGAGGCGGTGACGCGCGTCGTCGCCTGGCAGCTCACGCAGGAAATGGAGCGTCAGGGCATGACCAAGGCGGTGCTCGCCGAACGCATGCACACGAGCCGCGCGCAGGTCGATCGCATCCTGAAGGCGAAGGGTAACATCACCATCGAGACCCTCCAGCGCGCCGCCGCGCTCGTCGGCCGCGAGCTGCGGCTTGAGCTGGTCTGAGCGAGGGCAGGGGCCATGGCGCTGACGAAGAGCCTCATAGAACTGGTGCAGGGCCGCGTGGCGCGCGATCCCGATTTCGCGGCGGCACTCCTGCGCGAAGGGGTTCTGTCGCAAATTTCTTCAGTGCATGAGCGGAGCCCAAGAAGCCCGATCGGTTTATTCCGCCAGTGAATAGAACTGACGTGCCGGACACAATTCGCCCGTCAACAGCATCTGCCCCTTGCGGATCATGTGCATCAGCTCAA